>NZ_KV801029.1:0-2150 GCF_001810365.1 Corynebacterium sp. HMSC055D05
CCGGAACCTCATCGGTCTTTTCACCTGGAACGATCGACGGAACCGGGGTCTTATCCTCCGGCTTGGAGTTCGGGTCCTTCGGATCAGTTCCGGCTTCCTTCTCCTGCTCGTCAGTGAAGCCGTCACCATCGTCATCATTGTCATCGACATCCGGGGTGCCATCACCATCGGTATCACGCTGAACCGTGATGACCTTCTGATCCTCGGCAACCTTCTTGCCGTCCTTATCGGTGATAGTGACCGTGACCTCAACGTCACGCTCTTCCTCATCCTTACCCCAGTCATCGATCTTCTCCGGGGTACCGGTGACCTTACCGGTCTTCTCATCAACAGTCAGACCATCCGGCAGACCATCAACAGTGACCTTGCCACCTTCCGGAACATCCTTCGCCGTGTCAAACGGATCAGTCTCCTGCCCCTCAACAACGACCTTCTTGTCGGTAACTACCGTCGCCGGGACAGAATCCTTGTCCTTCGGGTTGGAACCCTTGTCCTTTTCCTCAGCATCCGGGATGCCGTCACCGTCGTCGTCGTCATCCTTGGAATCCGGGGTGCCATCACCATCGGTATCCAACTCGAACTTCGCAGACGTCTTATCGGTGGAACCATCCGGGTAGGTCACCGTGACCGGAACATCGAACTCTTCAGCAGTATCACCGTTGAGCTTCTCAGGATCAGCCTCAACCGTGACCTTGCCGTCCTTATCGATGTCAACGGTGTAGCCCTCAGGAGCAGTGAAGTCATCCGGAATAGCAAACTCCGTGCCCTCAGGAGCCTTCACATCGTTGCCGTCCTTGTCGGTGAAGGTCGGAGTGGACTCCGCAGGCTCACCCGGAGTCACCAAAGTGTCCTCGTACTTCGGCTCGACCGTGTCAGCAACCGGCTTTGCAACGTTAAACGTTGCCGTCGAGTTAGAGATCGTACGCGACTTCGTCTGCGGCTCACCGTTCTCACCCTCAACCGGATCACCGTTTTCATCCAACACCGGCACCTGAAGATTGGTATCAACCATCTTCACCGGAATATCGAACGACTTGCCTTCCTGGCCAGCCTTCGGCGTAAACGTCACCACACCAGATTCCGGATCAAC
Source organism: Corynebacterium sp. HMSC055D05 (assembly GCF_001810365.1). Taxonomy (NCBI): domain Bacteria; kingdom Bacillati; phylum Actinomycetota; class Actinomycetes; order Mycobacteriales; family Corynebacteriaceae; genus Corynebacterium; species Corynebacterium sp. HMSC055D05. The sequence goes on from NZ_KV801029.1 coordinate 1,091, forward strand.
CTCGACCTGATCCTTGGTGACACCCTCAGGAAGCTTGTCCTCATCAAGGACAAACTGCGCCGACTCCAACTTCGGCTCTTCAACCTCAGTATTCGGATTATCAAACTTCGGCTGCGCAGTAGCTTCCTCGCCGACCTTCGCATCAGTCGGGTCATAATCCAAATACGCAGTCGTGACCGCAAACGCATCCTGCGCCAGCAACAAACCAGAATTATCCGCACCCTGGTACAGACGAGCAGTAAACACATCACCGTGCTCAACATCACCCGGCACCGTTACCGGGCACGACGGAATACGCGTCGACGCATCCGGCACAACCGGACCACAGGTCTCGACAACCTCACCAGCATCATTGGTCCACTCAATGAAGTACTCAAGACCATCCGTCGCCGGCAAACCATCCGTCAACGTCTCAATCGTCTCACCAACACGAGCCCAATTGTCGTAAGTGTTCTTCTCCAGAACATCAAACTTCAACGGCGCCGGATACAAACCAACATTAAAACGCAGGTACTTATCATCCGGCTCGTTGATCTCAGAGCCGTTACCGCCAAAGTCCGTCATCGACGTACCAGCAGTCGGACCATCCCAGTGACCCAACGACCACGGAGAGAGCACACCAATATTGTCCGGAAGCTCCTTGCCATCCTTATCCAGGAACTGGACATACGACCAGTCCATATTCACGTGCTTGGAGCCCTTATTGCCGTTGATGAAGGTGCCCTCATCACGAGACTCAGCAAGTGTGTGCAGCTTCTCAGCCGGCGGCGTCAAATTACCCGGCGTGCTCTGCCAGCTATTGCCCCACAGACCCTTCCAGTACAACTTGAACCCACCATTAGCATCCGTGGTGGTCTTGACCGTCTCAGCAATCCAACCTTCACGATCAGCAGCTACCTGCGCATTAATCCACTTCTGCAGCGCCTGCTCATCCTCAATGGTCCACCCCTTGCCACGCAACTGCTTGCCAGCAAAATTCTCCGCAACATGCTCATGAATCGCCTTAACAGCCTCATCAGACAAGTACGAGCCAACCACCGTCAAACCAGCAGCAGCCGGA
>NZ_KV801030.1:0-440 GCF_001810365.1 Corynebacterium sp. HMSC055D05
ACCCCGATGCGGAAGATGTTGTCACGCTCGCCTAAGAACTCGTCGATGTTGTCGAGCAGTTTGTAGGCCTGGATTTCATCTTTGAAGTAGTAGCGGTTGTAGTCGACGGTTTCCCCGCCTTGTGGGGTGTAGTTGGGGATGTTGGTAAACAACTCGCCTGCGTCGATGTGCAGGTTAATGCCGTGGTCGTTAAACAGGTCGACCATCTCTTTAAGCATCTGTGCCGATGGGCCAAGGTTGCGCTTGTCAGCGAAATCACAAGCGTCAACGTAGGTGTCTTCGCAGCCAAGGCTGCGGTATTCGGACGCCATCCAGTTCAGTTGCAAAAACAGATCCGGACGATTCACATCAGCCCCATAACCGGGAAGCGGTACTGCAGTGCCGTCAGACAAGATGACACCGTGTTGTTCCCATACGTCGGGAAGACCGTCACCATCAGA
>NZ_KV801031.1:0-328 GCF_001810365.1 Corynebacterium sp. HMSC055D05
AACAGTGCGGGCGTCACTATGCCACTGCATAGTCAACGGCTGGGTTCCCAACCGCCCGTGACCTGGCTGAGGCAACAGAATCGTTGGTGTCCACCAGGTTGTCCGCAACGCGAAGTGAGAATCGGAATGAGGCTCACTATGCCACTGCATAGTTGGTATCCACCAACTTGTCCGCAATGCAGAATCAGGAGCAGTGCGGGCGTCACTATGCCGCCGCATAGTCGTTGGGGCACCCCCAATTGTCCACAATGCAGAATCAGAAACATTGCGTGCCTGACTATGCGACTGCATAGTCGTTGGCGTACACCCGTTAGTCCGCAATGCGGAG
>NZ_KV801032.1:0-63316 GCF_001810365.1 Corynebacterium sp. HMSC055D05
AAGCCGGAAGCCGAGAAGGTCTACAAATGCCATGGCATAAACGCTACGAAGCGATCAACCACCGCACAAGACCCACCGCGAAAATGTGGATAACTCCAACACCAAATTCCACAAACCACTGGTTAGACGGTTTTTGGCGTTTTCGGTTTTCCGAAGGTCCAGACCTTATTGATCACAAAGTTCACCGGCATCGCGATCAGTGTGGAGATGGCTTGGGCCCAGTAGGATTTGGTGCGCAGGCCGGTGGAGTCGTCGAAAAGTGAATCGGAGAGTCCGATGGGGGTCGTCGGGTTCATGAGCAACGTCATGCATGTCAGCGACACCGCGAACGCGAGCGCGCCGGTGGCCAAGAAGGGGAAGAACCCGCGGATCCAGGAGCGCGCGTGCACCCCACGGAAGGTCCAGGCGCGGTTGAGTTGGTAGTTCCACGTGTTGGCCAGGAGGAACGCCAGGGTGGACATGAGGTGGTACCAGCGGATGTTCCAACGGGTGGAGCCGAGTTGCATGAACACGTCGTTGGCGTGCAGATCAAAGCCGTTCTCTAAGGCTTTGTTGGCCAAGTAGAACACGACGAAGTTCACGAGCACGCCGGAGCCGCCGACGATGCCGAAGCGCAAAAACTGGCGCAGCCCGGCAACGAGGCGTACGGCAGTGCTGCCGCTTTCGGGCGCGGCGGCGTGTTGGTCGCCGGCGGCCGGCGACGGATGAGTGGGGTTAGTCAACGGTGTTTCCTAGGCGGGCGACTGCCGCTTCGATGCGCTCGTCGGGTGCGGTGAGCGAGATGCGCACGTGTTGGGCGCCGGCGGGGCCGTAGAAGTCGCCGGGGGCGCCGAGGATGCCGTGGTCGGCGAACCAGTTGAGGAGTTCGCGGGAATCCATGCCGTCGTGGTGGACCCAGAGGTAGAGGCCGGCATCGGAGTCGTCGATAGTAAGACCTGCGTTTTGGAGGGCCTTCATGAGTACAAGCCGTCGCGCGGCGTAGGTGGAGCGCTGCATTTGTTCGTGCAGGTCGTCGCCGAGGGCGGCCACCATGGCGGCTTGGATTGGGCCGGGCACGATGAGGCCGGAGTGCTTGCGGATAAGCAGAAGTTCTTGCACTAGGGCTTCGTCGCCGGAGATGGTGCCGGCGCGATACGACGCCAGGTTGGACGTCTTGGACAGCGAGTGCAGGGCGAGCAGGCCAGTGTTGTCGCCGTCGGTGACGGACGGGTGGAGGATGGATACCGGTTCAGCGGACCAGCCGAGGTAGAGGTAGCACTCGTCGGAGGCGATGATTGCGCCGGTTTCGCGGGAGAATTCCACCCAGGCGCGCATCTGCTCGACGCCAAGGACTGCGCCGGTTGGGTTCGACGGCGAGTTGATGAAGACGAGGCCGGCGTCGCGGGGTGCGGTGGCGGGGTCGTCGCAACGAATAACTTCGCAGCCTGCCATCAGGGCGCCGACTTCGTAGGTGGGGTACGCGACCTCGGGGATCACAACTTTCTCGCCGCGCAGGCCCAACAATGTGGGCAACCACGCGACGGCTTCTTTGAGCCCGATCACGGGCAGCACGGAGCGTTCGGTCAACCCTGCGATGCCGAAGCGGCGGGCGTGGGAGGCCACGATCGTTTCGCGCAATTCCGGCGTACCCGCGGTTTGCGGGTAGCCGGGCGTTGCGGCTGCTTCGGACAGCGCGAGTTGGATGGACGGTGCGACCGGGTCGACGGGGCCGCCGACGGAGAGGTCGATGAGCCCGCCGTCATGGGATGCGGCGCGCTTGCGCACGTCGGCGATGGTGTCCCATGGGAAGTCGGGCAGTTGTGATCCGAGTGGGGTGCGTGCCACGGTTTAGTCCTGGTTCTGCGGCGGCAGTGCTGCGACGAAGGGGTGGTCGAAGTCCTGTGGGCCGGTCTTGGCGGCGCCGCCTGGCGAGCCGAGTTCGTCGAAGAAGCCGACGTTGGCGTCGTAGTATTCGCTCCACTCGTCGGGGGTGTCGTCTTCGTAGAAGATGGCTTCGACGGGGCAGGCAGGTTCGCAGGCGCCGCAGTCGACGCATTCGTCGGGGTGGATGTAGAGCATGCGCTTGCCCTCGTAGATGCAGTCAACGGGGCATTCTTCGACGCAGCCGCGGTCCATGACGTCGACGCACGGTTGAGCAATCACGTAAGTCATGGGAAACAGTATGTCACTTCGCCCTGATGAGTGGCCAAACGCCTCCGGCGATTCCGGTGAGAAGGAGTGCGAGGGTCCACCCGGTTGGAGGGAGGATGATCATGGAGGCGAACAGTGCTGCTGCCCAGACGGCAAGCGGAACAATCATGCTTTTCGACGACCACAGCCTCGCCGTTTTAGTCAACACCGCATTAAATACGGCGGCGATAATGACCCAGAACCAGTTCAGGTACGCCACTTCCAGGATGAGCGAGCCGAGCGCGCCGACGCTCAGCCAGGTGATGCCGGCGATGGCTTCACCGCGTGAAAATTCGGTTCGGATGACGGGGTGGCTCATTTGGGGATTCCGGATAGGACGTGGGTGGCGTCGTCGTGAAGCGGTGCGCCTGCGCCGAGTTGGAAGTGTTCGACGCGTTGGATGGGTTGGGTGATCAGGTTGGACAGGGCGTAGTAGACGACGGGACCTTGGGCGATGGCGGCGTGGGGGTTGACGTCGGTGGTGCGGCCGTCGGCGATCCAGAGTTGGGTGGCGTGGGCACGCATGGCGGTGATTTTGGCGCTGTAGGCGTGGTCGTCAAGGGAGACGGCGATGTCGGAGGTGGCGACTCCGTCGAGTTCGCCGGGTTGGGCAAGGCGCCAGCCGTCGGGGGCGGCTTCGGGCATGAGAGCTGCGGTTTCTTCGGCGAGGCGCACGGCCCACAGGATGCGCGGGATAGCGACGCGTTCGGCGGCGGTGTGGGTGATTTCGTGGGCGCGGATGTGGTCCGGGTGGCCGTAGCCGCCGTCGGGGCCGTAGGTGATGACAAGGTGGGGGCGCTCCGCTTCGAAGATTGCGGCGAGTTCGGCTACTGCGGCGTCGCCGGAGTTGACAAAGGCGCGCGGGTTGCGGCTTGCGGGCGAGCCGGCCATGCCGGAGTCGCGGAAGCGGCCGGCTCCGCCGAGGAAGGTGCCGCGCGCGCCGATGGCGGCCAACGACTCGCGTAGTTCGCCGATGCGGAAGCCGCCCAATTGGTCGGCTTCGTCGACGACGAGGTGCTGGTACGGCTCGCCGATAACTTCGCCTTCTTCGCCGAGTGTGCAGGTGACGACGAGGACGTCAGCACCGCGGCGGGTCAGGTCTGCGATGGTGCCTGCGGTGGTGATGGCTTCGTCGTCAGGGTGGGCGTGGACGGCCACTACCCGGTAGCCGGTGAGGTCGCGCGTTGTCATGGTTTCTCCTTCGGTGTCGGGCCTACTGTATCGGCCAGTTGCCAGCGGGCGGCGTCGCTGATACCCCCGGGCCAGGTGGAGACGCCTGGGATGGCGACGCCACCGGAGGATGCTGCGATGCGTGTTTCGTTGAGGATGGGCACCCATACGGCGTCGCGCTCTTCGGCTTCGGCCACGGCTGCTCGGGCCTCGGTCGCACTCATGGTCCCGTCCAGGATTCGCCCGGCGAGCGCTTCGTTGCCCACGGAGCACAGGCCGGAGAGGTTGCCAGCACGCGAAGTTTTGGACGGACACGCCATGCGGCTGGCAAGCGTGGTCATGGACGTGGAGTTGCGCTGCCACACCACTGCCAGGTCAACTTCCGACGATGGCAGGCTGCGCCCGGCGAGCGTCGTCGCGTCGGTAGAGGTGAGTTTTGCGGGAATGCCGGCGCCGTTGAGGATGTCGACAAGCGTGCGCGCCGCTGCGGCCGCCGCCGGGTCCATCGCATCCGCCCCGACGCGGATGGGCACGGTGCGCGCTCGTAGCGCTGCGGTGTCCTTCTCCCCCGGCGTGAACGCATGCTCTGCTACGGCCAGGTTGGTGCTGCGGCCGGCGGCGATGTGGGCGAGCAGGGGGACGTCGATAAGCGATCGCACTTGCTCGCGCATTGCTTGGTCGAGCCCGCTTGTCGCGGAGATGACGACGCCAAGCACGCGTGACGACGACCCCTCGCGCACCTCTACTCCAGGCACCCGGCGAAAGACCTCTTGCGTGGTTTCCTGCGGCGTGACGTCGGCGAACGCGAGCTGGCCGGAGCGCAACTGGTCGGCGGTTTGTGTTGTATCGCGCGCGGCGGTCAGCGTCAAAATGTCCACGCTTGCTGGCTCAGTACCCCAAAACCTGTCGTTTCTATTCAGCACTACCGTGCCGCGGGCCCGGCCGACATCTGCCATGAGGAAACGCCCGGCAGACGCAGGGACCATGTTGCGCAGTGCGAACGGGAAATCGCTGGCGTCAGCGGCGAACAGGTGCGACGGCAGCAGGTAGGCAAAGAGCTCCTCGCGGTTGGCCACGGGGCGCTCAAAGTCCACATCGACGACCTTGCCGCCTTGACCAGAAATGCGGATCGCCTGAATTGCCCGGTAGGCCGCAGGGTTGACGGTGCCGGCGGTGGTCACCATCCCGCGCCACAGGTAGGCAAAGTCGGATCCGGTAATCGGGGTGCCGTCAGACCACTGCGCCTCCGGTGCGATGACGTAGCGCACGGTTTGGGCCGCGGGCGAGGTCGGCAGCGTTGAAACCCCCACCAGCAGGTCCCTGTTCGGGCTCGTGCCCACATATGCGCTAGGCAGGGTGAGGTCTGCGATGGCACGCACCGTCGAGGAATCGTCCGCAATCAGGTGCGGGTTAAAGCCTCCTCGTACAGGGTCGACGCCCACTTGTACCTGGGTGCGGTCGCTGCGGCGCGGGTTGTCGTCGGAAGGTGTCGTCGATACGCCAGATGTCTCGCTTTGGGCGGATTCCGGCTCAACGAGCGGCGGTGGGCCCGGGTTCGCCGAGCACGACGCGACGAGGCAAAGCGCGGAAAGCGCCGCCGCAGCACGGGTGGCTGGGCGGCGCGATCGAGGAGGCTGCATGAAGAACAGGCTAGCTGTTCTTCTGCTTCGCACGGGAGCGGGCACGGCCACGCTCGGTAGCGTTCAGGATGAGCTTGCGCACACGCATCGCCTCAGGGGCAACCTCAACACATTCGTCCTCGTCACAGAACTCGATGGCCTCATCCAGGGAGAGGGTACGGGCCTTCTGCAGCGTGACAGTCGCGTCCGCAGTGGCGGAACGCATATTGGTCAGCTTCTTTTCCTTGGTGATGTTGACGTCCATGTCCTCGTCACGCGAGTTCGCACCAACGACCATGCCTTCGTAGGTCTCGGCACCCGGCTCGACGAAGAAATCGCCGCGGTCTGCAAGCTGCTGCAGGGCGTACGCGGTGACCTGGCCGGAACGGTCGGCGACGAGCGAACCGGTCGGGCGGCCCTTGATCTCGCCGGCCCACGGACGGTGCTCGATCGAGTAGGAGTTGGCAATACCGGCACCACGGGTCTCAGTGAGGAAGGTCGTACGGAAACCGATCAGGCCACGCGACGGGACGTCGAACTCCATGCGGACCCAATCGCCGGAACCCGCGTTGGACATTGCGGTCATCTGACCCTTGCGGTTTGCCATGAGCTGGGTGACAGCACCCTGGTGCTCCGACGGGACGTCGATGATCATGTGGTCGTACGGCTCGTAGGTCTTGCCGTCGATCTCCTTGGTCACTACCTGCGGCTTGCCAACGGTGAGCTCGAAGCCTTCTCGACGCATCGTCTCAATCAGCACGGTCAGCGCCATCTCGCCACGGCCCTGGACCTCCCACGCGTCCGGACGCTCGGTCGGCAGCACCTTGATGGAGACGTTACCGATGAGCTCCTGATCCAGACGAGCCTTGACCATGCGGGCGGTGAGCTTGTCGCCACCGTTACGGCCAGCCATCGGCGAGGTGTTCACGCCGATGGTCATGGAAATTGCCGGATCGTCGATGGCGATGCGCGGCAGCGGCTCGACGTGCTCCGGATCGCACAGCGTGTCACCGATCATGATGTTTTCCACACCGGAGACAGCGGCAATGTCACCTGCGACAACGTCGCCTTCAGCCGGAACACGGTCGAGGCCCTCGGTGACGAGCAGCTCAGCGATCTTGACGTTCTTAACCTGCTGGTTGCCGTCCTCGTCGTAGTGGACCCATGCGACCTGCTGGCCCTTCTTTACCGAGCCCTTGAACACACGGATCAGGCCGATGCGGCCCAGGAAGGAGGAGGAGTCCAGGTTGGTCACCTGTGCCTGGAACGGAGCGTCGATCTCAGCGGACGGCTCCGGCAGGACGTCGTAAATGACGTCGAACAGCGGCTGTAGGTCCTCGTTGTCCGGCAGGTTGCCGTTGCCTGGGTTTTCCAGGGACGCGCGGCCTGCACGGCCTGAGGTGTACAGCACCGGCAGCTCGAGGAGGTTCTCAGCAGCCTCTGCAGCCTCCGGGTCCTCCAGGCCAGCGCCAAGTTCGAGCAGGAGGTCCTGTGCTTCCTCCACGACTTCGTCGATACGTGCGTCCGGACGGTCAGTCTTGTTCACACAGATGATGACCGGCTTCTTCGCTTCGAGGGCCTTGCCCAGGACGAATCGGGTTTGCGGAAGCGGGCCTTCGGAAGCATCGATCAGCAGCACGACACCATCAACCATGGACAGGCCGCGCTCGACCTCGCCACCGAAGTCGGCGTGGCCCGGGGTATCGATAACGTTGATGACCAGGTCCGCACCGTCCTTGCCTTTACCGGCGCGACGGATGGCGGTGTTCTTGGCCAAAATGGTGATGCCACGCTCGGACTCGAGCTCGCCGGAGTCCATCACGCGGTCGCCGTGCTCGCCGTGGTCGCCGAAGACGCCGGACTGCTCCAGCATGGCGTTGACCAGGGTGGTTTTGCCGTGGTCAACGTGGGCGACGATGGCTACGTTGCGAAATTCAGGGTGCGACACTCAACAGATCCTTTTACATTGTCGGAAATAACGGTTACACGATACTCCCCAGCTAAGTTGAGCGCACCTCTCCGCTACCCCTCCAACGTGGCGCGGAGCTCTGCAAACGCGTCATTAAAAAACTGTTCGGCCGTTCCAGTAGTAATGACAGCCCCTTCCGTCCCTCGCGCGGAGAGCTCGACGGTGGTGGTGCCATCGCCGTTATCTGCGGCATCGATAGCCAGCGGCGCCTGGTAGTCCTTATTCAAATACACACCGATAAGACGGAACTTCAGTGCACTGCCGACGTTGACAGCCAGTTCGCTGGCGGTTTTGTCCTTGACGTTGAACTTGTCCAGTCCGGACAGCCGCTGCTCAATCTCCTCAAGGGACAGGTTGGTGGTGAACGTCTGGGCATCCATTGTGATCAGTCCTTTCAGTGTTGGGGACAACGGATCTCACGTTCTCACGGGTCTTAAATGTGCCCGTGCTCACAAGGGTAAACAGATAAAACTGGGAGAACACCGAAAGTTTCTGGACAATTCCTCCTACAAAATCAACGGTTTCCACTTGACGCTGTTACTTATGTGACTAATGTTGCTTGAGTTAATGTCCGTGGCCCCTATGTAATAAAGGACAGCCGTGCGCACTCCCCGATCTTTTGCACGCTCCGCCGTCGCGGCGGTTTGCGCTGCCGGCATGCTGATTGCCGGCGTCGTCGATACGCAAATGGCTCATGCCAAATCATCGAACCCGCTCGATAGCCTTGGCCGCCCCACCCCCGAGACCGCCGCCCGAGTCCACGCGTTCGCGGACCAACCACAGGTGCCGGAACAGGTAGGCAACGCACTTCGCACCGCAGTGAACTTCTTCGCTGGCACCGGCGAGCTCGGCGGACCTCCGCTACCCGAGGACGCCCCCGCCTTCACGCAGTTCGCCTGGCCGACGGTCTCCGGGCACTGCATGGGCAAGGGGCTGCACTCGACCGCGTCCGCAATTGCGGTACCGGGACCGACCAAAACACCAGCGCCAGGCGCAGGCGCGGGACAGACCACGTTTGTGTTCACCGCACTGGGCACCCCGGCCGCCGCCAAGGACCAGGGGCTCATGAAGGTGTACTGGGTTAACCTCAACACTTTTCGCACCGGCGTAACGCCTTTAGATAACAACGGGATAAACCCAACAGGACCGTCCACCCTGTCCGCTACCGCGAACACAGGCAAGGGCCGCGTCCTCGCAGTCATCGACGGTGCAGTACGCACCACCGACAAGACCTGCACATTTGCCCCAACCGCCGCTTCGATCAACGTGAGGTAACCGATGACCGTCGACCTACACCCGGTAAAGCAAGAGACCTTTGACACGTCCGCGAACATCAACACGGACCCAAAGGGATTCCTGCGCGAGGTAGACACATACCAGGTCACCGACTTTGGCCTCTACATGGCACGCGGGGCGAATCACCCCGAGTTCGGCTACCTAGAAAGCTGGCTGCTGCCGGAGCTTGGGCTGCGGGCAAACATCTTCCACTGGCGCGAAGGCGCCGGGTACGAGCATGACTTCTACTTCGACATCGCCGACATTGACGTTGATGGCGATATCTGGCGCACACGCGACCTGTACGTCGACATTGTGTCGCTGACAGGCAACCCGATCGACGTGCTTGATATCGACGAACTCGCAGCCGCGACGTCTGCAGGCTTGATCACTGCCGAAGAAGCAGAGAAGGCTATGGACGTCACCCTCAACGCCGTTGAAGGCATTACCCGACACGGCGACGACGCCATGGAGTGGCTGCGCGCCCTGGGTATTGAACTGACGTGGGCGGACACGGTTGAGCTGACCCCCGCCATGTAGGGCGCGCCAACATCACCTTCTGCCCCATTCGCTTCACCGCGGATGGGGCATTTTGCATCTGAATAACATTCACGCTTTATACAGAAACTGGGGAACGCTTGAGACAGTTACATATGCCTATCAGCGTGCAGAAATAATGCTCCCTGCCCCTTTTCTGTGAACCAGCCAGGTCTGGGCCGTAAATTACTTTTCACAAACACTGTGAACTGCCTAACACTTCATGTAAGTTTTTGTGCAACCTGATTACGTCGTGTTCACCTGAGCTTCAAGTTTTGGTGGGCCCAATCGTGGTGCAGGGGTCGTCGAAATACCCATTTCGTCGTACCGCCCAAACACGGGCAACCGTCGCAAAGTTCTCTGCGTACGGACGATCACTGAAAGGACCCAGACCATGAGCAAACGCCTCCGTGTCGCCGCTCTCGCCGGACTCTCCTCCCTGTCCCTCGTCCTCGCCTCCTGCTCCTCGGATGGCGGAACCGAAGAGACCACCGCAAACCAGGCCGGACAGGACTCCGCGAACTCCAAGGACGCTGACAACTCGGGCGAGCAGCTCGAAGTCAACGCTGCCGGTGACTACAACCCGCTCGAGCGCGACCAGATCCAGGATGGCGGCGAGCTCACTCTCGCGATTACCGAAATTGCTGAGCAGCAGAACGTGTTCCACGCGAACATGACGTCCTACACGGACACCATCTGGAGCAAGTACAACCCGCAGCTCACGCTTTTCGACGGCGACGGCACCTATCACCCGAACCCGGCTTATCTGACCGACGTGAAGGATGAGACCGTCGACGGCAAGACCGTGGTCACCTACACCATCAACCCGGACGCCGTGTACAACGACGGCACCCCGCTTGACTGGACCGCCTTCGAGAACACCTTCAAGTTCAACAACGGCTCCAACCCGGATGTCCAGGTCAACTCCACCGACGGCTACGAGCTCATCGAGTCCGTCGAGCGCGGCGAGGACGACAAGCAGGCCGTTGTCACCTTCAAGCAGGCATACCCGTGGTGGGAGGGCCTCTTCGGCACCCTCGTGCCGCCGCAGGTCAAGGACGCGGACACGTTCATGAACGCTTACCTGAAGAAGGTCAACCCGGAGTGGGGCGCTGGCCCGTTCAAGGTTGAGAACGTTGACTTCGAAGGCGGCACCGCCTCCTTCGTCCCGAACGAGAACTGGTGGGGCGAGAAGCCGAAGCTGGACAAGATCACCTACCGCCAGATGGAAGACCAGGCATCCCTGAACGCCTTCCGCGCAGGCGAGATCGACGCAACCGGCGTTTCTTCCCGTGACCGTCTGGCAACGGCGAAGGAGATGGGCGACTCCATCGAGATCCGCACCGCCCTGAACCCGGCGAACTACCTGATGACGATCAACTCCACCGCCCCGGGCCTGGACGACATCAAGGTCCGCGAGGCCATCATGCGCGGCGTTGACCGCGAGCAGCTCGCCGCGATCCGCTTCCAGGGCCTCGGCTACACCGAGGATCTGCCAGGTTCGTTCAACCTGTACCAGACCCAGCCGGGCTACGAGGACAACTTCGGCGAGGTCATCCAGTACGACCCGGAGAAGGCCAAGGAGCTGCTCAAGGAAGCAGGCTACGACGAGTCCAACCCGCTGTCCGTGCGCTACGTCACCCTGGGTGACTCCCCGATGATCCAGGCGACCACCACTGCCCTGCAGGCAATGCTGCGCAACATTGGCATCGACGTCCAGGTTGAGGAGCGTCCGAGCTCCGACTTCTCCAAGGTCGTCTCCGAGCGCGACTTCGACCTGTTCATGTCCGGCTTCCGCTCCTCCGACCCGTTCGGTGTGGCGTACTTCGGCCAGATCTACAAGTCCGATTCCGAGCTGAACAAGTCCGGCACCGGCACCCCGGAGATGGACAAGAAGATTGAGGAACTGCAGCAGCTCCCGGATGCTGACGAGCAGATCAAGCGCGCAAACGAGCTTGAGAAGGAAGCCCTGGCTCAGTACGGCATCATGCCGTACGCCAACGGCCCGGCCATCGTCGCCGTGAAGAAGGGCCTGGCAAACTTCGGTGCTAACTCCTTTGCGATCCTCCCGATCGAGAACGTGGGCTGGGCGAAGTAACCGTAACGGTTCGACGCACGTGAAATCCACGAACTGAGTGCGAGCCCGCCCAGCATTCCCACGCTGGGCGGGCTTCCAATCTTTCTCAATAACTCCCCCGTCCGCCCACCACGGAACTGAGAGACACTATGTTTCGATACCTGATCCGGAAGACACTGAGCTGGGGCTTGATTGTTTTTCTTGCCACCAACCTCACGTTTTTTCTCGCCAGCTTTTTCCTCGATCCCCGCGCCAACTACTTTGGCCGCCGACCACCTCTGCCAGAAGAGCAGATCGATGCACTGCTCGATCCGTTGAACTTGAACCCAAACACACCAATCTTCGAGCGTTGGTGGACGTGGCTTACTGGCGTCCTGACGCGTTGGGACTGGGGTAAATCCCCGATCGGCGACTCCGTCAATGAACAAGTCTCCTACCGCATCTGGGTCTCCGCGCAGCTGACCCTGTTTGCCACCCTGCTGTCGATCCTCCTCGGTGTCGCCCTCGGTGTGTACACTGCGTCGCGCCAGTACAAGCGCGCCGACCGCATGTGGCAGGGCATCTCGATCATCACGATGAACATTCACGTGGTCGTCGCCTCGATCGCCGTGGTGTGGTTCGGTCTGAAGGTCAACGAGTGGACCGGCAAGCGCGTCTTCTACGTCACCGGTGCTTCCAACCCGGGCGTTGAAGGGTTCTTCCCGAAGATGGTCGACTACGCCCAACACCTCGTGCTCCCCACCTTGTCACTGTTGATCATTTCGTATGCGGGCTATCACTTCATGCAGAGAACACTACTGTTGGATAACTTGAACGCCGATTACGTCCGCACCGCCCGCGCGAAGGGCCTAACCAAGGCGCAAGCAGTGCGCAAACACGCGCTGCGAACCTCGCTAATTCCGGTTGCTACCTCGGTGGCGTTCTCGGTGCCCGGCATCTTCACCGGTGCCGTGATGACGGAGCGCATCTTCGCCTGGCAAGGCATGGGCCAGTACTTCATCCAAACGATTGCGCGTAACGACGTCCACGGTGTCGTCGTTGTGGCCGCATTCGGTGCCGCAATGACCGCAGTGTCCGCTATCTTGGCCGACCTCATCGTTGTTGCCCTCGACCCGCGCGTGCGCGTGAGCTAAGGAGATCACAGCCATGACAAACAAGCCACCACGCGGTACATCCCGCAAGCTCAGTGACCCCCGCGCCCACGCCACCTCGAGCGAGCTGGCGCTGCACGCCGCAATGCCGGTCAACGACATGACCGCCATCTCTGAGACCGGCCGCCAGGCCGACGGCGTGATGAGTAAAGACAAGAACACGCGCCCGATCCAGCCGAAGCAGGGCGACAGCGTCGAAGATCAGCAGACGATGCGCGCAACGCGTAAGTCGAAGATTTACCTGCGCCGCTTCATGCGTAACAAGGCCGCGGTTGTCGGCCTGGTGATTTTCTTCCTGATGGTACTGCTCGCGCTCTTTGGCAAGTTCATGACGCCGTGGAGCTACGACGACCCGGACTTCATGAACCTGTCCGTCGCGCCCTCCGCTGAACACTGGTTTGGCACTACTGACTCCGGCAACGACCTGTTTGCACAGGTGGTGCACGGCCTCGGTCGCTCGCTGTCGATCGCTGTGCCGGCATCGATTGCCACGACGGTGATCTCCGCGATTGTCGGTGCAGGTGCTGCCCTGTTTGGCGGAAGCTTGGAGAAGATTGTGCTGGCAGTGATCCACTTCCTGCTGGCTGTGCCGACGTTCCTCATCATCGCCCTGCTGGTATCCGGCTCGGGCGGCGACTGGAAGGTGCTCACCGTCGTGCTCATCGCGTTTGGCTGGATGTACTCAGCACGTGTGATTTGGTCCTTGTCGTTGTCCATCCGCGAAAACGACTATGTGCGTGCCGCCAAGTTCATGGGCGTGTCCAACTCCAAGACGATCGTGCGCCACATCATCCCGAACGTCGCGTCGCTGCTGATTATCCAGCTGATGTTGGGCATCGTGTCCACGATCATGTCTGAGACCGCCCTGTCGTTCTTGGGCCTCGGTGTGAAGCTGCCGGACGTGTCCCTGGGTACGTTGTTGCAGTCTGGTACCGCAACCCTGGTGACCGCTCCGTGGCAGTTCTACTTCCCTGCCCTCGTCCTGACCTTGCTCACCGTTTCCATGGCATTCATCGCCGATGGTCTGCGTGACGCACTCGACCCGAACTCGAACTCTGGAGGTTCTGCAGCATGACAACCAGCATCAACAACTCGGGTTCCCCGGTGCTTTCGGTACGCGACCTCAACGTGTCGTTCCCGTCGGAAGCCGGTGTGGTCCGCGCGGTGCGAGGCGTGGATTTCGATCTCCTCCCAGGCCGTACCCTCGGCATCGTGGGCGAGTCAGGTTCCGGCAAGTCCGTCACCTCTCTCGCTGTCATGGGCCTGTTGCCGGATTACGCCAAGGTCACCGGTTCTGTGAAGTTTGAGGGCGAGGAGCTCCTGGGCAAGTCGGATGCCGCCATGTCGAAGATTCGTGGCAACGGCATCGGCATGATCTTCCAGGATCCGCTGTCCGCTCTGACCCCGGTGTACGACATCGGCACGCAGTTGGTGGAAGCCATCCAGGCGCACACGAGCATCTCTAAGTCGAAGGCGATGGACCGTGCTGCGGAGTTGCTCGATCTGGTGGGTATCCCCGAGCCGAAGAAGCGCCTGCGTTCCTTCCCGCACGAGTTCTCGGGTGGCATGCGTCAGCGTGTGGTGATCGCAATTGCGATTGCGAACAACCCGAAGGTGCTTATTGCCGACGAGCCCACGACCGCCCTCGACGTGACCATCCAGGCACAGATTCTGGAAGTGATCAAGAAGGCGCAGCGTGAGACCGGCGCTGCCTGCATCATGATTACCCACGACATGGGTGTGGTCGCAGGCACCGCCGATGACGTGCTGGTGATGTACGGCGGCCGCCCCGTGGAACGCGCCGAGGTCCACCAGCTCTTCGGCAACCCGAAGATGCCGTACTCGGTGGGCCTGCTGGGTTCCACTCCACGTGTGGATCAGCCATCGAACGAGCCGCTAACGTTTATCGACGGCAACCCGCCGATGCTCATCGACGTCGCCGACCGCTGCCAGTTCGCACCACGCTGCCCCATCGCCACCGAGGCCTGCCTGACGCAGGAGCCGCCGCTGGTGCCGAACAAGGGCGACGAGAACCACATGGTTGCATGCGTGCGCCACGATGAGATTGAAAACGGCACTCTCGACGGTAAGCCGTTGTTCCCCGCACCTGTCCTGCCGGAGAACAAGTTCGCGGGCATCCCGCGCGAGGAGCGCGAAGTCACCCTCGAGGTAGAGAACCTTTACCGTGCGTTCCCACTGACCAAGGGCGCGCTGGTGAAGCGCCGCATCGGCACCGTGGAGGCTGTGAAGAACATCTCCTTCGATGTTCGCGCCGGTGAGTGCATGGCCATTGTGGGTGAGTCCGGTTCCGGTAAGACCACGACCCTGCTGGAGATCATGGGCCTGGATCCACAGGGTGATTCCCGCATCGTGATCTGTGGCAAGGACGCGGCGAAGATGAGTGCGTCGGATCGTCGTCAGGCACGCCGCAATATTCAGATGGTGTTCCAGGATCCGATGAGCTCGCTGAACCCGCGTATGACGGTCAAGGAGATCATCCAAGAGCCGTTGGATGCGTTGGGCTACGAGGGCGACAAGGATGCCCGTATCTCCGAGCTCATGCGCACGGTGGGTCTGGATGAGAAGCAGTTGGACCGCTTCCCTGGCCACTTCTCTGGTGGTCAGCGTCAGCGCATCGGCTTGGCTCGTGCGTTGGCGACGAACCCTGCGGTGATTGTGCTCGACGAGCCAGTGTCAGCCCTCGACGTGTCCATCCAAGCCGGCGTGATTAACCTGCTGGATTCGCTCAAGCGCAAGCTTGGCCTGTCCTACCTGTTCGTCGCACACGATCTGTCGGTGGTGCGCCACCTGTCGGATCGTGTGGCCGTGATGTACAAGGGCGACTTTGTGGAGTTCGGCGAGACCGACGACGTCTTCGACAACCCGCAGCACCCGTACACGAAGGCGCTGCTGTCGGCGATTCCGATCCCTGATCCGGATGCGGAGCGCTCCCGCGTGCGTACGGTGTACAAGCCGGCGGAGGAGGCTATCTCCTAACCGTCACATCGACGGGCAGCGTCGGAAGTCGTGCTTCCTGCGCTGCCCACATCCCCCACCAGGGGGCGTAGCCCGGGTCCCTGCGCAGGGCCCGGGTTTTTCGCATCTTTAGGTCGGCGGTCACGCGGATGGTGTTGACGGTTCCACGCGCCCGGGCGGCGCGTATCGACGACTCCGTGACCGCCCCAACACCTTCCACCACAAGATCCTCTGCGGGGTCGAGCGGCACCCACTCGGCGCGCTCGTGGTTGATCCAGTCCCAGCGCCAAAACCCTGGCCTGGCAGGGTGCAGCACATCGCGGGCGACCATCGCGGCACCTTCTTCGAGGCCGTACCAACCGGGGTAAAAATCGTCGAGGTGCACCACCCGGATACCGAGCGCGTCGCCGATCTGGTTGGCCAGGGTGGTCTTGCCGGAGCCGGAAGGGCCATCGATGAGCAGGGTGTATGTCATCGCACTGACCACACTGGGCGCAGGTCGCCTGTGAGCCACGCGATGCCAAGTGAGACAAGTGCCACCCCAAGGCACACAACCATGACGCCCCAGTCGCGGCTGCGCAGTTTGGATTCTCGGGCCCAGGAACGCTTCGTCGGTCCGCCAAAACCGCGCGCCTCCATTGCGGTGGCGAGTTTTCCGGCACGGCGCAGCGACATCACCAACAGCCCGAATGACAAGGTGAACCAGTATTTGATCTTGCCTTGGTCTGCGATACCGCGGGCGCGACGCGATCGGCGCATGGCGTCGAGGTCGTCGCGAAGCAGTGTGAGCATGCGAAGGGCCGCGACAGTACCGATGACAAAGCGTTCGGGGAGGCGAAGGACTTGGGAGAGGCCGTCGCCAAGGTCAGTCGGGTCGACATCGGCGGACAACAGCACCACCGGCAGCGCGATGGCAAGCACGCGCAGCACCATCGCACCAGCGAGAGACACGGAGAGTTCCGTGACGTGAATCAAACCCCAGTTCAGGTAGGTCTCCCCGCCCGCCTGTCCGTAGAGCGCCATCGGGATACCGGCCAGGGGCGCGACGATGAGGATCGGCACCGCGCGTTTGAAAAACCGTCCGTAGCGAAGCCCGCATAGCGGCACCATGAGCAGCGTGAACGCGAGCACAACGGTGGCGGAAACCCAGTCCACGGTGAACATCAGCGGCGTGGTCAGCAGCGCCAAGCCGAGAATGCGGGTGACGGGGTTGATGTTTGCCAGCAGGTTCATGGCTACCTCTCCCCTGCCGTGATGTGCTCGGTGTGGTCGCCGAGCGATGCGATAAACGCCTCGTCATGGGTGATCGAGATGACCGTGACGCCCTTGTGCGTGAGTTCGCGGATCAGGCCGACGAGTTCGACGAAAGTGCGGTCATCCTGGCCGAAGGTCGGCTCGTCCAAAATAAGCAATTTCGGAGCGTTGACCAGCGCGGTTGCCACCGAAAGTCGGCGTTTCTCCCCGCCGGAAAGTGTGAACGGGTTCGCGTCGACGAGGTGGGTCAGGCGCAGGCGTCGCAAGAGATCGTCGATACGTTCCTGCGGGGCGCCGGACAGTGCCATCTCCTCGCGCACGGTGGCAGTGACAAATTGGTGTTCCGGTTCCTGGAACACGTACCCGATGCGTTGCGCCAGATCTGCCGAGGACCAGTCAATCGACGGCTTGGCTAGCCCCTGGCGGATAGTTTCCGAGTACTCCACCCGCCCTTGCTTCGGCGGTGTTAGCCCGGCAAGTACCTGCACGAGCGTAGTTTTTCCCGAGCCGTTTTCACCGGTGACCACAGTGGAGAACCCCTCAGGCGCGCGCACCGTGCGCGGCGGGCCGAAGCGGGTGAGCAAGTTCTGCGTCGCAACCGCAGCCGGCGTGCCAGCGGGAACCTGCTTCGCCGGCGGCAACGAAGGCACCTGCGGTAGCTCTTCTTCGGTAATGCGGCGAAAACCGTCCGCATCCAAGCGGTAGTAGGTGTCCACCACGTGCGACCAGTGCTTGGGGCGGTGCTCCA
The DNA here is from genome assembly GCF_001810365.1 of Corynebacterium sp. HMSC055D05. Lineage (NCBI taxonomy): Bacteria > Bacillati > Actinomycetota > Actinomycetes > Mycobacteriales > Corynebacteriaceae > Corynebacterium > Corynebacterium sp. HMSC055D05. Next base: position 16,946 of record NZ_KV801032.1, read on the forward strand.
CCACAATCAGGGTCGCGCCGGTGCGTGTGCAGACGCGGTCGACAGCGTTGATGACCTCGTCGCGGCCACGCGGGTCAAGGTTTGCAGTCGGCTCGTCGAGCACCAAAATATCGGCCCCCATTGCCAACACGCCAGCCAGCGCAAGGCGTTGCTTCTGCCCACCGGACAGGCGTGACGTGGGGTGATCGAGCGGCAGGTCCAAGCCGACGGCGCCCAGCGAAGCCTCAACGCGACGCCAAATCTCATCGCGCGGCACGCCAAGATTTTCGGCGCCGAACGCGACATCGTCGCCCACGCGCGACAGGATTGTTTGCGCCTCCGGGTCCTGCAGCACCATGCCTACCGTGCCGTTGACCTCGAGGATGCCGGTTTTGCTGCCGTCCTCGGAGTCGTCGATAAGTTTCGCGATGACCGCGAGCAACGTGGACTTGCCGGAACCAGAGTCGCCGGAGATGAGGATGCGCTCGCCGCGCTCGACGTCGAGATCAACGCCAGTAAACGCAGGCTGGGGACGCGTCGCGTGCTGGTACGTCAACCCTCGAGCACGAATCGCCAGCGTCATTTACGCAGCCTGGTTGAAACGCTCACGGCCTGCGCCGAAGCGGTCCAGCGCACCGGTCTTCGCGAGTGCCTTGACCAGGTAGTGGCACAGCACGCCGCCAAGGATCGCGCCGGAGATGACCATGCAGGTCAGGTAGATGATGTTGAACTGCAGGCTCATCGCCAGGTTCGCCGACAGGAACAGCTCGAGGATGAACGCGCCGACAGCGGAGCCGATACCGGCCAAGATTGCCACCGTCAGATCGAAGCGACGGTACGCGAACAGCAGGAAGATCAGCCCTGCGCCAAGACCCTGTGCAAGGCCCGAGTAGAGCGTCTCAATGCCCCACTGGCTGCCGATCAACGCTGAAACCGACGCCGCGATGACCTCGACGAACACGGCTGCGCCAGGCTTGCGGATGATCAGCCCGCCAAGCACTCCGCCGGTGAACCAGATACCGGTGACCAGGCCACCAAGGCCCGGCGTCAACGTATCCAGCGCCTTAAACCCTGCGTAGCCAACGCTGTTCCACACCCAAAACAGCAGACCACACGCCACACCGAGGACGGCGGCGGTGACAATATCGATTACACGCCAAGAATTGTTCTTAACAGGCACAGTCATGTGCTTTCCTTCCTATCGCCGGCATTACCCGGATCAGGTTCAACGGTCCGCCCGAAGGCATCTCAGCTGCGAATGCAGCACCCGTGTGTGTTCAGTTCTCGGAGGCGATGCTACAACACGCCCCAGACATGCTTATCGACGACGTCCCGCATCGGTGCGGTGACGTCGTCGATAAGCAATTATGCTCCTAGCCGCGCCCCAACTCGATGTGGAGACCCGGCACGGAATCGATCAGGTTGCGGGTGTAATCCGCCTGCGGGTCGGCGAAGATCGCATCCGCCGGCCCCTGCTCCACAACCTTGCCCTGGCGCATCACCACAATGTCGTCTGCGGTCTCGCGGACCACAGCCAAGTCATGGGTGATGAACAGGTAGGACAGGTTCATCTCATCCTGCAGGCCCTTGAGCAACTGCAGAATCTGATCCTGCACGAGCACGTCGAGGGCCGAGACCGCCTCGTCGAGGACGATGACCTCCGGGCCCAACGCCATCGCACGTGCAATCGCGATGCGCTGACGCTGACCGCCAGAGAGCTCGTTCGGGTAGCGACGCATCGCGGACCTCGGCATCTGCACCATGTCCAGCAGCTCCGCCACGCGAGCGTCGCGCTCCTTACGCGAGCCCACCTTGTGCAGGCGCAACGGCTCCTCGATGCAGCGGTAGATCGAGTACATCGGGTCGAGCGAACCGTACGGGTTCTGGAACACCACCTGCATCTTGCGACGCAGTTTGAACAGTTCCTTGCGGTTTAACTCCGAGATGTCGCGGCCCTCGAAGTACACGGTGCCGCTGGTCGGCTCAAGCAGGCTTAGCGCCATGTTGGCCACAGTGGACTTGCCGGAGCCAGACTCACCCACCAGCGCAAGCGTGGTGCCGCGGCGAAGATCGAAGGACACCTCGTCGACCGCGCGCAGTGTCTTCTTCGCACCCTTTTGGCCACGGACGTCGAACTCCTTGACCAGGTTATCCACCCGGATGACCACGTCCTCCGGCTTGGTCTCGGCCACCGTGATGTCTTCATCCTTCAGCGCAGCGTGCGTACGCGCGGCTGCCAGCGACGGAGCCGCGTTAACCAGCCTGCGGGTGTACGGGTGCTTCGGGTTGCGCAAAATATCCAGGCTCGGTCCGCGCTCAACCACACGACCGCGGTGCATAACCAGCAGGTGGTCAGCGCGCTCTGCTGCAAGCCCCAGGTCGTGGGTGATAAACAGCAGCGCGGTCTGGGATTCCTGGGTGAGCATCTCAAGGTGGTCCAGGATGCGCTTCTGCACGGTCACATCGAGGGCAGACGTGGGCTCGTCGGCAATGAGCAGCTCCGGGTTCGCAGCCAAGCCCATCGCGATGAGTGCGCGCTGGCGCATGCCACCGGAAAACTCGTGCGGGAACTGACCCGCACGACGCTCCGCGTCCGGCAGGCCTGCATGCTCAAGCAACTCGATGACGCGCTGGTGGCGCTCGGAGCCTTCGACGATGTTGTTCGCCTTCAGCGACTCCTCCACCTGGGTACCGATACGCCACACCGGGTTCAGGTTAGACATCGGATCCTGCGGCACCAGACCAATCCTGTTGCCGCGAATCTTCTGCCAGCCCTTCTCATCGAGCTTGGTCAGTTCCTCGCCGCGCAGCTTGATCGAGCCGCCAGTGACCTTGCCGGTGCCAGGCAGCAGGCCGAGCACCGCCATGGCGGAGGTGGATTTGCCCGAACCGGACTCGCCCACGATCGCGACCTTCTGGCCCGGGTAGATCGTCATATCGAAGTCACGCACAGCCTCAACCACACCCGTGGAGGACTCGAACGTGATGCGGAGGTCGGTCACCTCAAGCAGCGGCTCGGGCGCGCCAGTGTTGTTGTCTTTACCGATTGCGGTGGTCATCGCTTCCTCGCCTTCGGATCAAGGGCGTCGCGCACAACGTCGCCCATCATGATGAAGCTCAGCACCGTCAGTGCGAGCGCAATTGCCGGGTAGAACAGCACCATCGGCTGAGTGCGTAGCGACGCCTGCGCAGCCGAAATATCGCCACCCCACGACACCACCGTGGACGGCAGACCGATGCCCAGGAAGGACAGGGTCGCTTCGGCCACGATGAACTGGCCGAGCGCAACCGTGGCGTACACGATCACGGGCGCCGCGGCGTTCGGCAGGATGTGGGAGGTGATGATCTTCCAGTCGCTCGCCCCCACCGCGCGGGCGGCGGTGACGAACTCGTCGTTCTTAATCCCCATCACTGCACCGCGGGTGATGCGGGCGATCTGGGTCCAGCCGAACATGGACAGCGCGAATACCACCATCCAGATGGAGCGCTTGTTCTGGAACATGGACATGACGACGATCGCGGCCAGCACGAGCGGCACCGCGAAGAAGATGTCAGTCAGACGCGATAGCAGTGTGTCCCAGATGCCGCCGAAGTAACCGGCGATCGCACCGATGAGGCCACCAAGCACGGTCACGATCAGTGTGGTCAGCACGCCGACCGTAACCGATGCGCGAGCACCGTACATCATGCGTGAGTAAATATCGCAGCCTTGACGGTCAAAGCCGAAGATGTGCCCGTCCGTCGGCCCGTTCAGCGAGCGCGACAGCATGCACTCGCGCGGATCGACGCTGGTGAACAGACCAGGGAACACAGCGACGGTGACGGCAAGCAGGATCAATACTGCAGAGAACCAGAACAGCGGCCTGCGACGCAGGTAGTTCCAAGCTTCAGCCCACTGGCTGGTGGGTGTACCGGCATCCGGCACAGCATCAACTGCGCCGAGGCCAGTCTCATCGGTCTCTGCGACGTAGTATTCCTGACCGCGCAGCACCCCAGCATTGGCCATCGTGCGATCAGCCGACATTTCAGGTTGTGGAATGGAATTAGTCATAGCGGATCCTTGGGTCGAGTACTGCGTAAAGCAGGTCAACGATGAGGTTGGCAACGATGTAGATAATCACCAGCACAGTGGTGATCGACACGACGGTCGCGGGCTCGCCCTTAATGATCGACTGGTAGATCGTGCCACCGATACCGTTAATGCCGAAGATGCCTTCGGTCACAATCGCGCCACCCATCAGCGCACCAAGGTCAGCGCCAAGGAAAGTCACGACCGGGATCATGGAATTGCGAAGCACGTGGCGAGTCATCACGGTACCGTCGCTCAGCCCCTTAGCTCGCGCGGTACGGACGTAGTCTGCGCGAAGGTTTTCGCTCACGGACTGACGCGTCAGCCTGATCACGTACGCGCACGACAGCGCACCAAGCACGATCGCAGGCATGAGCAACGCTTCAAATGACTCATTGCGCCCCACCGTTGCAGGCAACAGTCCCCACTTCACGCCGAAGAGGTACTGCATGACAAAGCCGATCACGAACGACGGGACGGCGATGACGATCAGCGATGCGACGAGAATCGTGGAGTCGAAGACACCGCCGCGGCGCACACCGGCGATCACGCCGAAGATGATGCCGAACACAGCCTCAAACGCCAGCGCCATCAAACCGAGCTTGATGGTCACCGGGAACGCGTTAGCCATCACCGACGCGACGGGCTGGCCGGAGAAGGTCTTGCCAAAATCGCCCATGAAAATGCCCTTGATGTAGAGCAGGTACTGGACGATAAATGGTTTATCAAGGTTGTATTCCGCTTCGATGCGGGCGCGGGCGGCCTCGGACAGGCCGCGGTCTCCGCCAAGCGCCTGTACGGGGTCGCCCGGCATGAGGAACACGAGGGCGTAAAGCAACAGTGTGGCCCCGAAGAAGACGGGGATCATTTGGAGCAGTCGCCGCCCGATATAACGCAGCATGGTTCCGGGCTCTCCTTTTCCATGTGAGTCGGGACGAAAACCAGTATTGAGTGTGAAACGAGTAATGACCCGCCGCAAAATGCGAACGGGCCACTTTGCGTGGTTGCTTAGGTTACCACTTAGTTTTTGGTGATCTGATGCAGCACCGGAAGTGAGCGCCAGGAGAACGCGACGTTCTCTACGTTTTCGGAGTAGCCACCTGCAACGTTGGAGTACCACAGTGGGATCGCTGGGAGATCCTCAAACAGAACCTTCTGCACCTCGTTGTACTTTTCAGCAGCAGCTTCCGGAGAAGCTGCGGTTGCTGCTTCTTCCAGCAGTGCGTCGACTGCCGGGTTGGAGTAACGCGCATAGTTCGAGGAAGCACCCGTGCCGTACAGCGGGATCAGGAAGTTACCCAGCGACGGGTAGTCAGCGCTCCAGCCGGTACGGAATGCGCCCTTGACGGCGTCGTTGTCCATATCGTCGAGCATGGACTTGAAGTCCGGGTAGGCGTTGCCCACTGCCTCGATGCCGATGGCGTTGCGGATGGAGTTCGCAACAGCATCGACCCATGCCTGGTGGCCACCATCGGAGTTGTAGGAGATCTCCAGGTCACCGGTGTACGGGTTGATCTTGTCGGCTTCCTCCCACAGGCGCTTTGCCTCCTCCGGGTCGTACTTGAGCACGTCGACGCCCTCAAGGTTGTCGGAGTGGCCCGGGATCACCGGTGCGGCAAAGTCGGTCGCCGGGGTGCGGGTGCCGTCGAAAATGGTCTTGGTGATCTGCTCGCGGTCGATCGCCTTAGAGATTGCCTGGCGACGAAGCTTGCCTTCCTCGCCGCCGAAGTGCTCTTCGTTCTCGTTGATGGTGATCGACTGGAATGCAGCTGCTGGCTGGTTCACAGCGCGCTCGCCAAGCTCGTCTTCGAAGTTGGCCAGTGCAGAATCTGGCACAGCATCGAGCACGTCGAGATTTCCGGAGAGCAGGTCGGCATAGGCCGCGTCCTGCTGGGCGTAGAAGATGAAGTTCACGCCGTCGTTCTGCGCCTTGCGATCACCCTGGTACTCCTCGTTCGGCACCACGATGGCGTCCTGGTTGTGGTTCCACTCCAGCAGCTTGTAAGGGCCGTTCGAGATCGGGTTTTCGCCGTACGCTTCCATGTCGTCGAACGCAGACGGGTGAAGCGGCGAGAATGCCGTGTAGCCGAGGCGCTGCGGGAAGTCAGCCTCCGGCTGCTCGAGCTCGATGGTGAAGGTCTTGTCGTCGATAACCTCCAGGCCCTCGAGCGGCTTTCCGTCCTCGTAGCCCTTGATCGGCTCGAAGAAGTACGCGTTCATCTGGGAGTTTTCGACTGCGTAGTTCCACGCGTCGACGAAGTCCTTCGCCGTCACCGGGGTACCATCGGCCCACTTCGTGTCCTTCAGCGTGACACGGTAGGTCTTCTCACCCTCGAGATCGATGGATTCTGCGAGCTCGTTGTGGCTTTCGCCGTCCTTGTCGTAGTAGGTCAAACCTGCGTACAGGACATCGACGATGCGGCCGCCGCCAGTCTCATTCGTATCTGCGGGCAGCAACGGACGCTGTGGCTCGGAACCGTTGGCCAGAACGTAGTTTCCAGCTCCGTCGGCAGAATTGTCGGCGGAGCCACCACATGCGGCAAGGCCGAGCGCCAGTGCGCCGGCGCCGAGGGCGGCAACTGCTTTCTTGATATGCACCTTGACTCCTTGTGTCTTTTCATGTTTTCGCATGTTGTGCTGTCAAACACTCAGCGTGCTCTAAGGAGTCCACCACAATAAACGTAACCTCCCATAATCCGGCCGCCCCGCGCGTGCGGTCCAACGGACCGAAAAATAGAAACCGCGCCGCCACAACCCAGGGGGGATGTGGACGGCGCGGTCGTTGTCGTTGTTGCGAATCTAATTCGCCAACAGCGGGGTGTTACTTCTTGGTGATCTGGTAGTAGAGCGGCACCTGGTTCCAGCCGAAGACAACGTTGTCAACGTCCTCGGAGTAGCCACCGGTCAGGTTCGAGTACCACAGCGGGATTGCTGGCAGATCCTTCAGCAGGATCTCCTGCGCCGCGTTGAGGTCCTTCACGGCTGCTTCCTGGTCTGCTGCACCGTTGGCCTTCTTCAGCAGGTCGTCGAACTCAGCGTTGGAGTAGTCGCCGTCGTTCGAGCCTGCGCCGGTGCCGTACAACGGGCCAAGGAAGTTGCTCAGCAGCGGGTAGTCTGCCTGCCAGCCGGTACGGAATGCGCCTTCGATGGTGCGGTTGGTCACGTCATCGCGCAGGGACTTGAAGTCCGGGTACGCGTTGCCCACTGCCTCGATGCCGAGGGTGTTGCGGATGGAGTTCGCAACAGCATCGACCCATGCCTGGTGGCCACCGTCAGCGTTGTAGGAGATGGTGAACTCGCCGGTGAACGGTGCGATTGCGTCGGCTTCAGCCCACAGACGCTTCGCCTCCTCCGGGTCGTACTTCAGTACCTCAACACCGTTGAGGCTGTCGGAGTGGCCCGGCAGCACCGGGGAGGTGAAGTCCGTGGCCGGGGTGCGGGTGCCGTCGAAAATCGTTGCCGTGATCTCCTCGCGGTTGATCGCACGCGAGATTGCTTGACGACGAAGCGCACCCTCCTCACCGCTGAAGTGGTCGGCCTTCTCACCGATCGTCATGGACTGGAAGATCGCTGCCGGCTGGTTCACTGCACGGTCGCCGAGCTCGTCTTCGAAGGTTGCGAATGCAGAGTCCGGGATGGCGTCGAGGACGTCCAGGTTGCCGGAGAGCAGGTCGGCGTAGGCGGCGTCCTGCTGCGCGTAGAAGACGTAGTCCAGGCCGTCGTTCTGGGCCTTGCGCGGGCCGTCGTACTCAGCGTTCGGGACAACAACTGCGTTCTGGTTGTGGTTCCACTCGGACAGCGTGTACGGGCCATTGGAGATCGGCTTCTCACCGTACGCCTCGATGTCGTCGTATGCGGACGGGTGCATCGGGAAGAACGCCGTGTAGCCAAGGCGGCTCGGGAAGTCAGACTCCGGCTGGGTCAGCTCGATGGTGAAGGTCTTGTCGTCGACAACTTCGAGGCCCTCGAGCTTCTTGCCCTCCTCGAAGCCCTTGATCGGCTCGAGGTGGTACGCGCCGAGCAGCGAGTTCTCTACCGTGTAGTTCCATGCGTCGACGAAGTCCTTGGCCGTGACTGGGGATCCGTCGGACCACTTCGCGTCCTTCAGGGTGACGCGGTAGCCTGCGTCGCCTTCCGGCTCGATGGACTCGGCGATATCGTTTTGCACTTCGCCGTCGCCGTCGTAATAGACCAGGCCTGCGAAGATCTGGTCGATGATGCGGCCGCCACCGGTCTCGTTGATGTTGCCCGGTACGAGCGGGTTCTGCGGCTCCGAGCCGTTGACAAGAACGTAGTTGTCGCCACCGCCGTTGTTGGTACCTTCAGCGCCACCGTCTGCAGAATCGTTTGAGTCACCGCAGGCGACCAGACCGAGCGTCAGAGCACCGGCGCCAAGAATCGCCGCTGTCTTCTTCAGTTGCATGTGTTCTCCTTCGACCAAGTATGGAGCCAAGGAATGTCCTGTGGCTCACAATTTGGATGTCCATGTATTTCACCACACTTGACGGTCGCCCGTGCGAAGTTTCACAAATATCTTTTGAAACGCTGTGAGCACCGTGTGTCAGGAGGTACGTGCAATACACTCAAGGCCCGTGGCGTTTGCGTCGCAAAGCAGTTGCACCTGTATGAAAGGACCCTCATGGCCGGTGGCCTCCTCGCACTTCTCGACGATGTCGCACTGATCGCACGACAAGCCGCGGCAAGTGTCGACGATGTCGCCACCCTGACCGCAAAAACATCCACGAAAGCAGCCGGGGTTGTAATCGACGATGCCGCGGTCACCCCGCAATACGTCTCCGGTGTTACTCCGGCGCGTGAGCTTCCGATGATCTGGCGCATCACCAAAGGATCCCTGCGCAACAAGCTGCTGTTTATCCTGCCGGTCGCACTGCTGCTCAACGCGATTGCACCGTGGGCTTTGGTCCCGATCCTCATGCTTGGTGGCGCGTACTTGTGCTTCGAGGGCGCGGAGAAGATCGCCCATAAGCTTTCCTCCGACGCCGAGGAGCAGCAAGAACAAGCGGTCAATAAAACAGAGCAGGACGAGGATTCCCTGGTCAACAGCGCGATCCGCACGGACTTGATCCTTTCTGCGGAGATCATGATCATCGCGTTGGACGAGGTCAAGGACCAGTCAATTTGGATAGAGGCCGCAGTACTGCTCGCGGTTGGCATTTTCATCACGTTTGCCGTCTACGGCGCTGTGGCACTACTGGTGAAGATCGATGACATCGGCCACGGCATGATCAAGCGTGGCAACGCACCGAAAACCGGTCACGCACTGGTGAAAGGCATGCCGTACGTGCTTAGCACCATCGGCGTTATCGGCACTATTGCGATGCTCTGGGTCGGCGGTCACCTCATTGTTCGTGGCCTCGACGAGGTCTTCGGCATTGACTGGCCACACCACATCATCGAAAAGGGTCAGGAACTCGTCGGTGGCGGTGTGCTTGGCTGGTTCGTGGACACCGGCGTCTCGCTCGTCGTTGGCCTGATCGTCGGCTTCATCATCGTCGGCATCGTCACTGCTGTGGGCAAACTGCGCGGTGGTAACGCATCCGAGCGCTCCCAAGAGACTGCCCCGACGGACGCTGCGTAGGCTGCGCCTACAATGCGCCCATGGCACAAAAGCTTTACCCACTGGCTCCATCCACATGGGGTGCGGCCGTTGAAATCCCCGTAGATCACGTCTCCCAAGCGGCGTTGTTCTCGGATTTCGCTGGTAAGCGAGGCACCTCCTATGTGCCCGTCGTGCTTGAGGCGAACCCCCTCAACGCGTCGTGGCGTGTGCGGCTACACAATGCAGCATCGCAAAACAGCATGCTGGCTGGACCAGTGCTTGGGGAGGTTTCGCCGCAGTGGCGTTCGCTTTTCGACGAGGTGGAGCGCGTCCACTCCTCAATCCTGAAACCCGTTGCCCTGGCGGCAGTGAAGTTGGAACGCGACATCGGCCAATTCGAGGTCAACTTGTTGCTGCCCGAGCCCCAGTTGGCGGTTCCGCGCAACAACGCACCTGAGACTGCCTCTGTCCTGCGTGCCGGCGACATGTTGGTCATCGACACCACCGAAGGGGAATTTAACGCGGCAGATCTAGCACACCGCTCCCCTGGCCAATGGTTCGTCGGATTGCAAGCGCTCGGCGACACCGCCGTCGCGACCCTGGATGGCAAGGTGCTCGGCTCGCTTGCGGAGCCCGAGGTCGTCGAATGGGTTCGCTCCTACGAGCACGGCAACCTTTGGGCACGCGCGATCCTGCTCGACGGCATGGCGGCGCTGGATGCCGCAAGCCCGGACGAAGGCACCGACACCGTCCCGCCGCTATCGGCGGCGCCGACACGCCAGATCACGCCGTGGCAAGTGATCGACTTTCCAGACGGCAGCTGGGCCATCACCGTGGAGCGCGACGCAGCGATCGACCCCCAAGACACGGTGCACCCGAAGCACACCGCACGCTATGTCTCGCTTGAGGGCAAAGGCCGCCCAGACGAGCTCGACGCACCGACGGAGATGTTCGCGCGTCTCGACGAGACCGAAACACCCGACAAGCCCGCAGCGCCTGCAGCGCCTGCGAAGCGCCCGGACGCAACACGAGTTGCGCAGAACGACCGCCCAGAGGGCTACCTCACCGAGGTGGAGAAGGTCCAGCTCAGGAGGCGGAACCGGAAGCGTCGTCGTGGTGGAAGGCATCGTCGATAAGCAAAAGCTCCTATGGTGGGAACCGTAACGAACCCGAAGTTTAAGGAGCGATCATGGCTGACCATGGACCGAATCCGTACGTCGTTGACATTGAAAAGGCGACGCTTGATAACGAGGCGTTCCGCGACACCCTGTGGACCGGCAAGTTCCTGCAGCTGACCGTCATGACCATCCCGCCGGGCGGCGAGATCGGCGCTGAGATCCACGACGGCCATGACCAGTTCCTGCGCCTCGAAGAAGGCGAGCTGCGCGCAATGATCGGCGCATCCGAGGACGACCTCGAAGTCGACGAAGTGATCAAGGATGATTGGGCAGCATTCGTCCCGGGCGGCAAGTGGCACAACTTTGTCAACGAGTCCGACAAGCCGGCAAAGCTGTACTCCATTTACGCACCGCCAGAGCACAAGCCGGGCACCCGCCACGAAACCAAGGCGGACGCGGATAACGACCCGGATGAACACGACGCTGTCTAAGCCAAACACAGGCAACGTACAGTAATAACGTCACGGCCCCGAGCACCTGCCGGGGCCGTTTTCGTTTGCTACATTCTAAGGGCTTATTCACACGCAATTCGACATCTTTGTTTAAGAAGGCCCTCCCATGCGTTTCTCCTCTCGTCGCAACGCTTTGCTGTGTGCTACCACCGCAGGCAGCTTGCTTCTCGCCGGTTCCGTATGCGCCCCCGCGCACGCCCAGTCCAGCCTGAGCTCTTCTAGCTCGTCTGGTTCGTCCGGCTCGTCGCGCCCCTCATCGCCGTCGAACGAGTCCTACACCTTCCCGAAACCACCTGAGAAGCGCGCGTCCGACCCTGTGACCATGCCCGACGGCACAATCGTGCAGGTGATGGACGATGTGCTGGGCAAGTATTCGAAGCACGTCGGGTTTAAGGACGGCGACCTGGGTGCGATGGCGCCGCTGAACAACAGCAAGGAGTTTGCCATGATCTTCGGCGACTCCTTCCGCGAATCCATCAAGGGCCCCAAGAACGAATGGTTGAGCCCGGTTGGTGTTGTGGCGAAGATGAACGACGACGGTTTTATTGAAATCGTCCGCCCCCTGAACAACGGACGCCGAGTGGAAAGCCTGGTGTCGTACCACCACACCGACAACCTGACGCTTATCCCGTCGGATGTGATCAACCTCGACGGCACCTTGTACATGCAGGGCATGTGGAACAAGGGCATCGGTAACGTGCTCTACACGGAGATCTGGAAGTCCACCGACAACGGCCAGACCTGGAAGTCGATTTCCAAAACCCCAACGAATTACATTCCGGGAGGCCTCGGCGACCTGATCACCTGGGAGAAGGGCCCGGACGGCTACGTGTACGTGATGTCGAGTGCCTTCACCCGCAAGGAAAAGGTTTTCCTTTCGCGTTTTAAGCCGCAGGACATTGCGGATCGCAGCAAGTGGGAGCTCTACGACTACTCCGAACCCGACGCCGACAAGAAGTGGAGCAACGTCGCTGCCCCAATTCTGTCGGACGGTGTCAAGGCCGGCGAGATGAACCTGCGCTACATCAACGGTCACTGGGTGCTCGTGATGTTCAACGAGGAGAAGCTGGCCATCGAGGTACGCATCTCCGACACGCTTGAGCAAAACTGGGACAACGTGCCCGTGGCGACGATTGCCAAGCACGGCTCCTGGCTCAGGCCGCAAAATCCCAAGAACTGGTCGCAGCCTTACGGCGGCTACATCGTGCCTGGGTCCACGATTGACAACATGGACATCGTCGTCTCCCAGTGGAACACCGGCACGAACGACCGCTACATGTCCACCCAGTTCAACGTGAAGGGCCTGGACACCTTCTTCGGCATCAACATGGATGAGGCTATCGAGGACGACAAGGTCCTGGAGGTCGAAGAGCACGCCGCCACCGACACTCCGGACATGCAATCCGAGGAAAACCTGGTCCAGAGCAAGCCGGAGACGCTCCTGTCCTCCGAGGACAACGACGCGCTGCGCACCACAGGCATCGTGTTGGGCGTCGTCGCCGCACTTGGCGCGGCTGGCATGCTGGTGTTCCCGTATGTGAAGGACCAGATCCCGCAGCAGGTCGTCGATATGCTTCCGCCTCAGATTCGACAGATGCTCGGCCTCTAGCCACCCCTGGGAAAGCCCAGTATCATCTCGGCAGTGACTGTCCCTGTAAAGCGCTCGCCGTGGCCTGCTCTGTGGAGCATGATGCTGGGCTTTTTCATGATTTTGGTGGATTCCACCATCGTCTCCGTAGCCATCCCGGCGATCTCTGACGGGTTGGAGGCGTCATATAACGAGGTGTTGTGGGTCAACAGTGCTTACCTGCTCGCCTACGCGGTGCCGCTGCTGATCACGGGGCGTCTCGGGGACCGCTTCGGGCCGCGCACGATCTATCTGATCGGCCTGACAATCTTTACTGTTTCTTCGCTGGCGTGTGGCTTGGCGGGAAGTTCTGCTGCGCTCATCGCCGCCCGGGCCTTCCAAGGTTTGGGTGGCGCGCTGGTGACGCCGCAGACGATGTCGGTGATGATCCGCACGTTCGCGCCGAAAGAGCGCGGCGGCGCGATGGGTGTGTGGGGTGCGACTGCCGGCCTTGCCACGGTGACCGGACCTCTGCTGGGCGGTGTGCTTGTTGACGCCGCCGGGTGGCCCTGGATCTTCTACGTCAACGTCCCAATCGGCATCATCGGCCTCATCCTGGCCTGGATATTTGTGCCGAAGCTGGAGCAGAATAACCGCCACTTCGACTGGCCCGGGGTGGTGCTCAGTGCGCTTGGCATGTTCTGCCTGGTCTTCGGCGTGCAGGAGGCCCAGCAGTTCGGTTGGGACTGGCGCGTGTGGACCCTGCTCGTCGTTGGCGTTGTTGCGATGGTGTTCTTCTTCCGCTGGCAGTCACGCCAATCCACGAACGCATTGGTGCCGCTTGCACTTTTCGACGACCGAAACTTCTCCCTCGCAGCCTTCACCATCTCCACCGTCGGCTTCGCGGTATCCACTTATGTAATTCCGTGGATGATCTACATCCAAACCGTCGGCGAGCTCTCCCCTACCCACGCCGCGCTGCTGATCTTGCCATCCGGCTTGGTCTCCGGCGTGTTGTCGCCGTACATCGGCAGACTCACTAACACGCACGACCCGAAGCCGTTCGCCATAGCGGGAATGACGCTGGCGACGCTGAGCATCGGAGCAACCGCACTGATCACAACACCTGGGGTTGACCCGAACTGGATGTATGCCATTTCGGTGATCTACGGCGTGGCCAACTCGATGATGTGGGGGCCGCTTTCCATGATTGCCACCCGCAACCTGGACCCAAAGTTGGCGGGTGCCGGTTCGAGTGTGTACAACACCACCCGCCAGATTGGTGCAGTGATCGGATCGGCAGCAATTGCCGCGATAATGTCCGCGCAGCTCGATTCGCGGTTGGGTACACACGCGGGTGCGAACGGCGGCGCCGCGGAGACACCGCCAGCATCGCCAACTGCATCGCCAACGCAGGTTTCCGGCCCCCTGCCGGAGTTTTTGCACGAGCCGTTTGCGGCTGCGATGGCAACGTCGATTTGGTTGCCGTGCCTCGTTATCGCCGCCGGCGCTCTGACTGCCTGCTTCTTTGCAAAAACCAAGTCCTGGGGCAGCGCCTAGAGAGGTAGGACCGTAGCGGAACAGCGCCTAGGTTGGTGCGCTTAAGGGCGCGGCATGATGCGAACGCGGTCCCAGTCACCGTGGTCATTGAGCACGTAGGCCACGCGATCCGAGTTCGAGCGGTCGTCCCAAAGGTTGAAAAATTCGAAGTGGTTCGGCTCCACACGCCAGAGGTTAAAGCGGTCACCATCGACAACGCGCGACGCAGCGCCGCGGATGCGCACTGCCCGGCGCATGGGCTGCCACCAGAAATTCAGCGCAGCGGCCCAGCTCTTTTCAAGCTGGTCTACCTTGGCCGTTCCTGTCGCGGTTCCGAAGTGGAAGCCGTCGGAGTTGAGGTACAGAAGGTCGACGACTCGCGCATCGGGCTGACCGTTGTCGTCCACCGTGGCCACGGTGACCGCAGTAGGGTCGCCGACTTCGTTCTCAACGGCTTCTTTAAACCACGTGGCAAACAGTTCGTTCGGGTCCGCAGGAATATTGTCGGGATCAAACTTTCCCAGCGAGATATGTTGCTTGGGTAGCTCACCGATATAATCCTGCGACAAGTAGATCATGCAGCGATCGTAACAACTGGTCCGACCCTGTGCTGGTATTTCCCTTATGAACTCCCCACGGCGTAAACCTCGTGCGCCAAAGCGACGCATCACGGGCACCTACCCCATTGCTTCAGGCCACGCGGCCATCATCGCGGATCCGGACCGCGACGGCGGCTACACGTTAGAGGTGAATAACGTCCCGTCGTCGTATGTGGTGCCCGGCGCGCCCGAGGTGTTGGAGTACGACTACATGCGGTGGATCGCGGGGTTTATCCAGGGGTTTGTGGAGGACCGGCCCCTCGCGCCGTTTGCTGCGGTGCATCTGGGTGCTGCGGGGTGTGCGTTGCCGAGTTATGTGCAGCATCGGTGGCCGAGCAGCAACGTTGCGGTGGAGCTGGATGGTCAGTTGGCGCGGTTGGTGCGCGATGCGTTTGATCCGCCGGTGGCGATCAAGGTGGCGGAGGCGCGCGCGTTTACGCATGCGTTGCTGGAAGGTTCGGTGGATGTGATTGTGCGCGATGTGTTCGCTGGCCCGGACACGCCCCGCCCACTAACCACGGTGGAGTTTTATCGGGCAGTACATCGAGCGTTGTGTCCAGGTGGGTTGTTTGTGGCGAACATTGGAGATGCCGCTGGTCTTGCACGCACGCGTGCGGAATTAGCGGGTTTGAGCGAGGTGTTTCGCCACACCATGGTCGCGGCAAGTGCGCCGGTGCTCGCCGGCGGCGCGTACGGCAACGTGGTGGTCGCGGCGTCTGATCAGCCGTTGCGGTGTTGTGCTGACGTGCCGTCGAAGTTGGGGCAATTGCTTATCGACGACACCCCGCCCCACCACGACTAACCCACCGCAAGGGACTTCAGAGCCGTAACTCAGTGCCCAGCGACGGCTGGTAGAGCGCGGCGTATTCCGCGGTGAGTTCTTTGAAGTGCGGGGATGTGACCTCGGCTAACGCTGCGATGTAGTCCGGCACCATGGCCTTGGGAATACGCAGTCCCATGGTCAGGTGCGGGATCCAGCGAGCGCCGCGACCGTCCGGGTTGGCGGCGCTGACGCGCTGGGCTGCCGTGTCGAGGGATTCGGGGGCTTCAAGCAGCCAGGCCACGGTTTGTTTGGATTTGGTGCCGAAGACGACGACCCCGGTTCGTCGTAAAGCAGCTGGCAATTCTGGCGGCAGGATGACTGCCGCCTCCCCGATAGCGTTGCGGTGCATTGTCGGTGCGAAGGTAACCGAGATGTGCGGCCGTTGGTGCTGCTGCGGGAAGCCCCGCTCCGCGAGCTCCGCGTAGATCTGCCGAACTGCGCGTTCTTCCTCCTCCGGGATGCGCAACAAAATATTCTCGGGTGACACGCCAGTAGCGTACCTATTTACATGCGTATTGTGGCTGCATGAATCCTTTCGAGCGCGCGCTGGCCGCCGCACCCGATTACGTTCCGTCGTATTTATCCAAGGTTTCACCGGGGGACTTTTCGCTTATAGGCGACACCTGGCAGATCCACGCCCGCACCTACACCGGCGGCGACGCCGTGTATGGCTTGCGCCTCGGCGAGGACGACACTGTGGAATCCGTGACCATCAACGGTGTGGTCACGCCCGATATCCCCGAGCTGCCGCAGCAGCCGGTAACGCTTCTGGAGTGGTACGACGCCATCGTCTACCTCGACGGCTGCGGGCGCGAAGCCGACCGGCAGGATCCGCGCTGGCACGGCGACGATCTGGATTCCGAACTTCAGCGCGCCGAGCACAACGTGGTCGAGGTGTCCTACACCCCGGTGCGCCTGGAAGCGTTCGCCGACCCGAAGGCCTGCGAGGATTACCTCAACCGTGTTCTGTCCTCCAGCCCAGTGCGAGTCGAGGTGCGCGAGCTGTCCTGGCCTGGCAATGCGACACAAACCGGGCTTGGGGATGCCAGTCTGATTGCCGATACCGGCCACCCCGACGCATACTCCCCAGGCCCCTACACCACCTCGATCGAGCCAAACCAGTGGTACGAGATCCTCCAGGACATGGGCTACGCCTCCTACGTCTACGCCCAGTACATGGACGCCGCCGCAAGCACCCAGCCAACCCAGTGCGGTGCGGCGACCGCGTACCGGATCTCCGACCTGCCCGAATACGTCACCTTCGAACCGTCGGCTGAGTACAACTGGTGGGCACTGTGCTTTCCCGACCTGAACTTCATGCTCAAGGTCTCCCCTGACGCCACGCTGCTGTACATCACGGTGGATAACAACGGGGGAAGTGTGGTCGTCGAAAATAGGCACCAGGGGCCGTACGCAAAACGCCACGAACTCCAGGAACGATTCCAGCGCAGGTGGGGGCATCTTGCCGACGACTCCATCCCGCACACCGACGCCGAAATCGACGCCGCAATCGCGACCGCACTCGAAGCCATTGGGGGTAAATGATGAGCACACGCTTTACCACCGACACCGTCGATTCGCTGCCACCGTTAGATAGCGACGACGGCTGGTCCCACAAGGGGTGCAACTGGACCAACGCTCCGTGTGGCGACACCGCACAGTACTTCGTGTCCTATCCCTGCCCCGAACATGGCTCAGCGCACGCGGGTGAAACGTTGCTGTTCTGCCCACGCCACTATGCACTCAGCCTGCTGTACGTGGCCGAGGTCGCTATGCCCGACGGCGACCTGGACTTCGCCGACCTCGTGTTGGAGCACGGGGCGCTCTAGGCGATTCCCCAGCGTCCCCCTAACTCACCCCCGGACACTTGACGCCAAGCCAGGCGTGCCTTACCTTACCTCCGAGGCTTGTAAGGTAAGCCTAATCAATGTTTAGAAAGGTACTGGGTTGAAGCTCATCCAGCGCGCAGGGGTAGCCATTGTCTCCGCTGCAACAGTTCTCGGCCTCGTCGCATGCTCCGGCGAGACCCAACCACAAGACACCACCGCAACGTCGGCGACATCCGCCACGGCGTCCTCGACACGCAAGGCGGACGGTAGCGTCCACGTCACAGACGCTGCGGGACGCACTCTCGAATTCGACGAGCACCCCGACCGCATCGTCCTCGCCGAAGGACGCGCGGTCTTTGCTACCTCTGCTCTGCAAGATGACCCATTCGACAACATCGTCGCCTACGGCCAAGACCTGTTTAAAGCCGCACCCGCATTCCGCGAGAAGCTTTTCCAGCAGTTCCCGGAAGCCATCGACATGCCCATGATCGGCTCGATTCAAAAGGGTGACGTCACGGTGGAAAACCTGCTCGCGCAGGATCCGGACGTAGTCATCATGACGCTCGACCAGAAGAAAGCTACCGAAGAAAGCGGCTTCCTGGCGGACATGGACGCCGCCGGCATCACGTACGCCTTCATCGACTTCCGCCAAAAGCCACTGGAAAATACTACGGTTTCCATGTCCCTGCTCGGCGCCCTGCTGGACAAGGAAGATCGGGCAGCGAAGTTCAACGACTTCTACGACACTAAGGTCCGCACTGTGACAGACCGCGTCGCAACCATCAAGGACCGCCCCGACACCTTGGTGTGGACTGCAGCCGGGTTCACCGACTGCTGCAGCGTCGCAGGCGATGTCCACCTGGGCACCTTGGTCACCGCTGCAGGCGGGCATAACCTCGGACCTGATGTCATCAGCGTTGACTCTCCAAAGCTCACCGCAGAGAAGCTGGTAGAGATCAACCCGGAGAAGCTCATCGTCACTGGTGGTGAGTGGGCCCGCGATCCGAACAAGACCGAGCAGTTCCAGCATGTCGAACTCGGCTACCAGGCCGACGCCAACACAGCACTTAAAACCTGCTCTGGTCCGTTGGAGATCCCCGGCATCGAGCTGCTCGACGCCCCGAAGAACGGCAACTACTACGCCATCTACCACCAGTTCTACGACAACCCGTTCAACGTGTTCGCCCTCGAAGCGATTGCGAAGTGGCTGCACCCCGAGGAGTTCAAGGACCTCGATCCGGCAAAAGAGTTCGAAGAGTTCCACGACGAATGGCTGCCGTACGACTACAGCGGCACCTTCTTTGTCAACGCGTCGGACGCTAACTCCTAATGGCTACAGCGGTAACACCTCCAGTCATGTATGACGAGACAGAGGCAATGGAGGCGATTGCGACGTACCGGCAACGGGGTCGTCGCAAAGCAATCGCGATTGCGGGGCTCACCCTCGCCGCGGTTGTGAGCTTCCTCATCGCAGTCATCGTCGGTCCGTTGGACATTTCGCTCGGCCAGGTTTGGAATGCGGTTTTCCGCCCTGAACTTGTCGACGAGCAAACGCGCACCGTCATCCGCACCCTACGCCTTCCGGCTGCGATCATGGCAGTCCTCGTCGGCGTAGCACTGTCGCTCGCAGGCGCGCAGATGCAGACAATCCTGGACAACCCGCTAGCGGAACCGTTCACCCTCGGTATCTCCGCAGCGGCAGCCTTCGGCGCGGCAATGTCCATCGTCATCGGTTGGGTGGTGTTGCCGAACGCTCAACTCAACTTGGCGTTCACCGCAGCATTGTCGGCACTTGTCGCAGTCGCCATCGTTGCTGCGGCCGCAGTGTGGAAAGGTGCGAACGCCGAGTCGATGATCCTGCTCGGCATCGCCCTATCGTTCCTCTTCCAGGCGCTACTTTCGCTGTTGCAATACGGCGCGAACACCGAAGCGCTCCAACAGATTGTGTTCTGGACAATGGGCTCGCTGCAACGCGCGAACTGGACCACCACGTCCATTCTTGCCGTGGTTATTGCAGTCGCCATCCCGTTTTGCGTTGCCAATTCATGGCGGCTTACAGCGCTTCGGCTTGGCGACGACCGAGCCGCCGCCCTCGGTATCAATGTCGCCCGGCTCCGCATCACCACCCTGCTCGTCGCTTCAGTGCTCGCAGCAGCCTCGGTGGCGTTCACCGGCATCATCGGTTTTATCGGTCTCGTCGGCCCGCACGTGGCCAGGATGCTGGTCGGCGAAGACCAAAAGTTCTTCCTACCCGCCTCAGCTGCAGCTGGGGCAATGCTGCTCAGCGTCGCTTACGCCGTATCCCTTTCCATTATCCCGGGCGTGGCGATCCCGATCGGCATCATCACGGCGCTCGTCGGCGTGCCATTCTTCATCTTCCTCATTTTCACCCGCAACCGGCGGAAAGGCTGAAACCATGGCAGTCCAAGTAGACGACCTGACAGTGAAATACGGGCGCAGCACCATCCTCGACTCCATGTCGTTCGGCCCGCTAACTGAAGGCAACGTAATCGGCCTGCTCGGCCCAAACGCCGCCGGAAAATCAACGCTGATCAAAACCCTGGCAGGCATTAAAACGCCAACGTCCGGCACCTGCACAATCACTCTCGACGGTGCGACTGTCTCCGACGCTAACCGCCCTCACGTCGTCGGCTATGTACCACAGGATCTGCTCACTGGAGCCTCGCTCACCGCGTTCGAGTCCATCGTGATCGCAGCCCGGCGCGGCGGTGGCTCCACCGAAAATCCCGTCGAAGCCACAGCACGCATCATGAGCCGGCTCGGAATCACAGCGCTTGCAGACCGCATGATGTCCGCCATGTCAGGCGGCCAGCGACAACTCGTCGGCATCGCACAGATGTTGGTACGCGAGCCTCGCATCTTGCTTCTCGACGAGCCCACCTCCGCCCTCGACCTCCGCCACCAAGTCGACGTCCTCCAGCTGGTCCGAGAGGTCATCGCAGGCACCGACAAGCTGGCAATCGTCGCCATCCATGACCTCAACCTCGCTGCCCGCTACTGCGACGAGCTACTCGTTATGAAAGGCGGCAAGACGATCACCCACGACTCCCCCAACGATGCGTTCACACCCGAACTGTTGGAGCAGGTCTACGGCATCCGCGCCAAAGTTCTCCACGACGGCAACGTTCCTGTCATTTGCCCGGTGTAGGTGCCAGCACAGATCCAGGGCAGGTCCGGGGCAATCATGGGAGTTGAAGATACGGATTACCCCCACTGCGGGTTGTCCACATCCACGCCTGCGTTCTTGGCGTGCGCGGTGATCAGTTCGAGCAGGTAATCCTGCGCGCCATCGTAGGCGGCGTGGAAGCGGTCGTCGCCGACGTACATGCGGGCCAGGATGAGCTGGCGCGCCGGGGTGACGTCGTACCACTGGCCGATGCTCGCGCGGTGGCGTTCCACTAACGCCTCGGCTTCCGTCGAACCCGGCGCGACGCCGGCATCGCGGGCCGCGACTAGGTCCTTAGCCAGCGCGTCCTGCTCTTCCTGGAGGCGCTTGAAGTCGCCGTCCCCCATCTGCGCCAGCTTCTCCTGGGACTGCGCCCACTCGGGCGTATCGCCCCAGCGCTGCTGTGCTTCCTCCTGGTAGGCGGGCATGTTCTCGCCGAGGTACTTCTTCATTGCGTCCATGTTGATCGCTCCTTGTGTTGATTCGTTGATGAGTTGTTCGACAGAGGCGAGTTGTTCCTCGAGGGCGTCTCGTCGAGAAGCAAGTGCCTGTTTGTGGTGTTTGAGGGCGTTTGCGAGGGTGTGCGGGGAGGCGCTGAGAAGCGATGCAATCTCCGCGAGTGGCACGCCCACGCCGCGGTAGAGTGCGATAGCTGCACCTCGCTCGAGGTCCGCGTCGGTGTAGATGCGGTGGTCCGCCCACGTGCGCTCCGGTTCGATGAGCCCGAGGGTTTCCCAGTGGCGTAGGGCTTTCGTGGATACACCAAGCGCCTGTGCTGCTTCGCCGATCGTGTACTCGTTATCCTCTGTCATGCATGTGATTGAACAGGTTGCCGCAGGGGCAAGCACAAATTGGAGGCAAACATGGACGAGATTCGCGTAGGCGACGCTGAGCGCTCGGAAGCACTCGACCGCCTAGGCACGCTGTTTGCGGACGGCTACCTGGAGGTCAGCGAGTTCGATGAACGCACAGCTCAAGCCGCAGTCGCCCGCACACGCGACGAGCTTGCAACGCTTTTCGACGATCTCCCAGACCAACCTGCAGCCCCCGCAAAGCCGTCCGTTTCTGAGATCGAACTGGAGCAAAAACTCGCGGCGAAAAAGAAGATGGATGCCGCCATGGTCGCAACCGGTGTCCTCGGAGCCCTCACATACTTCATCCTCCAAATTGGCTTCGACTGGGATTACGCGTGGGCAGTCTGGCCGATAACTGGTGTTCTGATGATCACCTGGTTCCCCGTGTTCAACATCTCTGAAGAAGAGGATGAAGTCCTCGAAGAGCTGCTACAAAAGGACAAGAAGGAACGCGCGAAGCGCCTCAAGCTCGCGTACGAACGCCGCAAAGAACTTGGGAAATAGCCGGATATTTCCTGTTCACGGCGGTTAGAGTTGACGCATGATATTGCGTCGCGCCCTTGCGCTTGTTGCTGCCAGTTCCGTTGCGTTCGTCTCCGCCTGCGCGGGTGGGGATTCACGGGAGACCGTGGTCGAGACCTCCGTGAAGTGGGTCAACCCTGACGGCTCGGAGATCGAAGGGGAAGATGAGCCGGATGGTGAGAAGGGGTCGTCGACAAGCAATTGGCGCGAGCTGTACGCGACAGTCCTTGACGCGCCAGGCGAGCAGAATTTCGACGTTCCGCTGGCCACGGATGGCGAGCTCGATTTCACGCTGAACGGCAATTACAACTACGCGCTCGTCGAAGCCAACGGTGGCGGCAACCCGGAACTGCTGCTCAGCCAGTGGGGCGACAACATGTACTCGGACCGTTATGCCAGTGTGTTGGTGTTCACGACCGATGGCGGGTCGCTGGAAGTTGCTAACCAATCACTCGTATACGGCGCTGCTGGCGCCGGCGGCTTCCGGGCTGGTCTCTATGCCTCGCAGCTCGGGCATGGCTTGTACCAGACCACGCACTCTTCGGGCACGGGCAAGGGCCAAAGTACCTGGGTAGATCTGGAGGGCTCTTCGTTGGTTGCATCGCAGGAATCCTCTGATTTCTACGCCATGAATCCGTCACCGCTACACCTGGTCATTGACTGGATGACACTCGAAGACCGAGCACCGCTTGACGCTGGCGAACTCACCGTTCACCTGGAGGAAAGCACTGTCGAGAGCGTTGGCGGCGAGGACGTTGTTATCGAGGGCACTGTGGTGATGAAAACTGGTGCCGAGCTGCAACCCGAAGGCATGCCAAACGGCGAGGACCCCTCGAGCGAATACTTCCTGCTTGAGCTGGATTCTCCCCAGGAGTTCACGGATTACCAGCACGCCGGATCCGTGTACACAAAGTCCACGGATTCCGTGAGCCTGGGGCGTCGGGAAATCGGCGCCCGTGGCCACCAGTACCTCCAAAACGTCGAGTGGGAGAAGGTCGTTGGACAACGCGTGCGGTTGACCGTTGCGCCGCAGTACATGCACTTCCAGACCGACGCTGGAATGCCAGTGGGTGCGCTTCGCGTTGGGCGCTACGAGAAGGTGGAGATTCTTTAAACGTTCGAATCTATGTTCGAACATGGCGGGGTGATGTCTTGAGGGGTTGATAGGTTTATGGCAACTCACGAAAGGAGGGGCCATGACCAGCGAAATCACCCAATGCGTCAACGATATTTCCGCTGCGCTTCGCACATTGAGCACGCTTTTCGACGACCCCTCCACCCTCGCGTTCGACGACATCCGCCGCGACATGGAACGCCTGGAAGAACAATTTAAGAAGAAGGCAACCATCGACGCCGCGTTCGCATTTATTGCCGAACGCGACGACGCCGGCCGCATCGTCGGCGCCAACTACCCCAACGCGTACCTCCAGCAATACCTCGACCTGTCGAAGGGCGAAGCCTACAACCGCCTCGAGCGCGGTCGTTTGCTGTTTGGCCCACCGCCGGAGCCTGCTGCTCCCCCTGTTGAGGAAGAACAGGATGACGACCTTTTTGGTGCCGCGGACGAGGACCGTCAGGAGCAGCAGGAGCAGCAAGAGCAGCAGCGGGAACAGGACCGTCAGAAGCAGCAGCAAGACGACGCTCGCAAGAACTCCTCCCAAGTCAGCGCCGAAAAGCAAGACATCATCCGGCGCGAACTGGACAAGCTTCTCAAGGCCGCCGCCGGCGAGCGCACCCGCATCTACGCCGACGCCATGGCCGAAGCGCTCCTGCGCAGCCCGGAAGACCTCCGCCAGTTCGTCCGCCGCGCCGTGGCCGAAGCGAACCGGAAGCACGCTCCCCACTCGAACCCGAATGCGGGGTATGAAAACCGAGGTTTGTCGTTTGGTCGTCGTAAAGCAGATGGCACCGTGGACATCCTCATCAACGCCACCGCCGGCGCCGCCGCATTGATCAAGGCGCACGCGGACAAAGGTCTCGCGCCGAACTCCAACCTGCCCGCCGACCAACACAACGAGGTCGATTCCCGCACCCCACAACAGCGGCGCTTCGACCAGTTCTTCGCTATCTTCCAGCAGTACGAACAGGACTGCCAGAAGAAGAACGGCGGGGCGGCTTCGGTAGTGATCTCGATGACGCTCGACGACCTTGCCGACGGCGACGCCTCCATGCTCTACGACACCAACACCGGCATCGAAGTCGACTGCTTCGACCTCATCCGCCTTGGCATGGACGGAACCACCGACTTCCTCCTCCAAGTCGACGGCGTCACCTCAGTGCCGCTGTGGATGGGCCGGACCACACGACTCGCCTCGGTCGAACAGCGCATCGCAATGTTCGCCATCCAAGGCGTGTGCTCCTGGCTGGGCTGCACGACCCCAATGACGGAGTGCGAAGCCCACCACATCCTTGCCTGGATCAAGGGCGGCAACACCGACATCGAGAACCTCACCGGCCTGTGCCGCGAACACCACAGGTGCAACAACGACAACAGAGACGGCTCCTTGAACAAGGGGTACATGGATTACGACCCCCAAACAGGCAAAGCCGGGTACCGAAAACACCCCTTTGACCCGCTGAAATACAACCAATCAGTACCCGCGAAACACTCCGCAGTCAGCAGAATTTACGCAGCCAAAGGAAGATGCGACTGCGCCCGGACCGGGACACTCGACCCTGCCTTTTACCCACCGGGCCCCCCACCTGGTAGCCCACCGATGCCCAAAGGTGCCTAACGGTGCCTACCCTCGAAGGCATGCGTATTTTCACCGTCGGCCATTCCAACCTCGAGTTTGACCAGTTCACTGGCATGCTCGAGGCTTCCGGCGTGCGCGCCATTGTGGACGTGCGCAAACTCCCCGGCTCCAGGAAGTACCCCTGGTTCAACGACGACCACCTCGCCACACACCTACCCGAGCACGGCATCGCCTACTCCCGAAACGAAGGCCTAACCGGGCGGCGCAACGTCTCCAAGACCATCCCCTTTGAGGTCAACGGAAACTGGCGCAACCGCAGCTTCCACAATTACGCGGACCACGCGCTTGGTAGCGAGTTCGTGCAAGCCCTCGCAGAACTCAGAGACCAGGCCGCGGAAACCCCAACGGCGATCATGTGCTCGGAAGCAGTGTGGTGGCGCTGCCATCGCCGCATCATCGCCGACCACCTCCTCGCCCACGGCGACGACGTGCAGCACATCATGGGCATGACCCAGCATGGCCCCACCCTGACCCCCGCAAAGCTCAACGACGGCGCCACCGTCGGCGACGACAAAAAGGTGCGCTACCCGGCACAAGAAACCGAGTAGCGCACCTCGAGTTTTAACCCTGTGCTCTAGCGAGAGTGGCTAGCGAGTGCGATTAGTTAGAACGGCGACGCAGCAGCACCAGGAAGCCAGCAACCACGAGGGCCAAAACGCCCAGGCCGATGGCAACGTTACGCCAGGACGCCGATGGCTCAGCCTGCGATTCCGGAGAGGCGGTCGCGGAAGAGTCTGCCGCCTCACCACCAACAACGCTGCGGATCCACTCGGCCTGCTCAGCGACCGGCGCCACCGCGACGGCGGCGTTGGAGGTCATTTCCTCCTCGGTCGGGTTCTCGGGATCCTCGAACAGACCGGCCGACATGACGCCAGCAACCTTGCCGTCGGCGAAGATGGCGCCGCCGGAGTCGCCCGGCTGGATGCGGGCGCCGTTCTTGAGGGCGACCTCGAGGGCGGTTGGGGCGTCGAAAAGGGCGAGCGGGGAATCGCCGCGGACCTCGGCCTCGGCGGAGGGCAGCTCGGTGGAGCCTCCCGAGCCGTCGGAGGACCAGCCGTAGATGTTCACAGCGCCGGCGGGGACCTCGTCGGCAACCTCGGCGAACGTGTCTAGCTGCATTTCCTCTTCGGTGTGGAGCAGGGCGATGTCGCCGCGCGGGGCGACCTCGTGGCGGTCGACTTTGTAGACGCGCTGGTCGTCTCCCTGGCCGGTGCGCACCGAGCCGCCCGGCTTGGCGGCGGCCTCGACGCAGTGGCGGGCGGGGATTACCCAGTGGGGGTCGATGGCGGTGCCGGTGCAGACGCCGTCGTCGGGGTCGGAGTCGTCGACACGCACGGAGACTACGGGCTTAGCTTCGTCGGTGTCGCCGGCGAAGGTGGTGCTTTCCATCGCCCATGCGGGTTGGGCGACGAGGGCGCCTGCGACGGCGAGGCTAGCTGCGAGCTTTTTCACGATTGTTCTCCTTCACTACCGCGGTGATGCGGCGAATTACAGTTTCAAGCGGCCCGCGCTTAAATATCGCGAGCCATACGTAAGCGATCACGATGGCGCCGCCCACGGTCACCCACACGTTGAGCCATTCGGAGGTGAGCACGTGGATGCAGTACAGGGTCAGCGGCATCCGCCCCAGCGGCGCGAGCCATCCGAGCCACCGTTGCGCCAGGCAGCACAGGGAGCAGATGCTTATCGACGCCCCCACGCTGCCCACAACGTCTATGAGCCCGCCGGTGTGTCCGGTGGCGTCGAGAAGCGGTGGCAACGGTGTGGTCCAGCGCAGCGCCACATCCAGGGCGAACAGCGCCCCGCCGACCACGAGGCCGGGCCACAACGGCATGTGGCGTTTGAACAGGATGCCGGCGATCATGAGCGTGGCCCACATCATGGGCGGGTACGGCCAGGACGACGGCGCGAGCACCGCCGAGCCAAAAGTGAGGGCGCACGCGAGCCACAGCAACAGTGGTGTGTCCCAGCGTGGCGCCCAGGCGAGCAGCGCCATGCAGACCCCGATGGTGCCGAGCACCACCACGATCGACCCCGAAAATGGGGCGAGCGCGAAGTGCAGGGCGATCAGAAGGATGCCGCGCACGATGAACTCGGCGGGCTGGGCGCGCATGTACCCCATTGAGACACCGGCGATGAAGGCGAACAGTGCGGCCGGGAAGCCGAACAGCACCTGTGCGGTGATGCCGTCTTGGACGGTGAGGTGCGCGACCATCATGGCGACGAGTGCCACCGCGCGGGCGGTGTCGATTCCTACGTTTCGGGTCTGCATGGCTGTGGAAGTTACGCAACCAGATGTTGCGGTGACGTTAACGTGGACGCAACACCCCCGCCGATACGATCGGGGCCATGACAATTCGGGTACTTGTGGTCGACGACGAAGCCTATCTCGCCGACGCCATCGCCACCGCACTCAACAACGCGAATATGCAGGCCACCGCCGTGTATGACGGTGTAGAGGCGCGTTCGCGTATCGACGACACCCGCCCCGACGTCGTCGTCCTCGACCGGGACCTGCCGGGGTTGCATGGTGATGAGGTGTGCAGGTGGGTCGTCGATACGCATCCCGCGACCCGGGTGATCATGCTGACCGCATCCGGGTCCCTGGACGACAGGCTGGAAGGCTTCGGGCTCGGCGCGGACGACTATCTGCCCAAGCCGTTCGAGGTCCCGGAGCTGATCGCGCGGGTTAATGCGTTGGCGAAGCGCAACGCCCCGGCGCGCGGCGAGGTGTATCGCTGCGGGGATGTGCGCCTAGACACCTTTCGGCGCGAGGTCACCCGTGGTGGCGAGACGGTGCCACTGAGCCCGAAGGAGTTCGCGGTGCTCGAGGTGCTCATGGAAGCCGACGGCGGGGTGATCTCTGCCGAGGACCTGCTCGCGGAGGCGTGGGACGAAAACGCGGACCCGTTCACCAACTCCCCGCGCGTGACGGTGTCGCACCTGCGCAAGAAGCTGGGCGAGCCGCGCATCGTGCACACCGTGGCCGGCGCCGGCTACTACGTGGCGGAGGAGGAACGATGAGGCTGAGTTTGCGGGCCCGCATCACGGTGATGTTCGTGGCCACGGTGCTTGGGATGGGGTTGGCTCTGATCGGGCTGGTGTATGCCTACCTGAAGCTCACCCCGGTGCCGGTAACGGCCACCTTCCCCACGGTGGAGGACGGCGTCATCATCGACGGTGCCGTGCCGATCACCAGCGAGATCCTGCGCCGCGTCCTGCTCGCCTCCCTGTCGGTACTTGCCCTGTTGACCCTGCTTGCGGGCGTGATCGGCTGGTTCGTGGCAGGCCTGGTGATCAAACCTCTTCGCGACATTGCCGACGACGCCGCCACCGTCACCCGCGGCGACCTCTCCGCCCGCATCACCCACCATGGTCCCGACGACGAGGTCGGCGAACTCGCAGACGCGCTCAACGTCATGCTCGACGAATTGGCGGGCGCAGTGGAGCGCCAGCGCCGGTTCGCCTCCAACGCCTCCCATGAGTTGAAGACTCCGATCGCAACCATCCAGACCATGGCAGACGTGGCCCTGACCGGCGACGACGGCGGGCTGCGTCCCACGCTAACCCGCGTGCGCGAGGTCAACGCCCGCAGCGCCGACACCGTCGCCGCCCTACTCCAGCTGGCCAACGTGGACGTGCGCGACCGGCAGCGCCTCGACCTGGCAGAACTGTGCCGCGAGGTGTGCGCCGACCGCAACGTCCCCGCCGACGCCGTGCCCGTGACCGTGGACGCCTCCCCCACCCTGACCCGCCAGGCGGTGGACAACCTGGTGCGCAACGCACTCACCCACGGCAACAACCCCGCGCTCACCCTGCGCAAGGTGGGCAACTTCGCTGAGGTCACCGTGGAATCCGGCGGCGAGACCTACTCCGCGGCCGAGGTTGCAACCTGGACCGAACCATTCGCGCGCGCCGAACGCACCGCAGGTGCCGGCCACGGGCTCGGGCTGGCACTCGTCGATGCGATCGCGAACGCCCATGGCGGATCCCTGGTGCTTGCGCCGCGGGCCGGTGGTGGGCTCGTCGCAAAGCTATCGCTTCCGGCCTAAAGCTCCCGGATGTAGAGCAGCATGCGGGAGCCTTGCTCGATGTTGGTCAGGCCGTGGCGCTCGTAAAAGCGGCGCGCATCGGTGTCTACCTCGTCGACGTTGATTTGTAATTCGCCGGCGCTGTGCTTGCGGATCTCCTCGAAGACCCGCTGCAGCAGCGCCGTGCCGACCCCGCGATTGCGGTGGGCAGGTGCGACGTAGAGCTCGTCGAGCATCGCCACCGGCCCGTCGTAATACGGGCTCGGGCGCAGGGTGACGTAGGCGAAACCAATATCGCCGGCGAGGAGAACGAAGGCGTCGTCGTGTGCGATGATCTGCGCAAACCGCTCCTCAAGGCCTTCGGGAACCGGGGTATCAAACTCTGTGTTGAAATCGCGCAATAGCTTTGCGACGACCCCCGCGTCCGCTACCTCCGCGACCCTGATCTCGTTGGTTGTAGTCATATGCGCACACCTTAACGGCCCTCTTCTGAAACATTTTGAAGTGACCATTAGAGTATTTCGAGTGCCCTAGCAGGGCAGCATGAGAAAAGTTCGATATTGAGGAGGCCCCGGTTGCGTCATTTCAGCCCACTATTCACGATGGGACCTGCACGACGCGACCACATCCCCGCCTTCCGCACCGCGCTCGGCGTGGCCATCCCCATGTTTACCCTGCTGGCGCTCGGACGGCTCGACCTTGCCATCTACGCGAACTTCGGCGCTTTTACCGGCGTGTACGGCCGCCATGCCACCCGCGAGGTCCGTCTGAAGCACCACATGCTTGCCGGCACCGCACTGACCTTGATGGTCACCCTCGGCGCCACCATCGCGTGGTTTGATGTCAGCCCCTGGATCCTGCTGATTGTCACCTCTATTGCCTCGTCTGTGTGGGCGACGATCGCGCTGGCCACCGACATGAAGCCGACTGGCTCCGTGTTTGTGATTTTTGCCGTCGCTGCCGTCGGTTCCTTAAGCAACCCGGTCCATCCGCTGCTCGCCTTTGCCATCGCGGGCGGCGCGGCGCTGGTGTGCCTTGTTTTAGGTTTGTTCTCCCACCTCATCGGCGAAGGGCCGGGTGGCGACGCGAAGGAAAGCGAAACCCCCACCCGGGCCCCCGACGCAGGCCGCGTGCCGCGCCGCCGCCTTGCGGTTGAGGCGAACCGGTTCTTCTTCGCCCCGCTGCTCGCCGGCACCTTGGGACTGATCTCAGTGACGCTTGTCGACCCCCTCTCCCACTCCTACTGGGCCATGGTCGCTGCCGCCGCTCCCCTGGTGAACTCCCGGTTTAAGGTGCAGTACTTCCGTGCCATCGAGCGCGTTCTTGGCACCCTGACCGGCATCGCTGTGACCGGCTTCCTACTGTCGCACCATCCGCAGGGCTGGCAGATTGTGGTCTGGATCGTCGTACTGCAGTACCTGACCGAGATGTACGTGACCCGCAACTACACCATCGCCGCCAGCTTCATCACCCCAACAGCGCTGCTCATGGTGCAAGCTGTCGACGCCGCCCCAGTCGGCCCGATGCTGCTCGCCCGCACCGCAGAAACCATGCTCGGCGCAGTGGCCGCTTTGGCGATCATCGCGGTGGGATACGTGCGCAAGTACCCCACTGTTGTGCTGCCACGGCGTGGCGACGACCCCTACTAACCACCATTTTCCCAGTTCGCGCCTTTTTTATTCGCTATACTGGTGGCGGTTGCCCGTAAAGTTCGATCGGGCTGGGTGAGAAAGGATGGGGTCACAATGACACAAAACGCGAATACTTCCCGCAAGAGCCGGAAGCTACTCAAGAGCAAGACCGACTTCAGCCGCGACCAGCTGGCCGACCTGTTTGAATCCCTCGCCACCCGCATCCGGGCCGGCGACATCACACTTGATGCCGGAGAATCCGCCCTAGCGATGGAACTGCCAGGTACGTTCCGCACCACGATGGAGGTCACCGACGCACAAAAGCGTCGCGGCATCGAGCGCGAACTCGAGCTGGAAATGAAGTGGTACGTCGATGACAACGGCGCCCCCGTTGATACGGAAGCGCCGGCGTCTGGGTTCACGATCTCCTAGCGTCGCGTATCGCCGAACCCAATGTCTTCTGGCACATCGACCGGTGCTGGGAATGTGCTCGTCGTCGGCGTGCTGGCAGAGCTCGGGGTTGACGTGGACGGCCGAGAAGGTCCTCGGGTTGGCGTGGGGCGCAATCAGGGCTTGGATTGATATACCGTCCCTCCAGGTGATCGCATCAGACCAGTACTACAGCTCCGTCGATGCTGAAACTGTCCGATACGAAAGCGGAACACGGGGAGTCGACGTCGAGTTGGAGGTCGACGGTGACGGAGGGGTCGTACATTACCCTGATCTCGCACGGCGGGTCTGATCCGGAAACAACTCTAACTACGCTGGGCGGTATGAACGACCTGACCATCGCGCCCGGCCCGGGGATCCCCGGTGGCCTCGTCGTCGCCGCGGCGGACCTGTCGGAGCGGTTCGCGAAGGCATCGGGCCCGGGCGGCCAGGGCGTCAACACCACCGACAGTAAGGTGCAGCTCTCCATCGACATCGCGGAATGCGCATCGCTTTCCGACGCCCAGCGTCGCTGCGCCCTGCGTAACCTCGAACACCGCCTGGACGGCACGGTGCTCACCGTGAGCGCATCGACGCAGCGCTCGCAGGTCCGCAACCGTGCCGAGGCGCGGGAACGCATGGCCATCTTGTTGCGCGAGGCGCTCGCCCCACCGCCTCCCCCGCGGCGGAAAACGAAGCCGACGCGCGGCTCGGTGCGGCGCCGTCTCGAAGCGAAAAAGCGGCGCTCGGAACTCAAGTCCACGCGACGGCGACCCCAAATTCCCTAGTTCGAACCATCCGCGTGCATATCCTCACGCTGACGGACCTGGTTCGGGTAACCGCTACGTCGAGACAGCGTGAATCGGCTGAATCCTCTCGATCTCGGCGAGGATTTTGTCTTCTGCCACATCCAGGTCGTACTGGGTCTGTAACCCGAGCCAGAACTGGGGGCTCATTCCGAAGAACTTCGCTAGACGAAGGGCCGTGTCAGCGGTTACAGCGCGCTTACCGTGAACAATTTCGTTGATCCGGCGGGGCGGAACGCCGATGGAGACGGCGAGCTTGTGCTGGGTGATCCCCATTTCCTTGAGAAAGTCCTCCATGAGGATCTCACCGGGGTGAACCGGAGGGAGCTTGTCAGTGGTCGTCAACGATCTCAACCTCCTCTGGCCTCGCGGCGGACCACCGAAAACAGATCCGCCACTGGTCATTGATTCGAATGCTGAACTGACCCCGCCGATCACCTTTCAACGCCTCAAGCCGGTTCTCCGGGGGATTCCGTAACTCATCAAGAGTCTGCGCGTGCCCAAGCTGGCGAAGCTTGCGCAGCGCTACTGAGTGAATGCGGGAATCGATCGAGCGAACCCGCTCTCGATTCCACAAACGCTCGGTGTCCTTGTCAGCGAACGACTGGATCATGCTTCACCTTATCCCCCCCATAACGCGAAGCGTCAATAACGCTACACGTTAAATTTGAACTCGACGGATTGTCGAAAGAATATAACCTCCCCCTAGCCGCCAAGCCTTTTCCGTATTACGATTACGTGCATGAAAACTATCAACGGGAAGCTAGTCAGCGAAGAGCAAATCGATGCGTGGGTAACCGAAGCCGAGAAAGGCTACGACGTAGAGACACTTCGTCGACGTGGAAGGAAACCTCGAAACGAAGATGCTGCGAAGGTTATCTCCATTCGGCTTTCCCCCGGCGAGATATCGGACCTCGACAAGTTTGCGGCTGAAAACGGATGGTCACGCTCTCAGGCAATCCGCGAAGCGCTAAAGAATGCTATTTAGAAATGGACGTACGCCGAAGCGCCACGAAACACGGCATCAAGCCAGACGACTCCGTTACTGCCGCGACTTCAGGCTGCGTTTTTAAGACCCCACTCGATGAGGAACACCCTCAAAGGGAACTGCGCCTCGGGTTCGACGGCTCAATGAGATTACTCGAGATTGTCGTACTCATCTGGGATGACGGCACCGAAACGATCATTCACTCCATGAAGGCACGCAAACAGTACCGCGCCCTGCTCGACTAGGCACGAATATCTTCGAAGAAACCCGGTGTGCTTACCGGATACAGCAATCATGCGCTCGCCAAGGCATTGCAAGTGTCTCAAAACTCGGCGAGTTTTGGTCCGCCGCAACCGGTTGCGAAATCGCCGCGGATTACGGCGATTTTGTGATGGTTGATTCCACCCCGGCGCTGGGATTTCAGCGCGTTAAGGATCCGATACCTGGGAAAACCGCATGCACATCGACGTTGGCGGGGCGGAGCGCGAAACTTTAATAGAACGCCTCAAAGACCTAGGCGCTACCGAACTCATCACCCACGAGGCGCCGGGATTGGTGTGGACTGTCATGCAGGACCCGGAAGGCAACGAGTTCTGCGTGAGTATTCCCGGGGCCTAGCTACACATTGAACTTGAACTCGACCCCGTTCCGTAGCCGAATAACCTTTGGAGCCGTGCCGTCAGTCAGCAGAGATGTGGCACCGCAGCGCCTAGGCAAGAGGAGGCAGATGAGTATCGACGACATCGCGGACCACGTCGATGTCGACGCCGAAATACTGGTGCACCAGGATGTTGCGGAGATCCCGAATCTGAGGCCAGACGATCTCAGGGTGCGCGCCGGTGATCTCATCGGGAAGATGGTTCACGGCTTCGCCGGACTGCGACTCACAGCGGCACCGCCTCGGCGAGCGTCGAAGCGGATACCGGGTGCCTGAGCAACTGGGCAGGAAACACATCGATGCCATCGCGCCCGAACAGAGCGCGACTCTCCTCGAGCAGACCAGACGCACGCATCAGGAGACGTCCCTCCGCAGGGTCCATCCCGACGAGGATGTCGATGTCCGATCCTGCAGACGCGGTGCCGCGCGCGACGGACCCGAACAACTTCGGGTTGGTCGCACCGTACCGATTGAGGAGCACCTGGAACTCGTCAAGACGCGCAACGAGAATCTCGCGTAGGGCAAGCGTCTCAGGCGTCATGACGGTCTCAGACATGCTTCCGGGGGTAACGGGCCCGGCAGCACGTCGACATGGAGCTTTGACACTGAAGCGGAACTCCACCGCGTTCTTAAGGGCCGACGACATTCTCCCGTCTCACCGCCGCACCAGGCGGCACTGACGCGCTGCCACCACTTACAGCCGGTCGTCTCGCCCGCCCGCCATGACGCACTCAACGAACGAGCGATAGAGCAGGCTTACACGCGTCTCGCACTAAACGACCGGGCAGCAGCGTCACGGAGGTTCCGAAGTAGCGGCTATCGCAGTGCACCTAAGGGTTTGGTGAGGGAACCAGCCATTCGGCAGCGGTACGAAACGTAGCCCTCAGTTGCGGGTGCTCCCGCACGATCTCTCGCTGTCGCTCTGCCGGCAACCCGAGCTCGTGCAAGACGTTGAGGATTACGACCGCGGTCGTCACCTCGACGACGGCGATCAGCTCCTCGATGGAATGGTTGGGCGTTCTGCCCTCGTGCGCGAGGTCATTGCGGGCGCGCGTCGTCCACTTCGCCCAATGGTCGACATCCGGTAAGAGCTGTGCGATCGCTTCCTGATCGGGTCGCGCGGCGAGGGCATGGAGCCGATCACGGAGGGTCGGGTCGTTGCGGATCGCTCCCTTGAACCTGTTTCGGTGCTCATCGGGAACCTGCGCCAGCATCGCCTCTCGCATCGCCCTGAACTCCGCGTTGGGGAACGGTTTCTCGTCGATGCGGAGGTTGCGGTGCAACACCTCGGCAGCACCGACTGCCGTCAGAAGATTGTTCTCAACAAAACGGGCCGGTGCGTAGCGCAAGCCCAAGATCATGTTTGTCGCTGCCTCCAGGCGGCCATGGGCGTCGCACCATCGGGGCATGACCTCCTCAAATGGGATCGTGCCGCAGGTGAAGAACATTCGGTGGTGATCGACGGCTTTCGCGTCGTGTTTTCCAAGCGCGGCCGGTGAGTAGAGCACATCGGCACGTCGGCGCGGCAGCGGGCGGCCATCAGGGAAGTGCGACTCGGTCCCGGCAACTTCCAGTCGGAGCCAGATCACTCCGGCCGCGCGATGCGTCGCCAGGGAGATCAGGTCCTGCACCAGGCTCGCCTCCTGCAGAGCAACACTCAGAGAGAATGGTTCGGCTGGCACGACGCAGATGGACACCGTGTCCCGCACACGTCCGACGCTTCCTCCCTTGCGCTGGTCGAAGAATGGAAGCGTGTGCGTGTGCTGAAGGCGATACTCAGTGTCGTCGACTACGACCGATTGCGCCTTGACCGGCTTCACCGAGATACGCCCGGTCCCGTCGATCTTGCCGTCGGGAGCCCCGAGGGATCCTTCGAACACAGAAGACACCGCCCAGAGACTCAGATCCTCGACTGAGACTTCTGCCCTAGCGAACGCCGGATCCGCGTCACCGCTGACATGCGCGCCGATGATGGCGACCGTCGCGGTCACGGTCTGCTTATCAGGGCTCGCCACTCGCGCACCCATGGTCCTTCTGGTGCTCCTAGGAACACAGCCGAGCAGTGTGATCTCCCTGAGCTCGGCCACACCGTGCATGACTTCCCAGGTGCGGGTTCCTTCGTGAACAGCAGTCCATCCAGACGAGTCCGTCGTCAAGATCCGATCCTCGAAGGTGCCGATCAGCGACAGAGAGAGACCATCTTCCGGGTCGTACCGTAGGACACCCGGGACCTTCTCGCTAGGGGCTTCCGGCAGCCACCACACGCCAGCCCACTCGCCGGCCTTGTCGAGGTTGAGAGGATCATTAGGCATCGTGCTCCCGGTCCGGGCTCCTTCCTGTCTTGCGGCCAGATGTCAGGTCGAAAATCTTTACTCCACCACATGCCCCCCCACGTAGGACAATCTACAGCGAGATCATGGTCAACTGAGATCGGATGCGGCGACTGGCACACAATCGCAGTTCGACGCGACGGCACAGCCCTCGCAACTGGCAACAATCAGCGAGGGCAGACCGACGTCGCCCGGTGGACACACGTGTCCGAGGTCTCTGCCGGCTACCTGCACACCGTCGGCTTACACGACGACGGCACCGTCGTCGCCGTCAGCGACGACAGCAGAGGCCAGTGCGAGGTGTCATCGTGGAGAAGCATCACCTCAGTGGCAGCCGGCTCCGTCCATACGCTCGCGCTGAGCCAGACCGGAAGGGTCTTCGGAACGGGCGACAACCAGTTCGGCCAGTGCGATGTCCAGTCATGGACCGGCATCACAGCGATCGCAGCCGGAGCGAGACACTCGCTCGGGCTGCGCGCCGACGGAACAGTCGTGGCTGCGGGCCGACGAAACAGTCGTGGCTGCGGGCGACCACACCGAGCAGCAATGCAATGTCAACGCCTGGGCCGCTCGACCACAGATGAACTGAAGTCCAGCGTGCCCGATAATCGGCCGTCGATCACACGTTGAATCTAAACTCCACCGAGTTCCGGCACATAGGTACATCTGAACACAGGGTTCACGTGCTCCCCCTCCCCACGGTCAGTGCTCGCTACTGATCAGGGGACACAGGCTCACCCTCGACGTGGGTCAGCCTGCAGGACGCCACGAAGGAGGTACCGCGCCATCACGCCGGCAGGGAACCCGGCTGAGACGCCACATACTAGGGATCTGAAGAGGGCTCGACCATGCCAGCGGTCGGCCCCTATTCCTTCGCGAGCACGGCGTTATCCGTCAGGCAGAAGTCATCGTTGATCTTGATGACCAGCGCAACGAGTAGGCGGAGCGCTGTTAGATACGTGTGGCGGTGAACGCGGTCGTCGTCACCGTCTGCCTGTGATCCATGGAGGTAGCGGTTGCGCAGGCTAGGTCCGTTGCTGAACTCCTTATCGTTAAGGAAGTAGTTGAAGTAGCTGACCTCCGCGGCGCTGAGCAGCGTTGATCGATGCACCAGCCATCCGGCGCTCACCATCTCGTCAATGGCTTTCTGGCCGGCCGCCGAATGATGGAGACAGCTCGTCACCTCGTACTCCCAGAGTTCCTTGAGCACATGCAATTGTGGCGCGCTTGCAAACGCAATTCGGTCACGATCTCCGGTCAGGATGCCCTTCTCGACCAGGAAGTCGATGTTGCGCTGTTGGTACTCGTGGAACTGGTCGTAGGCGATGTCATTGGCGATGACCAAGTGGAGGAAGCTCTCTGCCTCCAGATCGCTGCTGATGTGCACCAATCCGGATTGGTCCGAGAAGAGCAGGTGCTGAATTCCTTGGATGTCCGCGTTGTTGGCAACGTAGGCGTACTTATCCACAACCTGACTCGGGATGTCGCCGTAGGAAAGCTGCTCCGATGTGATTGTCAGCAGCTCCGGGTCAACCTCGCCGTAGTCGACATGCAGCGTGAACTGCTTGAGGACGCTCTCCATCTCTGAGAACAGATGGCGGCTCTTCTCAAGGTAGGTAGCGGTCGGGCTGGAGGCGCGGTACTTCAGCCCCTTGGCACCGAACTCCTGCTCAAGGTAGTCCGTGAAGAACCAAGCGATGACCAACTCGAGCTCTATACCTTCGGAGCTGAGGAAGCGCTCGTACATCAAGGTCTGGAGCAAGGACGCCTGATCCTTGAGCCTGAACACCGCCCCCGTCCGGTAGTCGCCCTTGCCCGGCGTACCCATGAACCGCTCGAAGACGCCAAGTTGCGCTCCGTAGGAAGGGAGTTCCAGGAGCATGTGGTCGTTGGCGAACTGGAACAGGTGAACAAAGTTATTCAGGATAGTCGGGTAGTCGAGGTTCTCCGTGAGCCAGGTTCGACTGTAGGAGTACTTGCCAACCATGCCGTCCAAAGACTGGACGACCTCTTCGACCTGATCGGCCGAGATGCCCACTTCGCAGCCGGTCTTGATCCCCTCCGTGGACTCGAACATCTTCTTCGTGAGCGCATCTGCCTTGCGACGAGCCTTTAGCTTCAGTCGAGCATCGACGCCGGTGTTCTTGTCAGCTCGTGCGGATGCGATCAGCTTGACGAAGTTGAGGTTAGGCTCTTCCTCATCGAGATATCGGTCAAACAGGCCACGCTGATCCGCGGGAGTAAAGCTCTTCGGAAGATGGATTGGATCCCGCCCCTCGGACTGGAGGAACTTCCGCGCAAGCAGCTCAGCATTGCGCGGCTCATCGAGTAGCAGGGCCCGAATCTCCTGGTCGTAGGCACGCACGAGTGTCTGGCATGAGAGCAGATCGTGCGGGTGGAAACTCTGCTCTTGAAGTGCAGCAAGCACGATCGAGTCAGTGCAGCGCTCGAAGACCTTGTTCTTTCCGAGGAGATCGAGGACGTCTGTGCGGTACTGAAAGTCAACGTCCTGAACGAGCGTTGAGAAGGTGGCGTCAGTCACTTTGCCGAAAAACCTGCCGATGACTTCCCGGATCTCGGGGACGTGCGCCAGAGGCGCGTCTCGCTCTGCTTCGGCCAGGTCCTTCGGGAGAACTTTGTGTTCTAGGAACAACGCGAGATGATGCAACTCAACGATGTCGTTTATGCCTTGATCGCCACGAGTAGCATCGAATTCACGGACGAGCTCTAGGAGGCGGTCGGCCTGCCAGAAGGTTCCGTAGTCGCTGAGGCCGAAGAACTTCAGTCTCTTCTCTGGTCCGCTTTCCGACACTCGAATCTCCCTCCCGGTAGGCGTCACTCTATACAGTTCGGGGGCGCCTAGTGACACGAATTTGAAGTTGTTGCCTGATCGTGCAGCAGTCCCCTTGGGCGGAGCCGTCGTCCACGTCGATCGTTGCGCCGGCTCCTCGTTCTGTCGTGGAGGCGAGCCGAACTAGCGGCGCATCACCCCGAGGCGGACACGACCTACGTCTCCATGGGCATAGTCCCGCGCCCCATCGGGCTCCTCCCCACCGCGGAGCGGCGCACGACGGACGATGTACAACTACGCGGGTAGGTCCCTGGCAAAAGCGCCGGGCACTAGTCCTGACTCAACACTCGACGAGAATCATCAACGAATCTCACTAGTTATTGAAACGGAACTCCACGGAGTGGCGAAAGAAGGCTACCTCACTCAGTTGCAAGCGATTCGAGAAGCCGAAAAGTGTGCCGCAAGGCGTTTCCTGCTCGGAAAGGCAGCCTCTGCAGGCTAGATCGTTCCGCGTCATGAAGAGCTAGCACCGCCGAAGTTCCCCTCAAGTCAGATTCGGACTCATTCTCACAGTCAGTCGCGGAACGAAACCCAACGTAGTACGGTCCCGACTGCAACTAAAACTGTTCCTGCCGAAACTAAATACCATCTTCTAACCGCTGGCGAAGCACGACTTCCTCTTCATCGCTGAGCCCAGCGAGTCTTTCCCCCTGCTGTTCTTCTTCGAATCGCAGCGCATCCGCCAATGTTTCTTTCAACGGGCGAATCTGCAGGCCAGCTTCGTAGGCTGTGGCGCAATCGAGTAGCGCGATGTTGCGAAACTGTTCACCTGGTACCCACAACG
Source organism: Corynebacterium sp. HMSC055D05 (assembly GCF_001810365.1). Taxonomy (NCBI): domain Bacteria; kingdom Bacillati; phylum Actinomycetota; class Actinomycetes; order Mycobacteriales; family Corynebacteriaceae; genus Corynebacterium; species Corynebacterium sp. HMSC055D05. The sequence goes on from NZ_KV801032.1 coordinate 56,368, forward strand.
GCAACGATTTTGGGCCCATCCACGGGGTTACATCATTAGCGAGAAGCAGTTCATCAGAGCAAGGTCGCTCCGTAGCCTCCGATGCGGTTAACTCACGCGAAATCTTGAACACATCGGACAAGGAAGTAGCAAACCCCGTGGCGTTAAAGGTTCCGAAAGTTCCAACTTCTGCAGACTCAACTATCCAGTCTGCAAGGTCTTTCACATCAATCATAGCGACGGGAAACGCCGGGTCTGGGACGATCACGTTCTCACCCGTGGGATGCGCGAAGCGCCACGGATAGTAACCACTGCGCCCTGTTTCGTCGCCGTAGCCGGCGATCAGACCGGGTCGAACTACCATTACCGACCTATTTATGTTGCGATAAATCGTTTCGCAAGCAGACTTTGCGGCCGGGTACTGCCCCATGTTCTCCATGTAGTCAATTTCAAGCGGAGTGACTACGGAATCAGACTCGGAAGAAATACTTCCTTGGTCCTCATATACGCTGCTCGAAGACAGAAATATACGATGCTTGGCCTGGAGTTTCGTCGCCGCATCCCGCGCATGCTTCGGCTGACTCGTCAGATCCACAATGGTGTCCCAAGTTTTCCCCGCAACCTCATCGTACGCACCGTCACGGTCACGGTCTGAACTCACAAATTCGGCTCCGTTGGGAACCTTCCCGTTACCCCGCGCGAGGCAAGTAACTTGATGTCCTCGGTCGATTGCTGCCGCCGCAATGTGTCCTCCAAGGAAACCGGTACCACCGAGCAATAAAAAGTTCATGTCACTAGTTGTACACGAAACCTTCTCACACGTGACCAGTCCTAATCCCAGCGCATCCAAGCTGGAATAAGATGTCAGAGCAGGATTACCCCACCATCTGTCAGAGCTTCTTATTCGGCTAACCTACACGTTGAACTTGAACTCCACGGTATGTCGTTGCAAAGTTACCCCCTCTCGTTAACACCATCAAAAGGAGTGTTATCCAATGAAAGCGTTCGGCTTCTTAAGCTTCGGGCATTACGCCTTCGGCAGCTAGTGCGGGCCATCTGCGGAAAAGATCGCCAAGACTCGTCTGGAGATCACCCAGGCTGCGGACGAAATCGGCGTGAACAACGCGTCCTTCCGAGTCCACCACTTCGCACTGCAGGCCTCCGCCCCGATGCCGCTGCTGTGTGCTATCGCGGCCACCACCAAAATCATCGAGGTGGGCACCGGCGGCATCGACATGCGCTAGCGCATACCGGGGTTGTAGCGTTTGAGTCATTGACTCCCGCCGTCTACAAGTACCTACACACTTGATCGGTGCTGCACGTTTCAGGATCCGGGTGCGCGGCGTCCTGGCTAAGGTCCGCGATAGTGTCGCGCAGCACGGAGAGCTGCGCGATCTGCTGCTCGATCTCAGCGAGGCGCACGTCAAGCAGGTCGCGCACGTGCTCGCAGGGCGCATGGCCGCCGTCGCGGATGTCGAGGATCTGGCGGATCTGGGCGAGAGTGAGACCCGCGGCCTGGCCGCGGTGGATGAAGTCGATCCGAGCGACCGTCTCGGGCGCGTAGTCGCGGTATCCGGACGGCGTGCGCTCGGTCGGGGGCAGAAGGCCCTGTTCCTCGTAGAAGCGAAGGGTCTTCGCGGTAGTGCCCGCCCTCTCGGCGAGTTCTCCGATCCACATTGCTGTCTCCCTCCGTGGCCGCGCTTGACCTTCCCCTGCACTGGAAGGTCCAGTATGGCTGAGACAGAGCAGAAAGCCAAGAGTTGACAGGAGTAGCGATGCCTACGAAGTACGATCTCGCCATCATCGGATCGGGAGGCGGCGCGTTCGCCGCTGCGATCCGCGCCAGCACGCTCGGGAAGTCGGTGGTGATGATCGAGCGCGGGACGCTCGGCGGCACCTGCGTGAACACGGGCTGCGTCCCGTCGAAGGCGCTCATTGCCGCGGCCGGCGCGCGGCACGTCGCGGTCGATGCCGCAACCCGGTTCCCCGGGATCGCGACGACGGCGGATCCCGTCGACATGCCCGCGCTGATCGCTGGGAAGCAAGCGTTGGTGGAGTCGCTGCGCGGCGAGAAGTACGCCGACGTCGCCGACTCCTACGGCTGGCAGGTCCTCCGCGGCGACGCCTCGTTCGTGGGCACCCCTGATGCGCCGGTTCTCGATGTTGCCGGATCCGACGGAAGCGTCGAGTCCATCGAGGCCCACCACTACCTGGTCGCGACTGGTTCTCGCCCGTGGGCGCCGCCGATCGACGGCCTGAAGGAGACCGGATACCTGACCTCGACCACGGCGATGGAGCTGACGGAGGTCCCCGAGTCGCTGCTGGTGCTCGGCGGCGGCTACGTCGCCCTGGAGCAGGCGCAGCTGTTCGCCCGCCTCGGCTCGCAGGTCACGCTGCTCGTGCGGTCCCGGCTCGCCTCGAAGGAGGAGCCGGAGGTGTCGAAGGCGCTCCAGGAGGTGTTCGCCGACGGGGGCATCCGCGTCGTCAGCCGCGCAGTGCCCACCCGGGTCTCCCGCGGCACGGGAGGCGAGGCCGTCGTGACCGCCGCCTTGTCCGGTGGCTCGCAGGAGTTCCGCGCCGACCAGGTCCTGGTCGCCCTCGGACGCCGTCCCGTCACCGATGGCCTGAACCTCGATGCGGTCGGGGTGAATACCGGAGACTCCGGCGAGGTGGTCGTCTCCGACCGGCTGCAGTCCTCGAACCCGCGGGTCTGGGCCGCGGGCGACGTGACCGGGCACCCCGAGTTCGTCTATGTCGCCGCCCACCACGGCACCCTCGTCGCCGAGAACGCGTTCGCCGACGCCGACCGGTCCGTCGACTACGCCCGCCTGCCGCGGGTGACGTTCACCGGGCCCGCGATCGGCGCGGTCGGGATGACCGAGAAGGACGTCCTCGCCGCGGGGATCCGCTGCGACTGCCGCGTCCTGCCCCTGCACCACGTGCCCCGCGCCTTGGTCAACCGCGACACCCGCGGGTTCATCAAGATCGTCGTGAACGCCGAGACGAACGAGATCCTCGGCCTGACCGCCGTCGCCAAGGACGCCGGGGAGCTCGCCGCCGCAGGCGTCCACGTGCTCGGCAGGACCGTCGCCGAGGTCGCCAACGCCTGGGCCCCCTACCTGACCATGGCCGAGGGCATCCGGATCGCCGCGAAGGCCTTCACCACCGACCCGTCGCTGCTGTCGTGCTGCGCATGAACGGCAACACAGGCAATCGGGGAGATCTCATCCTGAAGCAGACGATGAGCGCCGATCAGGACCGCGACGAATGGCGCGCCGGTCCCGTCGTCGCTGCAGTGACCGGGCTGCTCTTGCTGGCATGCTGCGCGCTTCCGTCGCTGCTCTGCTGCGGCCTGCCGTTCATCGCGGCGGGCGGAGCACTCGCAGGCGTCGGTGGGCTCCTCGGTAATCCCTGGATCATCGGTGCCGGGACCGCCGTCGTGATGGCCGTCACGGCGGGGATGCTCGTCAGGCTACGGCGGCGGCACCGGCGCCGCAGGTCCGGCTGCTGCGAAAATCCTTCGACCGCTGATCGGAACCGGTAGTTCGAGGGATCCAGCGATCACTGCCACCTACGGAGGCCGCTGAAATCGAAGCCCGACGGGAGAAGGAGGAGCAAAAAGCGTTCGAATCAACCGGTGACGAGGATAATACTGAGGCTGGATCCCGGCCGTCGCGACGCGGTCTCCGCTTCCGCCGAGACGAGAAAGAGTTGTGCGCACCTAGGCTGGGCGGCATGAACGACCTGACCATAGCACCCGGCCCGGGGATCCCCGACGGTGCGGTCATCGCCGCCGATCTCGCGGAGCGTTTCGCGAAATCGTCGACTCCAGGCGGCCAGGGCGTCAACACGACGGACGGCAAAGTCCAGCTTTCCATCGATGTCGCCGAATGCGCATCGCTTACCGACGCCCAGCGTCACCGTATCTCGCGCAACCTCGAGCACCGCCTAGACGGCTCCGTCTTTACCGTGACTGCGTCGACTCAGCGGTCTGTGTTTCGCTAGTGGTCCTCTCGCCTGCACCTGCGACACAGCCTCGTGTCCCCGGGCCGTAGCGTTCGGGGGAGCACAATAGCCCCAGTCCTCATCACGTCCCGGGATCAAAGAGTTCATCGCAGAGGTTAAGCACTATACGTTAAATTTGAAATCGCAGGAGTGTCGTCGATAAATAACTATTCGATGCGCAAAGTACAACGAAATACCGCTAGAAACAGACAACATATGGGGGTGCACAGAAACACATATAGGTTCTGCGGAAAACCTATAGGGTGCGTCGCTAAGAACCGCTGTGCGCAAAAAACATAAAGGGTTTACGGACCCGGTCCCAGACCCCTCAATACTCTGAGCCGGAAGAATGGAAAGTGGAAGGTTGATGTATCCCCACTATTTATTTTTTCCGTTTTTCGGAGTACATCGGGAGCTACAACTGCGGACCAGCTCTGTGTGAACTAGATGAGAAGGCGCAGCAGCGAATCATCGACGCTGGACAGTTGGTGCTGCGGGCACGCGAGCGGCACCCCCAGCGGTCACTCGCGGAGCACTACAACCCGTTATCGATGGACCCAATTCTGCTCAAGGCTCACAACAACTTGGACCGGGAAGTCGATAAGGCTTTCGATGTGGCACGCAAACTCACCAACGAGCGCCAGCGCCAGGAGCTACTGTTCGCCAGCTACGGGGAGTTGGCGAGGGGCTATGTCTCCTCGCTTTCATCAAAATCGAAACCACCAGCAGGGTCGTTCCCCGTGCGGGTGATTTTGATCGGTCCCGCTGCTGGGTGTAGAACCCTGTCGCTGGCAACGCCGGGAACTATGACTGTGCCCGACGAGAACACGTCACTGCCATAACGCGGCTCACGGTAGACGAACATGGGTCGTTCACTACTACTGGTGGATTTCGGTTTTGGTGGAGGGGGGATTACCGCCGCCGGCCTCGATTTTTCCGTTGAGGAGGGCGTTGACTACTTCCCGATTGTGAAATGGGCCGATGGCGCGGTGAAGAGGAACCAGTCACCTGGAAGAGATCGATCCAGTCGCTGGTGTGCAATCTGGGAGGTAGGGTTGCGGGGTCGATTCCTCGCGAGCGCAACCATGATTGTGTCTCTGAACGTGATGAAAACAACCCTGCCCTTCGGAGAATTTCCCCTATCCCGCGTCCCCGGGCGGTGAAAACGGTGTGCACCATCGCCTGAAAGGCTTTGCGTTGCTCTATCGGGATCTTCGGGTCACCCACCCGGCGGATCACTAAGATCCCCCCGTCAACGTTTGGCTGTGGCCGGAAAGCAGACCTTGGTACCCGAGAACCCAGGTGAAATGTGAACCATGGGGACCACTGAGCCGTCATCATCGTGCTTGCGCCTACCCCGGCCCGGCGGCGAGCGACTTCCCACTGCATGAGGAGTACAGCGTCAGTCCATGCTGGCGCATGCAGCAACTTTCGAAGAATGGCAGTGGTGAGGTGAAAGGGAATGTTTCCCACAATGACGCAGGGAGTGGCGGGTAACCGGAAGTTAAGGAAATCATCATGGACCACTTCGACCGACGCCGAGGCGGTCTTTTTTGTGAGTTTGGCAGCTAGTTTTGCGTCCACTTCAACTGCCGTTATCGCCCTCCCCAAGTGGGCCATCGGGTGAGTGAGGGCACCGCTTCCTGGTCCGATCTCAATGATGGGGCCGGAGGTTTGTTTCACAAGGTCGATGATGGAGTTGATGATCTTGTGGTTGGTGAGAAAATTTTGGCCATGCTCGTGACGGCCGTGTCCGTATGCAGACATCAGGTGTGCTCCTTGGATTTGAAAGGGAGCCGGGCATGGCAAATGGCCGCCCGGCTAAAGGACCGGAGCGGTTTCTAACCTGCGGGAGGGAGAAAACCGCCTTAGCGGCTGGTGAGCGGGGGCATGAAAACGGAACCTGAAATCAACATGGGCCTATCGTATCCAATTAATTTCGCAGGGTCCAATACGGTGAGAAAGAAGACAACCGCACCGCAACAGTGCAAGACCTCTCTGGATTGGAATTTAATTGAACATGGGTTTGGGGTACGACGCGCCCTACTCGGAGTGGCACGGACACTACGGCTGCGCGCCCACACACAACAGTAAAGAGCTCGGCAATGCACAGACACGTAACGAGAGCGCCACAAATGTATGTACGTTTAAGTTACAGCATCGACACTGACGCTCCACATGGAGGGACGGCCGCAGCCCTGCAGCAAGCACACGGCAGGGTGTCTGCTTCGGGCGACGTGAAATTACGCAGAAAAATACGAAACACATCACCGCAGGTCACGGTAGGTATTTGCGGGTCATTTCGTAATCTCGTAAACGAAACGAACAAAACTGCGAAACACAAAAACATACGTTGAGCAGCGTAAATGGTTTTCGTTTCGTAATTTTTCCACTTTTTGAAGAAAATCTAAATAAGAAGAGACACCTTGATTGCGATTGTGTCCCGTGTCACATAGCTGCAACCCCTGCAGCGTGCCCTCAACGAGGACGCTCTGTGTCGTAGACATGTGCCTGCAATGCGTGTCTGTGTCTCTCTCTTAAAAGGTTTGGGTCGAAATACCGCAAAATTACGAAACATCCCCGAAATGTGACGTGTCTATGCAGGTCACAGCGTTATCGCGTGTTTCGTAGTTTTGTTCTTTTCGTTTGCGGAAATCACGAAACCGCAGGTAGAGCGTTTCGTAATTTTTTCGTATTTTGATCGGCAAATTACGAAACGAGGTCAAAACTACGAAACGAACACACAACACCTGTGTTGCGTGTCACACAACGGCGCGCCACGGACGTGTTGCAGCGTGGCAGTATCCCGGCCGTGTCACATAGCTGCAACCCCTGCAGCGTGCCCTCAACGAGGACGCTCTGTGTCGTAGACATGTGCCTGCAATGCGTGTCTGTGTCTCTCTCTTAAAAGGTTTGGGTCGAAATACCGCAAAATTACGAAACATCCCCGAAATGTGACGTGTCT
>NZ_KV801033.1:0-63978 GCF_001810365.1 Corynebacterium sp. HMSC055D05
GGCAACCCCGGCAACGTCGTCGAAGGAAACCACGACCTCGCGTACGTCGGAGCAGGTCACGGTGACCACGGCGCCGAGCGCATCCACCACAACCACGCAGGCCACCGAAACCACGACCACCTCCACCGAGACCACCACGGCAACGGCTACGACGGTGGTGGAGGTTCCGGAGGGGGCGGTCGTCGATAAGAGTACGAGCGTGCCGACAACCATCACGGAATCGCTGGAGATCCCGGCAGGGAAGGAAGATGGCTCGGCGAAGTCCTCGAGCACCTCGCCGCTTGCGATCATCGTGCCGAGCATTCTGCTGGTGCTTACCGGCCTCGGTGCTGTTGGGTTTTACCTGTACAAGCACTACTTCTAAACCGAAAGGGTGTGTATTTTTTCGACCGATCGGTTGATGAATCCGGGTGGTTCCCAGGCCTACTGTCGTGAAGGTCGAAAGGAACCCCGTGACTACAGTGCACACCCCAAACACAACAACCGAACACCCCGGCCGGTGGAAGGCCCTCGCGGTCCTCGCCGCGGGGCTGGCGCTGATTGTTATGGACGGCACCATCGTTGGCGTCGCCCTGCCCACGATGATCACCGCCCTCGACCTCAGCCTCACCAACGCGCAATGGGTCAACGCGATCTACAACGTCATCTTTGCGGCGTTGCTGCTCGGCTCCGGCCGCCTCGGTGATCGCGTCGGCCGCCGCACCACGTTCGCCGCCGGCGTTGCGCTGTTCATTGGTGGCTCGTTGCTTGCAGGCTTATCGACGACCGCAACCACCCTGATCACAGCCCGCGCCGTCCAAGGCGTCGGTGGTGCATTGGTGCTGCCGGCGACGTTGTCGTCGGTAAATTCGCTCTTCCACGGCAAGGACCGTGCCGCCGCGTTCGGTGTGTGGGGCGCCGTGATGAGTGGCACGGCGGCGCTTGGCCCGCTGCTCGGCGGGGTGCTCACACAGTACTTCTCCTGGCAGTGGATCTTTTGGGTAAACCTGCCGCTCGGCCTGATGGTGCTGCTGGGGATTTACGCCTGGGTGCCGCAAACCCACGGTAAACGCAACGTCCGGGGTGTCGACGTCGACGGCCTGCTCACCTCCGCCATCGGCTTCGGTCTTGTCGTGTTCGGGCTCATCGAGGCGACCACGCTCGGCTGGTGGGAGAAGAAAGAAACCCTGCGTCTTGGTTCCTGGTCCTGGCCGGAGAGTTGGACTGTCTCGCCCGTGCCGTTCGCCATCGGTATCGGCCTGATCTTCATCGGCTTGTTCCTGCGCTGGGAACTGCATCGTGCTCGCAACGGCCGCGATGCGCTTCTGGATCTCTCCCTGTTCAAGGTCGGCACCTTCTCCTGGGGCAACCTCACCGCCGCCATGGTTGCCGTCGGCGAGTTCGCCCTCATGTTTGTCCTGCCGTTGTTCCTGGTCAACGCCGTGGGACTTTCTTCCGTGCGCACTGGCCTCGTTCTTGCCGCGATGGCGTTCGGCGCGTTCGTTTCCGGCGCTTCCGCACGCCACCTCGCGGCTCGGCTCGGCGCGCCGGGTGTCGTCGTGCTTGGTCTTGCGCTTGAGGTGGTTGGTGTTGGTCTGTTGGCTGGGGTCGTCGCAACGCAAGGCTCCAGCTGGCTTACCGTCGGCGCACTCGTGGTCTACGGCGTGGGGCTCGGCCTCGCCTCCGCGCAGTTGACCTCGACGGTGCTCGCCGGTATCCCCGAAGCGCAGTCGGGCGCGGGCTCGGCCACCCAGTCCACCGTGCGCCAACTCGGCTCTGCCATGGGCGCCGCGATCGCCGGATCCGCCCTGGCAGCGGCGATGGCGCGCACCATCCCGGCCTCGCTCGACGCTGTCGCCGGGGTGCCCGAGAATGTGCTGTCCAAGCTGTCCGACGCCACCCAGGCATCCGCGGGCTCGATGATCGGGCAACTTCGCGACGCCACCCCCACCGACCCCTTCACCGAACCCCTCGGCGACGCCCGCAGTGTGGTTGTTCAGCAGCTGTCCAGCGGGTTCGCCGAGGCCGCCGCCTGGTCGATCGGGTTCTCTGCGCTGTTCCTGCTGCTGGGCCTGCTCGGCTCGGTGATGGTGCTGCGACAGTCGAAGAAGACTCCGGCCGCAGTCTAGTGTTCGCTGATCGTCTAGCTGCACCTGAGGGGGAGCTAGACGACTGCGCAAAACCCCAGAAAACCCCAGAAAACCCCAGAACAGAACAGCAAAAACCGGGCCCCGCACAGTCGCGGAGCCCGGGATTAAAACAAGAAGCGTCTTACTTGTCGCCCTTGTATGCGTCGATGGAGGCCTGGAGGATCTTCTCGGCTTCTGCCTTGTTGCCCCAGCCGGAGCCGGTGACTTCCTTGTTCGGTTCGAGGTCCTTGTAGTGGACGAAGAAGTGCTCGATTTCGTCCTTGACAAAGTCGGAGACGTCGTCGATGTCCTGGTAGTGGTCGTAGCGGACGTCGTCGATGACGCAGAGGAGTTTGTCGTCGCCGCCGGCTTCGTCGGTCATCTTGAATACGCCAAGCGGACGGGCCTTGACGGTGACGCCCGGGAAGACGGGTTCGGGGAGGATGACGAGGGCGTCGAGTGGGTCGCCGTCGTCGGCAAGAGTGTTGTCGATGTAGCCGTAGTCGGCTGGGTACGCCATCGGGGTGAACAGGTAGCGGTCGAGGTAGACGCGGCCGGTTTCGTGGTCGAACTCGTATTTGTTGCGCGAGCCCTTGGGGATTTCGATGATGACCTCAATAGACATGGGATCTCCTTCGTTTGGTGATTGTCCGCAAATCATCATACGTGGGCTACGCTTTTGGCCGATGAAGGTATGGACTTGGGTTGCGGGCACGTTGGCGTTGGCTGCGGTTGGTGGTGTTGCTGGGTTTGGTGTGGCTGCGCATGAGCAGTTGTCGCGGATTGATCATGCGCCGGCGTTTCGGCTTGAGCAGGCGGCGTTTCCGCTTGTGCCTGCAGAGCCTTCGCTTATCGACGACACCTTGCTAACCCAGACCCTCATCGATCTAGCTCAAAATCCGGGTTTGGGGCAGTTCCATGCGCGGGTGTCGTCAGTAAGCGGGGGCGTGGTGTTTGACGAGGCCTCCGGGGATGCGCTGCGTCCGGCGTCGGTGACGAAGGTGCTCACGGCCGCGGCGGCGCTGATCGAGTTGGGGCAAAGCGACACGATTACGACACAGGTGGTGCGTGCCGCGGATTCGGATGCGGTGACGATCAAGGCTGCCGGCGACGTGTGGTTGGACGCCGAGGCACTCGACGAGTTGGCGGGGCAGATCGGCGAAGCCTCCGAGGTGTATGTGGACACGTCTGCCTGGGCTGGCATGCCGGAGATGATGCCGGGCTGGGACCCGCTGGATATCGACGGCGGTTACGTCGCGCCACTGCAGCCCGCGATGCTGTCCGGTGGGCGCTTGGACGGGGAGACGTCTGGCGACGTGCCGCGTTCGCACACGCCGGCCCTCGACGTGGCGCAGGCGCTGGCGAACCGTCTCGGTGCTGGTGTTGTGGACGTGCGCGAGGCCCCCGTCGACGCCGAGGTTGTCGCCGAGGTGGAATCGCCAACACTGGTGGAGCGCCTCGAGATGATGATGAAGGAATCCGACAACGTCTATGCCGAGGCGATCGGGCGCGAGGTCGCGCTCGCGCGCGGGGTGAAGGACGCGCCGTCGGCGACGCTGTCGTTGCTGCAGGAGCACGGCATTGATACGTCGGGTGTGGCGCTCTCGGACAACTCGGGCTTGTCTACCGACAACCGAATCCCGCCGGTGGTGCTGGATAGTGTGCTCGTGGAAGCTACGACCAAACCCGAACTCCGCCCGCTTCTGGCAACGCTGCCGGTTGCAGCAGGCGAGGGCACACTGGCGGACCGCTACGGCGACCTCCCGGGACGCGGCTGGGTGCGCGCGAAAACCGGCACGCTCGACGGCACTGCCTCGCTGGCCGGAACGGTGACCAGCGTGAACGGCAACATTTATACGTTTGCGCTGATCTGCAACGACGCCGACGTGCTCGCGGCGCGCCGGGCCATGGACGAGTTCACCTCGGCGCTGCGCGAGTTCTAATGCAACCGTTTTGGCCGCGCCGCTCCCCGCACTTCCTCGCGTGCAGGCGGGCGGTGCGCCCCTTCGACGGGCCGGCGGTGATCGGGCTGTCGGGCGGGCCGGACTCGTTGGCGCTGGTCGCGGCGGCTGCGGCGGAGCAAAAGGACGTCTCGGTCCTAGTTGTGGACCACGGTTTGCAGCCCGGCTCGGCCGACGTCGCCGAGCGTGCCGCGGCCGTGGCGCGCGAGTTCGGGTTTGCCTCTACGGTGGCCAACGTGACAGTAGGTCCCGGCAACGTCGAGGCCGCCGCGCGCGAAGCAAGGTACGCCGCACTGCTCGAATCCGGCCGCGACGTCTGGGTCGCACACACAGCCGACGACCAGGCAGAAACCCTGCTACTCGGCGCGTTGCGGGGCAACCCGTCGGGCATGGCGCAGCGCAACGGGAAGATCGTCAGGCCGTTCCTACACATCCGCCGCGCAGACACCGTCGGGGCGTGCGAGGAACTCGGGCTCGAAGTCTGGCACGACCCGATGAATTCCGACCCGGCGTATCGTCGCGTAGCAATGCGCCAAAGCATCATCCCTGCGCTGACGGACTTGCTGGGCGGGGATGCGGTGCCGGCCCTTGCCACCACCGCGAACCGCATCGCAGCCGACCAGGCGCTCATTGAACAACTCGCGAACCTCACGCCGACCACGTCGTGTGTGGAGTTGGAGGGGGATGCGGGGCCGGTGAGGCGTCGTCGATTAGCAATATGGCTCTTAGATGAAGGAGTGCGGGTCCAAGGCGACCAACTGGCGGCGATCGAGGCGCTGGTGACCAACTGGCGCGGGCAGGGGCCGATCGCAGTCGGCGGCGGGCGTTCGGTGGCGCGAATCGACGGGAAACTGGTCCTTGTGCGGGCGTGATCTGCGCAATACGCTCGGTGACTATGCAACCAGGTGAGAAGTCGATGCGGGAGATCGTAGAGAGTTTCCGCCGCTTTCAGGCAGAAGAGGGGATTCAGGGAGGGCTTCTTGAGGACTCCCACGATGATTTAGCCGACGAGCTCCTGAGCCGCGACGAACGCAACGTAGCGCAGCTCTAGCCCAAATGTCCCAGGTGGTTGTGCCTTGTAGGAATCTAGTGGCAAGATGAGGAAGTTACGCGCAGGTGAACTGCGTGACGTCCGCGAGGCACAGCGAAAGGGAAAGGCCAGCCCATGACTGAGTTGCACGACACGAAGGATTTCAACGTTCCGCCGAACCGTTACGGCGACGACGTGGAGGCAATCCTGATCAGTGAGGAGGCGTTGCAGGACCGTATCCAGGAGTTGGCGGATATGGTGTCGGAGAAGTACCGCGACTCTGAAGAGGACCTCATTTTGGTGTGTGTGCTGAAGGGGGCGGTGTTCTTCCTAACGGACTTTGCGCGCAAGCTCTCCATTCCGGCTGAGATGGAGTTCATGGCGGTGTCCTCCTACGGCAACTCGACGACGAGTTCTGGCGTGGTCCGCATTCTGAAGGACCTGGATAAGGAGATCGCCGGCCGTGATGTGCTGGTGGTTGAGGACATCATCGATTCGGGTCTGACGCTGTCGTGGTTGCTGCGTAATTTGCGCAACAGGAACCCGAAGAGCCTTGAGGTCGTTACTCTATTGCGCAAACCGGATGTGCAGACGGCGCAGATCGACTTGCTTGATATCGGGTTTGATATCCCGAACGAGTTCGTGATCGGCTACGGCCTGGATTACGCGGAGCGCTACCGTGATTTGCCGTACGTGGGCACGTTGCATCCGCGCGTGTACTCGGACGCTGAGTAAAGCCGACTAGAACAAAGGTTTATGAGCAAAAATAAAAACGTCATGCGGTGGGGCATTATGGGCGCCATCGCGCTTATTGTGCTCTATTTGCTGACGCTGATTGGGGACGATTCCCGCGCTTACCAGAGCGTGGATACGTCGGTGGCGATGCAGCAGCTCCGCGAACATAATGCGGAGGAAGTGCAGATCGATGACCGCGAGCAGCGGGTGCGTATTGATCTGCGTGAGCCGATTACTGTCGACGAGCGCGAGGGCGTCGAGGCAATTTCTGCCCAGTACCCGGCTCGTACCGCGCCGGATGTGTTCCAGGCGGTGCGTGAGGCTGAGGCGGATTCCTACCAGACGAACGTGACGCAGGATTCGTTCCTGATGTCCATGCTGGGCTTCATGCTGCCGATGATCCTGGTGTTCGGCTTGCTGTTCTACTTCATGTATCGCATGCAGTCGGGCGGCGGCGGACCGTTTGGCATTGGTGGTTCGAAGGCGAAGCAGCTGACCAAGGACAACCCGACCAACACGTTCGATGACGTGGCGGGTGCCGACGAGGCCGTCGACGAACTCCACGAAGTGGTGGACTTCCTCACCGACCCGAGCGTGTACGAAAAGCTCGGCGCGAAGATCCCGCGTGGTGTGCTGCTCTATGGCCCGCCGGGCACCGGTAAGACCCTGCTTGCGCGTGCTGTCGCTGGTGAGGCGGGCGTGCCGTTCTACACCATCTCCGGTTCTGACTTTGTGGAGATGTTCGTTGGTGTGGGCGCCTCCCGCGTGCGTGACCTGTTCAAACAGGCGCGTGAGAACGCTCCGTGCATCATCTTTGTCGACGAGATCGATGCCGTCGGCCGCCAGCGCGGCTCCGGTATGGGTGGCGGCCACGACGAGCGCGAGCAGACCTTGAACCAGTTGCTGGTGGAGATGGATGGCTTCTCCGGCCGCGAGGGCGTGATCCTGCTGGCGGCGACGAACCGTCCGGACATCCTGGACCCCGCGCTTTTGCGCCCGGGCCGTTTCGACCGCCAGATTCCGGTATCCAACCCGGACCTCGCGGGCCGTGCCCAGATTTTGAAGGTGCACGCGAAGGACAAGCCGTTGGCCAAGGACGTCAACCTGGATGCTTTGGCCAAGCGCACCGCGGGCATGTCGGGTGCGGACCTGGCGAATGTGCTTAACGAGGCCGCGTTGCTCACCGCCCGCATCGGCGGCAACGTGATCACCGCGGATGCGCTGGAGGAGGCCACGGACCGCGTGATCGGTGGCCCGCGTCGTTCCAGCAAGATCATCTCTGAGCACGAGAAGAAGGTCACCGCCTACCACGAGGGCGGCCACACGCTGGCCGCGTGGGCGCTCAAGGACATCGAGCGCGTGTACAAGGTGACCATTCTCGCCCGCGGCCGCACCGGTGGCTTTGCCATGACGGCCGACGAGGACGACAAGGGCATGTACACCCGCGACGAACTGTTCGCCCGCATGGTGTTCGCCATGGGTGGCCGCTCCGCCGAGGAACTGGTCTTCGGCGCGCCGACCACCGGTGCGTCGAACGACATCGAGCAGGCCACGAAGATCGCGCGTGCGATGGTCACCGAGTACGGCATGACCTCCTCGCTTGGCCCGGTGAAGTACGGCCAGGAGCAGGGCGATCCGTTTTCCGGCCGCGGCGGTGGCGGCACACTCGAGTACTCGCCGGCAGTCGCCGCGAAGATCGACGAGGAGATGCAGGCGCTTCTCGACGAAGCCCACAAGGTCGCCTACACAACCCTCGAGCGCTACCGCGACGAGCTGGATACGTTGGCCTCGAAGCTTCTGGAGAAGGAAACCCTGCGTCGGGGCGATCTGGAGGAGATCTTCGACTCGATCGAGCCGCAACGCCCGACCTTGCCGGAGCACGACGTGCGCTTCGGCCGCCAGATCGGTCGCGAGCCGGTGAAGACTCCGGTGGAGATTGCTAAGGAGCGTGGCGAGGAGCCGCCGAAGCGCTTCTCCATCCTGGAGGCGTCGAAGGCGACGCGTGAGCGTCGTCGCAAGGAACGCGAGGCGGAAGAGAAGGCAGCGGAGCAGAAGAGCTCCACGCGTTGGCAGCCGCCGAAGGGCAAGGCCCCGCAGTACCGCGGTGAGAAACCACCGGCGGACTGGACCTACGTGGGCGGACCGCAACCAAAGCAGTCTAAGCCGAAGCAGCACCCGGGTGCGGAGAACTACCCAACCCGGGAGACCGAGGAGATCGGCTTCCGCCTGCCGGAGCACGAACGCCCAGACCACCCAGCGCGTGGTCCGGAGCCGGAAACCCGTCCGACTGCGTCTGAAGACGAGACGACCCAGTTGCCGCGCGAGCCGCAGGAACCGAAGCACAGGAGAGACGACGATGACGACGCCTAAGTTTGACCACGAGCGCGCCGAAGCCGCCGTGCGTGAACTGCTCATCGCGGTGGGGGAGGACCCGGACCGCGAGGGCCTCGTGGAGACGCCAGCGCGTGTGGCGCGCGCCTACGCCGAGGTGTTCGCAGGCCTGCACGAGGACCCGAAGGTGCACCTGGAGAAGTCCTTTTCGGAGAACCACCGCGAGTTGGTGCTCGTGCGTGACATTCCGATCTACTCCACCTGCGAGCACCACCTCGTGCCGTTCTACGGCGTAGCCCACATTGGCTACATCCCTGGACAAGACGGCAAGGTGACCGGCCTGTCCAAGCTGGCGCGTGTGGCGGATATGTACGCGAAGCGCCCGCAGGTGCAGGAGCGGTTGACGGCGCAGATTGCGGACGCGATCGTCGAAAAGCTTGATGCGTCTGCGGTGATCGTCGTCATCGAATGCGAGCACCTGTGCATGGCAATGCGTGGAATTCGGAAGCCGGGTGCGACAACGACCACGTCCGCTGTGCGCGGCGGTTTTCAGAAGAACGCGGCCTCGCGTGCCGAGGTCATGAGCCTGATTAGGGGATAGAACACCAATGACCACTGTCGCCGACCTGACACTGTCCGGACGCACGAGTGTGATGGGGATTGTCAACGTCACGGAGGATTCGTTTTCGGATGGCGGCAAGTGGCTCGCCACCGACGATGCCATCGCCCATGCCCACGAGTTGGTGAAGTTGGGCGCGGACATTATCGACGTCGGCGCCGAATCCACCCGACCCGGCGCCACCCGCGTTCCCGCGGAGGTGGACTCTGCGGGGGACAAAAGCGTCACCGCAGATAACGGCGCCACCCGCGTTCCCGCGGAGGTGGAAGCGGAGCGCATTCGCCCGGTGATCCGGACGTTGCACGAGGATGGCATCCGGACCTCGATTGACACGATGCGTGCCGCTACCGCGCAGGCCGCTGCTGAAGAGGGCGTGGATCTGATCAACGACGTCTCCGGTGGCCTGGCGGATGAGGACATGTACCGCGTGATGGCGGAAACGCAGCTGCCGGTGTGCCTCATGCACTGGCGTGCGGACGCGTTTGTCAACGCCTCGGGCGCGGCTGACCACGGCGGGGATGTGGTCAAGGACGTCCACCAGGTGCTGGCAGAACTCGTCGAGAACGCCCTGGCCGCGGGGGTGGCCAAGGAGCAGATCACGCTGGACCCGGGCCTGGGCTTTGCCAAGACCGCGGCCGATAACTGGGCGCTGCTCAACGCCCTGCCGGAGTTCATTGCCGGCGAGTTCCCGATTCTTGTCGGCGCGTCGCGCAAGCGTTTCCTCCGCGAGATCCGCGCGGATCGTGGTCTGGAGCACTCCCCGGTGGATGCGGACCCGGCTACCGCTGCCGTCACGGCGCTGTCTGCCCAGGCCGGCGCCTGGTGCGTTCGTGTGCACGAGGTTGCGGTCTCTCGCGACGCGGTGGATGTGGTGGCAAGGTGGAACCATGGCTGACCGCATCGAACTCAAAGGGCTTAAGTTCCACGCCAACCACGGCGTACTCGAGCACGAAACGGAGTTTGGCCAGGCGTTCTCGCTGGACATCACGTGCTGGTTGGAGTTTGCAGACGCCGCGCGTGACGACGACCTGACCAAAACCGTCAACTACGCCGAACTCGCCGACACCGCGCTGGCGATTGCAACCGGTACGCCACGTCAGTTGATTGAGACCGTGGTTGTCGAGATCGCAGAGACCGCCATGCGCACCTACGACGCGCTGCACGCGATCGAGGTGACCTTGCACAAGCCACACGCGCCGATCCCGGCAGTGTTCGACGATGTTGCCGTGGTGGCGCGCCGCTCCCGGAAACGGATGTGATGCCCATGCGCGCAGTGCTGTCCTCCGGATCGAACATGGGTGATGCGCGTGCGCACCTGCGCGCGGTTGTGGACGAGTTCGCCGACGAAACCGTTGCCGCCAGCTCCATCTACGCCACCGCCCCCTGGGGCAAAACCGACCAGCCGGACTTTCTGAACCAGAGCCTGCTGGTGGAGGTGGACCAAACCCCGCACAAGTTGCTCGAGCGCTGCCAGCGCCTGGAAAACGAGGCCGAGCGTGTGCGCGTGGAGCGTTGGGGCCCTCGCACCCTAGACGTGGACATTGTCTGGATCGAGGGCTACACCTCCGACGACCCGGTGCTGACGGTCCCGCACCCGCGCGCGCACCTGCGCCAGTTTGTGCTCGAGCCGTGGTTGGAGATTGATCCGGGCGCGGAGTTGAAGGGGTCGTCGATACGCGAATTGCTCGACGGCCTGGAGGATCAAGGGGTGCGCAAACTATGAAGCGCACGCCGATCGAGGGGATCATCGCCGCCGCTGGCTTCAGTGCCGCAGCTGCGTTGATTGTGGTGCGGCGTTATTACAGCTGGCTGGAGTCGCTGGACCTAATCGTGTCGCTGTCGCTGTGGTGCATCGCCGCGGTCGCCGGGTGGCTGGCATGGGTGGTGCACAAGCGCCGCAAGGACGGCCAGGTGGGGCTGGACCGCAGCCAACTCAACCCGATGCAGGCCGCGAACTTCATGGTGTTCGGCAAGGCCAGCGCGTGGGCGGGTGCGATCTGCGGCGGCATGTATGCAGGCGCGTTGATGTATGTGGTGCGCAGGCTCGACGTGCTGGCGGCCGCATCCGAGGACGTCGTGCCGCTGACCGTGGGCACCCTCGGTGGCATCGCGCTGTGTGTTGCCGGGTTGGTGCTGGAGAAAAACTGCGAGGTGTCGCCACCCGCCGACGGGCAGGGGGTTGGCTAGAGTGTTGGGCATGAGTGCCAAAAACACATCCAGTGACAGCGCAACCCTGTGGGTCATCGTCCCCTTTGTTGTCGCCGTAATTGGCACCGTTGTCATGCTGTTTACCAACTCCGCCAACGCACTGAAGATCGCGCTGATCTTCGCACTGTGGGCGGGCGCGGCCGGGCTGATCTTGAACTTCCGCAGCCGCCGCGAGCGTGACGACGCCACCCGGGACGCCGAAGCCGCCCGCGAACAAGTCCGCGAGCAGGAAGAACGCCACAAGGCCGTCATCGCCGCCCTGCCGCAGGGCGAGGGCTCCGCGGTGGACATGGAAGCCCTTCGCGCGCTGCAGGATGAGATCCAGGCACTGCGAGCACAGTTGGAGGAGCTCAACGGCCGCGTCTTCGAGTACGAGCCGGCCGCCGTGCGCGCCTCTGCGCGTCGCATCTCCGAGTTGGAGAGCACCCCAGAACCAGAGCCAGCGCCGGAGCCGGAGCCGGAACCGACCCCAGAGCCGGAGCCTGCGCGCCCGTCGCCGTCGACCGACGACACGGTTGTGCTCGACCGCGTGCGTCCCACCGGTGCGCCGAGCTCGGATGCGATCGCTGGCCGCATTGGCACCCAGCCGTCCGGTCGTCCCGCACGCAACCCGCTGTCTGACCTGATCAGCGAACGAAAGGCGCAAGCGGAAGCAGAAGCAAAGCCGGAACCCAAGCCGGAACCGCAGCCAGAACCCAAGCCGGAGCCAACCCCGGAACCGGAACCGCAGGAGGAGCCGCGCCGTTCGGGCCGCCGTCGTCGTGACGAGCGCGAGAACTCCATTTCCGTCGCTGAACTGCTCGCCCGCCGGGGGAAGTAAATGGCGCCACGCCTGCTCGTAGGCGCAATCCCCGGCCACAGCCAACTCGCTCTCGACATGGAGCGCGCCGGGCACACCGTGCGCCCGATCGATATCAACACCGACCCGGGCGCGATCGCGCACGTGGACCTCGTGCTCATCGACGGCTCCGCGAACGATATCCGTGCCGCCGCAGAAATCCTGGCTGATTACGCGCGCCCGCAGCAGATGTTCCTCCACACCGCGTTGGAGGAAGGCCCGCAGTTGCTTGACGACGTCGAAACGTCCCAGGCCATCACCATGTGCGCCCACAACCTCTTCGACAACATCTGGGTCACCTCCGCCGCGGACGAACTCGGCGAAACCGTCGTGGGGCTGCTCATCGCGGAGATCGGCGGCACGAGCATGCGTATCGACGACACCGTCCGCCCCACCATCGCCGCCGCCCAAGAACTTCGCGCGCTGGAAGCGACGGTGCGCGACGACGCGCTCGAGCTGCTCATCGATACGGTTCCTGCGTTTGAGGCGGTGGCGGAGAAGTTCATCGAGGCGGCGTCGGGTCGTCGATACGCAAAAAGCGTCAACGACTTGGACCGGATGCTCGACGCACTGCCGGAACCCGGGGTGCGCAGGCTGTTTGTGGATCTGCAGCGCCGACGCGGTGAGATGGAGCAGGACACGGATACGGAACTGTGGGTTATTCAGAAATACGAGGGAAGATAAAGGGGAAGATAGATGGCGTTTGAGGCAGGTAAGGCAGTCGTCGTTACGGATGAGGCGCTGCTGGCAACGTACGGGCGGGCGTTTCGCAAGATTGGCAAGTCCGTTGTGGTCGTGCCGTTGGGTCGCGATGTGCACGCGGGTCACATTGAGTTAATCCGTGCGGCGAAGTCGCTGCTCGGCTCGTACGTCGTGGTCACGTTTACTGGCGACGAGGTGCCGGACATCTTCGCCGAGGAGAAGGTGGACGTGGTGTTCCACGGCCCGCTGGAGACCAAGGTGCGGGTGGATTCCGGGGTGGATCCGCTGGAGGACCCGGAGCACACGCAGCGCGAGGTGGCGCGCATCCTTGCTGCGATTAACGCCTCGCATGCGACGGATGTGGTGTTGGGGGAGAAGGACTTTGAGGTGCTCGTCGCCACGCAATATGCGGTCTCTGGCCTGCGTATGGAGGTCAAACTGCACTCCGTGCCTACCGTGCGCACCCCGAACGGGCTGGCGGTGTCGCTGCGCAACGCCGACGTGCCGGAGGACCTGCGCGAGGCCGCTCTCGCACTGCCGGCGGCGCTGACCGCAGGCGCCCACGCCGCTGAGCAGGGCGCCGAGGTCGTGCTTGAAACCGTGCGTGGTGTGCTCGCCGCCGAGGGCCTTGAACCGGCCTACCTTGAGCTGCGCGACCTGGCGATGCGCGAAGCGCCCGAGCGTGGCGACGCCCGCCTCCTCGCCGCCGTCGACCTCGGCCCTGTGCGCCTGGCCGACAACGTGGGTTTGCCGCTCGGGATTGGCTTCAAGCACATCGAAGAAGATAGGTAGCCGAACGGGCTGCGGTCGCAGGCGGTAGAATGCGGCGCATGTCTGTGCCCAACATCGCCGGAATCCTCGCCGACCGCTTCGGCTTCGCCTTCACCCCTGAGCAGGTGCGTGAAAGCGGCCGTACTGAAACGTCCACGTTGTACACCGCGTCGGACGACAAAGGCCACGCCGTAGAGGTGGAGGTCTTTGACACGAAGGTGGCGGAACACCTCGGCGCCGACGTGAACACGCTCAACAGCCGCCTCGCGCTGGCGGCGCATCCGGGCGCGTTCCAGCCGCGCAGTGTGGGTACCACCGACGAAGGGCAGCTTTTCGTCCTGCGCGAGGCCGCAACCGGCACGCCGTTGAGCGACCTCATTGCGGAGAAGGGCGCGACGTTTACCCAGCAGGAAGTGCGTGACCTGCTCGCCCCGGTGGTCGAGGCCATCGATGACTACGACCTCAAGGGCCTGTCCGGGTTCGTCTCCCGTTCTATTTCGCCGGAGCGACTTTTGGTGCAGCCGCAGTGGTCGACCACCCCGGTGAAGCTCACCCTGGTTGGTCCGAGTACCGACGCGGTTGGCTCGGATGAGGAGTTGGCCAAGGCGAATGTGGACAAGTTCGCCAGCGTGGTCAGTCTGATGACGGGCGAGGCCCCACGCGAGGGCGTGCGCACCTGTGCGGATGTGCTGCATATGGTGCCGGTGGGCGAGGCGCCCCAGGAGGCGTCCAACATCGACGTTGCTCCCAACCCGGAGGACGGCTATCGCAAGCGCCCTGAGCCGTACGCGTACGGCCCGGACGGCAACTACACCCGCCCGGCGGCGACGAACGAGAAGAAAGTCCCGTGGCCGTGGATCATCGCGATCCTGGCGCTACTGCTCATCGCTATTGCGGCACTGTGGTATTGGTCCGCCAACCGCGGCGAGGCCTGGGAGGGTGCGGAGGCGCAGATCGCCGAGGAGTACCCGGATATCGTGTCCAAGAAGTCCGGCCAGAAGGGCTGGCAGGACCTGCGCTGCGAGAACGGCTCGACCGATCCGGACCAGGAAGGCAAGATCCGCTGCGCCAACGCAGAGTTGGGCGTGTCTGTGGTGAAGTACGCCGACGAGTATGACCGCGACGATGCGGTGCCGGACCCGCGCGAGGCCGTCGTGTTGGGCTCCGGTGAGTGCACCGTGAACTCCTATGAGTTGCCGGACGCGAACCCGCCTGCCTATGTGATGGTGCCGCAGGACAAGCCTGAATACCTCATGATTATTAACGGTTTGAACTCGGAAGAGCAGCGTCTGGATCTTCCGCTTTGCCAATAGACTACGATTGACCGGCGTGAGTACGCAGGATCTTTCAGAGCAGCAGCAAATCCGCCGGGAGAAGAGGCAACGGCTTATCGGCGAGGGCCGTGATGCCTACCCCGTCGAAGTTGACCGTACGACCTCGCTGAAGGACCTGCGGGCGAAGTACCAGGTCGTTGAAGAGGGCGAAGGCGACGGTGTGACCCGCCTTGAGGCCGGCCAGGAAACCCAGGATGTGGTGGCCGTCGCCGGCCGCGTCATGTTCCAGCGCAACACTGGCAAGCTTTGCTTTGCCACCTTGCAGGAGGGTGACGGCACCCAGTTGCAGGTCATGTTGTCGCTGGCAGAGGTGGGCGAGGAAGCCCTCGCGCAGTGGAAGGCTGACACGGACCTGGGTGACATTGTCTCGGTTCGTGGGCGCATCATTGCTTCTCGACGAGGCGAGCTCTCCGTCCAGGCACAGTCCTGGCACATGGCCTCGAAGGCCTTGAGCCCGCTTCCGGTCGCGTTCGCGGACATGAACGAGGAGCAGCGCGTCCGTCGCCGTTACACGGATCTGATCATGCGCGAGGATGCGCGCAAGAACGCCATGACCCGCATCAAGGTCATGGCTGCGGTGCGTAAGTACCTGACGGGCCTGGACTTTGTGGAGATTGAGACGCCGATGCTGCAGACGCTGCACGGCGGTGCTGCGGCGCGTCCGTTTGTCACCCACTCCAACGCGCTGGACATTGACCTCTACCTGCGCATCGCGCCGGAGCTTTACCTGAAGAGGGCCGTTGTTGGTGGCCTGGAGCGCGTCTTTGAGATCAATAAGAACTTCCGCAACGAGGGCGTGGATTCGTCCCACTCGCCGGAGTTCACCATGTTGGAGACCTACCAGGCGTGGGGCACCTACAAGGACGGTGCCGAAACCATGAAGGGTCTTGTCCAGTTCTGTGCCCAGGAAGTTTTCGGCTCCCAGAAGGTCACGCTGGCTGACGGCACCGAGTACGACTTCGGCGGCGAGTGGAAGGTACTGGAGATGTACCCGTCGCTCAACGAGGCGCTGCAGCGTAAGTTCCCGGGCCAGCCTGAGGTGACCATCGATTCCTCCGTGGAGGAACTCAAGGGCATCGCTGAGACTATCGGTCTGAAGGTTCCGGAGAATGCAGGCTGGCTGCACGGCAAGCTTGTGGAGGAAATCTGGGAGGAGCTTTGCTCCGACCAGCTCTACGAGCCGACCTTTGTCATTAACTTCCCGGTGGAGACCTCCCCGCTGACCCGCGACCACCGCGAGCAGCCGGGTGTGACCGAGAAGTTCGACCTCTACGTCCGTGGCTTCGAATTGGCCACCGGCTACTCCGAGCTCATCGACCCGGTGATCCAGCGCGAGCGCTTCGAAGACCAGGCCCGCCTGGCGGCGCATGGTGACGACGAGGCCATGGTGCTCGACGAGGACTTTCTCGCCGCTATGGAGCAGGGCATGCCGCCGACAGCAGGTTGCGGCATGGGCGTGGATCGCCTGCTGATGGCCTTGACCGGCCTGGGTATCCGCGAGACCGTCCTGTTCCCGATGGTGAAGCCGGAGGCGTAACGACGATGCGCCGTTGGCCCCTCGCAGCAGCCGGAGTACTCCTCGCAGCCTCGTTGGCGGGCTGTGGCAGTAGTGAACAAGCAGAGCTTGCGGAGCCAACGGTGCCTACCACGCCAACCACAACAACGTCGCAGCTGCCCCCACCGGATTGCTCCACTGATGCAATCAAAAATTCGCCAGGGCTTGAAGAGTTTGAGCTGTATGGTCCTTGCGAAGGTGGATTCACTCGTCCTGGAGTTCCGAATTCCGGCAACATCATCCTCGCGCAGTGGGACGGTAAGCACTGGGTAGAAGTAGAGTCCGATGGCGTGTGGGATGGCATGGGTATGGCGCGGCCGTGCTTTAACCCGGGTCGTCTTGAGGAGCTCGGCGTTCCCGAATCCCTGGCGGATAAGGAGCCACGCTGCGGCGTGTACCCGCCTGGTCAGGAGCCGCCGCACAAGAAGCAGGCGAAGGCTTCCACTCCTGTGCCGACATCGAGCACACTCGACCCAAACTGGGGGATTAAGCGCGACAGCGATGGCGTGATTATCGAGGCGCAGTTTGAAGGGGTTAAGCGTCAAATCTCTGCGCCGAATTGTGATGGACGAGGAATTCTCATTCTCGATTCCGTAATTGCGGACGGAGATATTGGCTCGACACACTCCAAGCTTGCGTTTGACATTGCGTATCTCGGCGATGGAAATGCTGAGTTCACCTATCCAGGCCACTGCCCGTCGCTTCGCGCACAGGTCGATGGCAACGATATTTACCCGGTGTACCTCGATTTTGGCCACGACACGGATGCGCTGTGTGCTGCGAAGAAGAACTACGGCGGGAACGCGCGAGTGTTGTCGGATCGTGAGGAATATCTCGACCCCTGCTAATTGTGCACGGTGGTTATAACCAACTAACGTTTGATGTGACTAAATCATGTGGTTGAAAGGAGCATCAGCATGGCGACCACTAAGGCGAGCCTGCAAGATCAGGCCGCCGATATCCTCGCCGGGATCGGCGGGGCCGACAACATTGCGTCGATGACGCATTGTGCGACCCGACTACGGTTCGAACTTAACGACGCCTCCCTGGCCGACAAAGACCGCCTCGAAGCGAATCCGAAAGTAATGGGTGCGGTGCCGCAGGGCGGCAGCCACTACCAGGTCATTGTCGGTGGTGACGTGGCTACGGTGTACAACGCGATCAATAACCTGCCTGAGATGGCGGGCCGCACCACGTCCAACGACGAGCTAAAGAAGCAGCAGCGCGACAAGGCCAAGGGCAAGATGCCGTGGCTCGATACGTTCTTCGAGTATCTCTCAGACTCTTTCCGCCCGATCCTGGGCGTGCTGCTCGGCGCGTCGCTGATCATTGCGTTCGCTGCCTTCCTCGACGCCTTCGACATCATCGACTTCCGTGCGGAAGTAAAGACACCGGGCTGGCAGTTCGTGGACGCCATGTGGAATTCCGTGTTCTTCTTCCTGCCGGTGGCTGTTGCCTACAACGCGGGCAAGAAGCTCAATATTGACCCGTGGGTGCCAGCCGCGGTCATGCTGGCGTTGTTCACCCCGGACTTCGTGGATCTGACCGAGCACCCGGATGCGCGAGTGATCGATCTGTTCGGCGCGCCGACCGACGTCATCGACGTCTTCGGCCTGCCCATGATCCATAACGGCTACAACGGCAACGTCTTCGTGCCGCTGATCATGGCCGCGGTCGCTGCGTTGCTTTATAAGGGATTGCAGAAGATCATCCCGTCTACCGTGCACATGGTGTTCGTGCCGTTCTTGACCCTGTTGGTCATGATCCCGGTCACCGCGTTCATCATTGGCCCGTTCGGCTACCTGCTCGGTGCCTGGATTGGTACTGGCTTGGCATGGATGAACGGCAACGCACCGTTCCTGTTCGCGCTGCTGATCCCGATGCTCTACCCGTTCCTGGTGCCGCTTGGTCTGCACTGGCCGCTCAACGCGCTGATGCTGGTGAACATCAACACCCTTGGCTACGACTTCATCCAGGGACCAATGGGTGCCTGGAACTTTGCCTGCTTCGGCGCCACCGCCGCGGTGCTGGCTATTTCTATTCGTGACCGCGACCCGCTGATGCGCCAGACCTCCGGTTCCGCCCTCGCCGCGGGCCTGCTCGGCGGCATCTCCGAGCCGTCGCTCTACGGTATCCACCTGCGCTTTAAGAAGATCTACCCGCGCATGCTCGTCGGCTGCTTCGCCGGCGGCCTGACTATCGCGATCCTGGGCACCCCGTTCGGTGGTGTGAAGACGAACGCGTTCGTGTTCACCTCCATCCCGACCATGTTCGTGTTCGACCCGATGTGGGTCTACATGATCGCCATCGCAGTGGCGTTCTTCACCTCGTTCTTCATCATCCTGATCACCGACTACCGCACCCCTGAGGAGAAGGCGGACGCGCTTGCTCGCGCGGCTGCTGCTCGTGAGGAGGAGCCGGTTGCGGTTGTGGGGTCGTCGCAAAGCACTGAAAGCACAGTGCTCGCTCCTGTCGCTGGTGAGGTTGTGGCGATGGCAGCGCTTAACGACGCCGCCTTCGCCTCCGGCGCCCTCGGCCAGGCTGTTGGCGTGATTCCGGCGAATGACAAACTCACCGTGGTTGCGCCCGCTGCGGGCAAGGTGATTTCTGTGGCAAAGACGGGCCACGCGTACGGCATCAAGACTGATGACGGCGCGGAACTGCTGGTGCACATCGGCATCGACACCGTGAAACTCGAGGGCGAGGGCTTCACCCCGCTGGTAGAGAAGAAACATGAGGTCGCTGCCGGTGACGCACTGGCGGAGGTGGACTTCCCGGCGATTGCCGCCAAGGGGGTCGACACCACTGTGATCACCACCGTGGTCAACTCCAAGAAACTCGGCGGAGTAAACGACGTGGCCGATGGCACCGTCGAAATTGGAGATGCCATCCTCGAGATCACGCCCGCCGAGTAGGCTCGGTGGCATGACTGAGCGCACAGTTCTTCACGGCATTGGTGTGTCCGCTGGTACTGCCTGCGGACCCGTCGCGGTAGTGACCCCGGCGGTGGGTATCGATAACCACGAGCCCGCCTCCGTGGACCCCGAGGCGGATGGTCAGCGGATACGGGAAGTGTTGGGGGAGGTGGCGTCGTCGTTACGCGAACGCGCGGCGCACGCCAACTCGAAGGCGTCGCAGGACGTGCTCGAGGCCACCGCGGCGCTGGCCACGGATCGTGGCCTGATCCGCGGGGTGGACAAGGAACTGAAGAAGGGCAGCGGCCCCACCAAAGCGGTACACGACGCGGTGGAGACGTACGCGAACAAGCTGCGCAAACTCGGCGGCTACATGGCCGAGCGTGTCACCGACCTTTACGACATCCGCGACCGCGCCACCGCACGCCTTCGCGGCTTGCCGGAGCCGGGCGTGCCGGATCTGACGGCGCCGTCGATCCTGGTCGCGCACGATCTTGCGCCCGCTGAGACCGCCACACTGGATCCGGCGATGGTGCTAGGCATTGTCACCGAGGCGGGTGGCGCGACCTCGCATACTGCGATCCTCGCCGCACAGCTCGGCATCCCAGCTGCGGTGCAGGTCAAGGGCATTTCCGATGCGATTGTCGACGACCCCCGCATCGCCCTCGACGGCAGCACCGGCCAAATCATCGTCGCCCCGTCCGATGAGGACGTCGCCGAACTCGACGAGCGCTCCCGCCGCCGCGCCGCCGCACTGGAAGGCTCCGCCGGCGCCGGCGCCACCCGCGACGGCCACGCCGTGAAACTGCTGGCCAACATCGGCACCGCCGAAGACGCGGTGAAGGCTGCGGGCTATGACCTGGAAGGCTCCGGCCTGTTCCGCTCTGAGTTTCTCTTCCTGGACCGCGACTCCGCGCCCAGCGTGGACGAGCAGACCGCGACCTACACCAAGGTCCTCGAGGCCTTCGGCGAGCGCCGCGTGGTGGTGCGCACCCTCGACGCCGGCGCCGACAAGCCGCTGTCGTTTGCGGACCTTGGCGAGGAGGAAAACCCAGCCCTCGGTCGCCGCGGCCTGCGCCTGTCCCAAGCCCGCGAGGATCTGCTCGCCGACCAGTTGGAGGCACTCGCCAACGCGCAGCGTAACGTGCCGGACGCCGAACTGTGGGTCATGGCGCCCATGGTCGCCACGGTCGAGGAGGCCGAGTGGTTCGCTGAACGCGCCCGCGCTGCTGGCCTGAAGCAGGTGGGCATCATGGTCGAAACCCCTGCGGCCGCGATTCGCGCCGGGCAGGTGCTCGACGTTGTGGACTTCGGCTCCATCGGCACCAACGACCTTTCCCAGTACACGATGGCCGCTGACCGCATGCAGGGCGAACTCGCCGAACTGCTCTCGCCCTGGCAGCCCGCGGTGCTGTCCATGATCCGCGAGACCTGCCGTGGCGGTGAAGCTACTGGCAAACCCATCGGCGTGTGTGGCGAGGCCGGCGGCGACCCGCTCATGGCCCTCGTCCTTGTCGGCCTTGGCGTGAAGTCGCTGTCTATGGCGCCCGGCAAGGTCAACGCAGTGCGCGCGGCGCTGCGCCTGCACGACATGGATACCTGCCGGAAGATGGCCGATGCTGCCCTTGCCGCCCGGACCGCTGAAGATGCACGTGAGGCGGTGCTTGGGATCGCAGATTCGGTAATTCTTGACCTACTGTGAACCGCATAGTCTAGTATTGGCAGACAAAGTTGTTCACGATAGGGAAAGGGCTTCCCCATGAAGCGTTTCGCGTCCATTGCTTTGTCTGCCGCAGTTGGCCTTGGCCTCGTTGCTTGCTCCAGTGATTCGGGCGGTGAAGAACCGCTCACCGTCCTGGCGCAAGCCACGCCCCACGCGGAGATTCTGCGCTACGTCGACGAGCAAAATCCGGAGTACGAGCTGGATGTCAAGGTCATTTCTGGTGGGTCGGAACCGAACATGTCGGTGGCCAACGGTTCCGCGGACGCGAACTTTTACCAGCACTCGCCGTACCTGCTGGACTGGAATACTCAGACTGGCAAGAACCTGGTCAACATCGTCGGAGTCCACATTGAGCCGATGGGGATGTACTCCAACTCCATCAAGTCCATTGACGAGTTGGAGCAGGGGGCGAAGATCGTGACTCATAACTCGCCGTCCAACCTTGCCCGTGCGCTGATCCTGCTGGAGGCCAACGGCGTCATCGGTCTGGACCAGGAGATTGATCCGGCAAACGTGTCCAAGATCAACCTGCAGTCGATCACCGACAACCCGAAGGACATTGAGATCGTCCCGGTCGAAGACACCCTGGTTATTCAGTCGCTGTCGGACGAGTCTGTTGCCGGTGTCATCGCAACCTCGAACTTCGCTCTGGAAATTGGCCTGAACCCGTCGGAGGATTCTGTCATTGCCGAGAGCCCGGAGAACAACCCGTACGTGAATATCCTCGCAGCCAATGAGGACGCGGCGAAGGATCCCCGCATCGAGAAGCTGGCGGCGGACCTGAGCTCGCCGGAGACCGCAGAGTGGATCCGCGAGAAGTACAGCGGCTCCGTAATCCCGGTGAATTAATGAAAATCCACGGTATCGACGTCGACCCGCAAGGCCGGTGCGCCCACTGGCACTCGGAGTGCGACGTCATTGCCAATACCTGCGGGTCCTGCCACAAACTCTGGGCCTGTTCGCTGTGCCATGACGAGTTGGCGGATCACCGGTTTGTGGGCGTCGATAAGCACCTGCGCTCTGTGATGTGCGGCGCGTGCGGTTACATGATGACGCACGCCGAGTATGGGGCCGCGTGCCCCTCGTGCGGGCACCCGTTTAATCCGGGCTGCAAACTGCATGAAAATGTGTATTTCAGGGATGTTCGCTAAGGGTGAACATCCCCTCTGAGCACTGCTTTTCGACGATTCCACGCCCCCGGCAGCGAAAACGTGGGAAGTGATGTCGCACCCCGGCGTTATGGTGGTGGACAACGATTTAGCTATAGAAGGGGTCAGCCACATGTTCGAGCGGTTTACCGACCGGGCCCGTCGCGTCATCGTCCTGGCGCAGGAGGAAGCGCGCGCGCTCAATCACAACTACATGGGCACCGAGCACATCCTGCTCGGCCTGATTAAGGAAGGCGAGGGCGTCGCCGCGAAGGCCCTCGAATCCATGGGTATCAACCTTGAGGATGTGCGCCGTGAGGTCATCGACATCATTGGCCACGGCACCCAGCCGGTCACCGGTCACATCCCGTTTACCCCGCGTGCCAAGAAGGTTCTGGAGCTCTCCCTGCGTGAGGGTCTGCAGATGGGCCACAAGTACATCGGCACCGAGTTCTTGCTGCTCGGCCTGATCCGTGAGGGCGAGGGCGTTGCAGCCCAGGTGCTGATCAAGCTCGGCGCTGACCTGCCGCGTGTGCGCCAGCAGGTTATCCAGTTGCTGTCTGGTTACGAGGGCGGCGAGGCGCAGAATCCGGAGTCCCCGCAGCAGGGCGGCGGCCCGGGCTTCGCAGGTGCGGGTGCTGGCGGCAACCGTGCAGGTGGTGGCGGCCCGCAGGGCGGCGAGCGTTCCAACTCGCTCGTGCTCGACCAGTTCGGCCGTAACCTCACCGCTGCTGCCAAGGAAGGCAAGCTCGACCCGGTTGTGGGCCGTGACAAGGAAATCGAGCGCGTCATGCAGGTCCTGTCGCGCCGTACCAAGAACAACCCGGTGCTCATCGGTGAGCCGGGCGTCGGTAAGACTGCCGTCGTGGAGGGCTTGGCGCTCGACATTGCGAACGGCAACGTCCCGGAGACCCTGAAGGACAAGCAGGTTTACTCGCTGGATCTGGGCTCCCTGGTTGCAGGTTCGCGTTACCGCGGTGATTTCGAGGAGCGCCTGAAGAAGGTGCTCAAGGAGATCAACCAGCGCGGCGACATCATCCTGTTTATCGACGAGATCCACACCCTCGTCGGCGCCGGTGCCGCCGAAGGTGCGATCGACGCTGCTTCGCTGCTGAAGCCGAAGCTGGCTCGTGGCGAGCTCCAGACCATCGGCGCAACCACGCTGGACGAATACCGTAAGCACATCGAGAAGGACGCCGCCCTTGAGCGTCGTTTCCAGCCGGTGCAGGTGGACGAGCCGAGCATCGAGGACACCATCCAGATCCTCAAGGGCCTGCGCGACCGCTACGAGGCGCACCACCGCGTGTCCTACACCGACGATGCACTCAAGGCTGCAGCGAACCTTTCAGATCGCTACATCAATGACCGTTTCCTGCCGGATAAGGCAGTCGATCTTCTCGACGAGGCCGGCGCCCGCATGCGCATCAAGCGCATGACCGCTCCGGATTCCCTGCGTGAGGTCGACGACCGCATCGCTGAGGTCCGCAAGGAAAAGGAAGCGGCGATCGACGCCCAGGACTTTGAGAAGGCAGCCAGCCTGCGCGAAACGGAGCGCAAGCTCACCGAGGAGCGCGCCGCGAAGGAGAAGAAGTGGCGCTCTGATGATCTCGAGGACATCGCCGAGGTTGGCGAGGAGCAGATCGCTGACGTGCTGGCCAACTGGACTGGCATCCCGGTGTTCAAGCTCACCGAGAGCGAGTCGAAGCGCCTGCTCAACATGGAAGGCGAGCTGCACAAGCGCATCATCGGCCAGGACGAGGCTGTCAAGGCTGTGTCCCGCTCCATCCGCCGCACCCGTGCGGGTCTGAAGGATCCGAACCGTCCGTCCGGTTCGTTCATCTTCGCCGGCCCATCCGGTGTGGGTAAGACGGAGCTGTCGAAGGCGCTTGCAGAGTTCCTCTTCGGCGACGACGACTCCCTGATCCAGGTGGACATGGGCGAGTTCCACGACCGCTTCACCGCGTCGCGTCTCTTCGGTGCCCCTCCGGGATACGTCGGCTACGAAGAGGGCGGCCAGCTCACCGAGAAGGTGCGCCGCAAGCCGTTCTCGGTCGTGCTTTTCGACGAGATCGAGAAGGCCCACAAGGAGATCTACAACACCCTCCTGCAGGTGCTGGAAGAAGGTCACGTCACCGACGGCCAGGGTCGCAACGTGGACTTCAAGAACACGGTGCTGATCTTCACCTCGAACCTGGGTACCTCCGACATCTCCAAGCCGGTCGGCCTGGGCTTCACCGGGGATACCGCTGCGGATTCCGAGGCGCAGTACGAGCGCATGAAGGGCAAGGTTCACGACGAGCTGAAGAAACACTTCCGTCCGGAGTTCCTGAACCGTATCGACGAGATCGTCGTGTTCAAGCAGCTCTCCCAGGAAGAGATTGTCCAGATGGTGGACCTGCTCATCGCTCGAGTGGACAAGAACCTGGCCGCGCAGGACATGGGCATCGAGCTCACCGAGAACGCCAAGAACCTCCTGGCAGTCCGTGGCTTCGACCCAGTGCTGGGTGCACGTCCGCTGCGTCGCACCATCCAGCGGGAGATCGAGGACATCCTGTCCGAGAAGATCCTCTTCGGCGAGATCGGTGCCGGCGAGATCATCACCGTGGACGTCGAGGGCTGGGACGGCGACGTGGAGACGGCCCGCAAGGATCGTGGCAAGGCCGCCCCGGATGCGACCTTCACCTTCACCCCACGTCCACGCCCGCTGCCAGCGGAGGCCTTCGACGTCGAGCTGGAAGAAGAGGTCCGCGACATCGAGCCGGAGCGCACCCAGCCGGAGTCCGAAGCCTCCGAGTTCCCGGATGAGCGCGACACGACCGCCGAAGATCAGAACGGCAACGAGGGCAAGGAAGACAACGGCCCCGAGCCGGTGTAAACCCACCAGGCTGCGCCACCGAGTATCCCCAGCATCCCAAGGATGCCGAGGACTAACGCGGTGATCTCCACCGCGTCAAGCCCCTCCACCACCTCATATGCAGGATGGTCGGAGGGGCACACCCGTTTCATAGGCTGTTCGGCGAAACGATCATCCATCCACGCAATCGCATGGTCGGCCTGCAAAAGCAGGGGAGCGGCATGGCCCGAACCAGGAACGCGCGGCGTCAACTGCAGACGCCCCGAAGACAATGGTTGCGTCGGGGAACCCGGCACCACCACGCGTCGGTACTCCACCTGCGCACCGACGGCGCAATAGTCCTCTGCCAGTTGGGTGGCTTGCGGCTCCGGAACGAGGTCGTCGTCGGCATTCGTCATCACCATGATCGGCGCAGACGGCGCGACGGTGCCCATTTTGTTTAGTTCCAGATACTTCGCCAGCCGCTCATCCGAGTGCACCACTTCAGCGAACGAGTTGCCTGCGGTGAACAGTGTGGAAGGGTCGGCTGGCGCAGACAACGAGGCGTCGACCACGCACGAGGTTTTCAGTCCTTCGAGCCAGACTTTGCCCTCGTCGGTGAGGTGTTCCTGCAGGGCCTCGCCGAATTCCGAGTAGCTTTCGGAGTAGCTCGCAGCGGCAAAACCGGCCACGGCGGTGAGCATCGGTGCGGTACCTTGCTCCAGCACACCCAGCGGATCGGCTGGTGGGGCACCGGAGAACGTTCCCATCACGTTGAGTTCGGGGGCGTAGTCGGCGACGAGTTCCGCAGCGGCCGCGGCAGCGCCACCGCCTTGGGAGTAGCCCCAGAAGCCCACTTTTTGGTTTGGTTTTGCAACGGCGCGGGCGGCGTCGATAAGCGCATGCCCCTGATCCACCCTGTTCAAGTAGGTGTGCAACCCATCGGTGCCCAACCCGATGTAGTCGGTGACCACCACGGAATAGCCGGCATCCAGTAGCTTCTGTACCAGGGGCGCCTCATAGTTAATGTTCACGGTGCCGTCTTCGATGCGCACCAGCATGGACGAGCCTGCCGACGGCGCGCACTGATCACCCAGACCACGCGTGCCCGGTGCGAGCGCGATGAGCCCCTTCGCGCGGCGATGCTTGTAAAACGCCCCAGTCACCGCGACCTTCTCGCCCTTGTCATTCGTGGTGGTGTAGCGGATGCGCTGGCCGGTCGACCCTGGCACCCGCTTCACCGCGTCAAGCGAGCCCGCCTCGCTACCTGGTGCGCCGGCCAGTGGTTTCCACGATGACTCCGGAAGCGACGACAACGACGACGCGTCGCGTACCACCTCGAGTGTCGACGACCCCACCGACGACAGCGACGACAACGACTCCGCGCTCAGGTCCGCAGCCTGCGCGGATGGGGCCAATAACACCGGAATGAGCAGGGAGCACCAACGTTTTTGCATGTACAGCAGTGTAAACTGCCGGCTATGGGATTCCAGTTTCGTAAGCGCCAGAAGCTCAGCAAGGACAGCTGGCTGAATTACTCCGGTTCGGGCGTTTCCGCCTCCAAGCGCGTCGGGCCAGTGACCATCAACTCGCGTGGCGGCGTGTGGATCAAGCTGCCGGGTGGGCTGACCTACCGCGGTAAGTGGAAGTAACCGCGCTCATCCTGCTCGGCGAGGCCGTCCTCCAACAGTGAGAACAGTGCGCGTGAGCGTTGGGCGTCGTCGGGCCAGACGGCGTCGATAATCGCCTGCTCAACCGGCGAATCTGCCTCGCGCAGTACCTTCATAATCTTGCCACGCACCTGCCTATCCGTGCCCTCAAAACGTTGCGACGGCCGCCGCTGCCCCTCCTCAGGCGCCGGCCTGCCCGCCGCCAACCAGGCACAATCCTGCGCAACCGGGCACGCATCGCACTTCGGTGCCTTCGCGGTGCACACCAGCGCACCAAGCTCCATCAGGCCGACCGAAAACTCGGGACCGTTGTCCTCCGGCAGCAGGTGCGCAACCTCCTCGATTTCCTTCTTCCCCGGCACCCCCAGCGCCTGGCCGCGTTCCACACGCGCCACCACGCGACGCACATTCGTGTCCACAACCGGCACGTTCTTCCCGTAGGCGAAACACGCCACCGCCCGCGCCGTGTAATCTCCAATGCCCGGCAGTGCCAGCAGCGCGTCCACATCGTCCGGCACAACGCCACCATGCTTATCGACGATCACCCGTGCACACTCCCGCAACCTCAACGCCCGCCGTGGGTAGCCGAGGTTGGCCCAGGCGCGCAGGATGTCGTCGATACGCGCCTGCGCAAAATCGTGCGGAGTCGGCCAGCGCTCAATCCACTCCAACCAAATGGGGGCAACACGCTCCACCTGAGTTTGGTGGCTCATGACCTCGCTGATCAGCACACCCCACGGTGACGTACCCGGTTTGCGCCACGGCAAATCCCGCGCGTTGGCGCGATACCAATCAACTATCTGATTTGGGCGAATATTCTGCACAATGCGTGCCACAATAGCCGGTATGACTAATGCAACAGAGCTCCAGGCCGCTACCTCCCCGCGCGAAGTGTGGGACCTGCTTCGCGCAGGCAACGAGCGATTCGCCACCGGCAACACCGTCGCCCCGCACCGCGACGCCGAAACACTCCAGCAGCTCACCTCCGGCCAGAACCCAGCCGTATGTGTCATCGGTTGTTCTGACTCGCGCGTGCCCGTCGAGCTGCTTTTCGACGCCGGCTTCGGCGACATCTTCGTCATCCGCACCGCCGGCGGCTGCGTCGACTCCGCTGTCTCCGCATCCGTGGAGTTCGCCGTCGACGGCCTCGGCGTGGACCTCGTGCTGTTCCTGTCCCACGAAAAGTGCGGCGCTGTCGGCTCCGCAGTCCAGGCGTTCGAGTCCGGCGAGATCCCGCACGGCCTGACCCGCCTGTTCGTGGAGAAGATCGCCCCCTCCATCGTCGAGGCCGAAAAGCGCGGCGAACAGGTCGAGCAAGCCCACGCCCGCCACGGCGCCGAGCACTTGGTCGCCCGCATCCCCGCCGTTGTTGCCGGCCTGGAAGCGCGCCGCATCGGCGTGGTTGGTGCGCGTTACCGTCTCTCGGACGGCCGTGTCGAGACCACCTACGAAAACTTCGGCGATTAAGTTATAAGCATGTCGAACCAGCGCCCATTGCCCCCGGAGATCTACATACGTCGCCGCGTCGCGGCCCTCGTCATCCTCCTCGTGGTTGTGGCGTTGCTGGTCTGGGCGCTTTCCGCCATGGCCCGCAGCGGCGGATCCGGATCGGATGGGGCAACCGAAACCTCCACCGAGCAAACCGTGAACCCGACCGTGGCTACCGAGCCGACCGTCGCCGCGCCTGAGGAATCTGCTTCGGAGTCTGCATCCGCATCCCCGTCCGAGGAACCTTCCAGTGTTGAGGCCGCACCGGCCCGCACTGGCGCATGCGAACTCAAGGACCTACGGATCAAGGCGTTGCCGAACCAGCCGTCCTACGCCGCAGGCACCGAGCCGGTGTTCTACATGGAAGTGGAAAACCCGACCGACACCGACTGCGTCATCGACCTTGACGAGAACATCCTGCGCTTCGAGGTGTACGACATGCGTACCAACGAGCGCATGTGGGCAGACACCGACTGCTACCAGCCCGTCGTGTCCGGCACCCAGACCTACAAGGCGGGGGAGAAGCAGGGCTACCAGGCTCGCTGGTCCGGCACCGTATCTCAGCCGGGTAAGTGTGATGACCGTCCCGCGATCGAGCCGGGGTCCTACTTCCTGCACACGGTCATCGGCGACAATGCTTCGGAAGCAGCCCCCTTCAACATCACCTAGTTTCTTGTAGTTATTTAGCTAACAGCGCGATCGCCTCCCCGAGCGTAGAGACCTGACTGACCCGCATTCCCTCGACCGGTTCGAGTTCTCCGCTGGGCACGATCGCGTTTTCGTATCCCAACCTCGCCGCCTCCTGCAGGCGGCGTCCGAGGTTAGGCACCCTTCGTAGTTCACCCGCGAGGCCCACTTCGCCGATGACCACAGTCTTCGGCGGCAGCGGTGTTTCGTGCAGGCTCGACCATGTAGCCAGCGCGACCGCAAGATCCGTTGCTGTTTCGGTGATCTTCACACCGCCAACGGTTGCTACGTACGCGTCCTTGTCATTCGTGCGCTGCCCGCAGCGTGCCTGCAGGACAGCGAGCACCATCGGCACCCTGTTGAAATCCAAGCCCGTGACCACGCGTCGCGGGCTCTTATTCACCGGATCGACGGTAAGTGCCTGGACTTCCGCCAGCATCGGCCGGACGCCATCCATCGCCACCGTGACCGCAGAACCGTCCGGAGTCTTCCCGCGGTGGGACAAAAACAATCCCGACGGGTCAGGCACTTCTCGGATGCCACCGGAGGTCTGCTCGAAACACCCCACCTCGTCCGTCGCCCCGAAACGGTTCTTGATTCCACGCAGCATGCGTAGCGACGACTGCCTGTCACCCTCAAAGTTCAGCACCACATCTACTAAGTGCTCGAGCACCCGCGGACCGGCCACGTTGCCGTCTTTGGTCACATGCCCCACCAGGATGATCGGCAAATTGGTTGTCTTTGCCAACGTGGTCAGCGCCGCAGTAACCGCACGGGACTGCGCCACACCACCCGCAACGCCTTCCACACCTGCGGCGTGCATCGTCTGCACCGAATCCACAATGAGCAGCGAGGGGTTGACCTGCTGGACGTGGCCAAACACCACGTCGAGGTTCGACTCCGCCGCCAAGTACAGCGTGTCTTTCAACGCATCGGTGCGTTCAGCACGGGCACGGACCTGGCCTGCAGATTCCTCAGCAGTCACGTATAGCGCCTTGCGGCCATCCATCGCCGCCCACCGCGATGCCACCTCAAGCAACAGCGTCGATTTACCCACGCCCGGCTCACCGGCCATCAGCACCACCGACCCCGGCACGACACCGGAACCCAACACCCGGTCGAGTTCCCGGATGCCAGAGGGCAACGTGCGCGTCGCAGTCGCGTTCACCTTCGTGATCGGGGTCGCTGGCGACGTCGGTGTCAGCGCAGACGTCTTTACCGGACCTGCGGAAACCGCAGCCGGCGCTTCTTCTTGCAACGTTCCCCACGACCCGCACTCAGGGCAGCGGCCGAGCCACTTCGGGGAAGAGTAGCCGCATTCGGAGCACGTGTGGATCACGCGAGGTTTCTTAGCCATGTGCGACACCGTATAACACCCCCACGACACGGAGCCTGCAAGTGTTCGAAAAGTGTTCGAAAACGAAAAAGCCGCTGGTTAACCCAGCGGCATGTGTTCGTCGATAAGCGAAAAGCTCTTAGTGCTTCGCGCCAGTCTCGCGGTCAACCTGGCCCGAAACGAGGTGCGGGGCAGACACGGTAGCCACAACGTCGATGGAGCCGGTGTCAAAGTTGAACGTGACCGGGACGTTGCCACCGTACGCGAAATCGTCGTTAGCCAGCGAGGTAGCGGTGTAGCTGATGCAGTTCGCGTCATCCTGCGGCAGGCGCTCGAGGCCCTCGGCGGAATCAGCAACCAACACGCAGTTGTACTTAATCGTGTTGTTGTTTGCGATCTTGACGGTGTTGCCACCAGCGGTGACGGACTTCAACGTGTGATCCGTCATGGAGGTGTCCTGGTTCGTCGCGGTGAACTTGAGGGCAGCCTTGCCGTCCTCAGCCAAGACGACGGTGACATCCTGCACAGCAACTTCGCCGTTCTCGGTTGCGGCGCTGGCACCATCCACAGCAGCGACCTGGTTCGAGGTCTGAGTAATCTGGCCAGCGGAGCAGCCAACAAGGGCCAAGGATGCGCAGCCAGCGGCAGCGATAACGGCTACCTGCTTCAGGGACTTCACGTGGGGTCCTCCATAGTCAAACGGTTTCGAAGGTTATTCTCTGGAATACTTTAGCGCCTAGACAGCAACTTTTCCCATTTTATCCCCTATTCGGAGCTTTGAAGGCGGTGGTAGGGTTGTGGGGTCAAAACTTCGCCGGGAGCACCAAGGAGCGTTTATGGAATTCAAGGTCGGAGAAGTGGTCGTTTACCCGCACCACGGCGCGGCGCGTATCGCCGACATCGAAGAGCGTGAGATGCGCGGCGAGAAGCTGGACTTCTTGGTGCTGCAGATTCTCCACTCAGACCTTGAGGTTCGCGTGCCCGTAAAGAACTCCGAGCTTGTCGGTGTGCGTGACGTAGTCAACGAGGAGGGCCTGCAGAAGGTGTTCTCCGTGCTGCGTGAGACGGATGTTGAGGAGGCCGGCAACTGGTCTCGTCGCTACAAGGCGAACCAGGAGCGCCTTGCCTCCGGCGACATTAATAAGGTGGCCGAGGTTGTACGTGACCTGTGGCGCCGTGACCAGGGCAAGGGTCTTTCTGCTGGTGAGAAGCGCATGCTTGGCAAGGCTCGCCAGATTCTCGTCGGCGAGCTCGCGCTTGCAGAGCCTGTCGATGAGAAGAAGGTCGAGGAGATGGAAGCCGAGATCCAGAAGATCATCGACGAGCAGGTCAAGGCCGGTATCTCCGAGGCGCCGGGCGATGTTGACGCCGAAGATGATGTTGACCTCGACGAGCTTTCTTTCGACGACGAGTAAGACGAGCCCTTGGACCGCCGTGTTGTAGCGGTTGTTGCCGCAGCAGGTCAGGGCACCCGGCTGGGCGCTGAGGTGCCTAAGGCGTACGTCCCGTTGCGCGGGCGCACGCTTTTGGAGCGTTCCGTTACCGCGATGGAAACCTCCGAAATTGTGGACCAGGTGGTCGTCGTCATCAGCCCTGCCATGGAGGAGCACGCCCGACAGTGCCTGCGGGGGCACGACGTGCAGTTTGTGCATGGCGGTGCGGAGCGCGCGGACTCCATCTACGCAGCGCTCGAAGCAATTTCGCTTGACGACGCCTGCGTGCTCGTCCACGACGCCGCCCGCGCCCTCACCCCTCCCGGCATGATTGCCCGCGTGGCCCGTGCCGTGCTCGATGGCGCGCCCGCGGTGGTGCCGATTGTACCTGTCGCGGACACCATTAAACAGGTCAGTGGGGGTGCGGTGAATGCGGTGGAGGCGACGCTGGACCGCAGCCGTTTGCGGGCCGCACAGACACCGCAAGGCTTTGACCTGCGCCAATTGCGTGCCGCCAACCGTGCTTACCTTGAGCAGTCGCCCGAGTTCGTGGCAACTGATGACGCGTCTCTAATGGAGTGGTACGGCGCCCCCGTCACCACAGTTCAGGGCGATCCGATGGCGTTCAAGATTACCACCCCGATCGATCTTCGCCTGGCGAAAAGCATTACCGATGAGGCCGAGCCGACCGTGTTCGAGATCCCCGGCAACTAGCTAGAGTGTTCGAACGAATTATCTAAAAAGTTTCGAAAAACCCTTGCATTGTCGCGGTGGTGGCATGTATGTTCGATTGAAAGATCGAAAGGGGGGACAATGTCTACCGGATACTTCGCAACAGAACGTCAGGGCGACCAGGTCAGTGTTGCAGGTCAAGCGATGCGAGACGCGGAATACAGTATCTTTCACGCTTACGCTGAGCCCGGTGCGATTATCGACGACTTCGAACTGGTAAGCCAGCGCATCGCAAGCGCCGCCGGCCGTACCGTGAGCTGGGCTGAAAGCGGAATTCTTGGGTATAGCGTCTTGGCAGACCTGCCGAAACTACGCCAAATGCAGGCTGATATGCGACGGCTAGATATCACGCGCCTTAGCGCAATCGAGACCGTGCTAAACCGGTTGAACGATCTCGCCACACCCGAAGTGTTGGCTGAGTTCGACGACTACCTAGTCAAGGTGTTCACGCCGCGTTCCGCCGGGATGGAGTTGCCATCGGCGACGTCGCTAAAGCGCCGCCTGCGGGACCGGATCAAGCAGGTTGATGCGAAGTTGGCACCAAGCCCGAAGAAAACGAAAGCTCGCAAGAAAGCAAAAGATGCGCCATTCGGCTCCTGCCAAGGCGTGTTCTATGGCCAAGACGACGGGGATGCCGGTCTGAATATCTCTGGCGACTCGGCAACGATTGGTCTGATGGATATGTATGTCGGTGCCGTCGCGAAGGAACACAAGCTCAGTCGTGACGATGCACTGCAGATGATCCTCACCGGCCAGCAGCACTCGTCGATTCAGTTGGTGCTGCACGTGTTTTCGCCGAAGACCCCAGGCGCCGGCTACTTCGTTCCCGGCTTCGGCTGGTCGGGGGCAGACGGCACGGAAGTCATCGACGCGCTCAAAGAAACCGCCAAGGTGAAGGTCATCGACCTCGACGAGGCTGAACATGCCGAGACTGACGCCTATGTGCCCACCGAAGCAATGAAGGCGTTCGTGCAAACCCGCGACGGTACCTGCCGTTGGCCGGGTTGCAACGTTGCCGCGAAGCGCTGCCAGCTCGACCACCGCATTCCTTACGGCAACGGCGGCAAAACGACGCCGTCGAACCTGTTCTGTCTGTGCCAGCGTCACCACAACATCAAGACGGACCGCCGCGCTACCTACGTGGTCGATCACGTCACGGGCGAAATCGTCTGGCTTTTTGACGACGGCACCTTCCAGGTCAGCGAACCCGACGGCCTCATCGTCGAGTATCTCGCCGAAGGTGAAAACCCGCGGTGGAAGTCCACTCTGGAACAGCGTCGGAAGCGGCGCCGCGACAGTGCGGAGTTCAACGCCCGGTGTCACTCGGCGGTGGAGCAGTACGAAAAGGACTACGACTGGGAAGCCTGCGTGGAAACGATCACCACGCTGGAGGATAAGTTTGGCCGCAAATTCGAGTATGCGCCGGAGAAGATGCCGGAGATTACGCCGGAACTCCTCGCCTCGCTGAAGAGACACCTGCGCGACCTCGAACTGGAGCGCGAGGGCTTCGAAGAATGCGACTCGGCGTCCCCGGAGTGGGTAGTGTTCAGTCCATGACGAATCTGCGAGTTGGTACTGCCTTCGATGCCCATCAGATCCAGGCCGGGAAGGAGTGCTGGATCGCCGGAATTCTGCACGAGGGCCAGGATGGTTGCGAAGGTCATTCAGATGGCGATGTTGTCAGCCACGCGATCGTGGACGCGGTGCTGTCGGCGGCGGGCCTTGGGGATCTCGGCTCGTTCGTCGGGGTCGGCCGCCCGGAGTATGACGGGGTCCGAGGGGTGCAGTTGCTCGAGGAGCTCCGTGCGCTTGTCGACGACCACGGCCACACCGTCGTCAATGTTTCTGCACAAATGATTGGGCAGACCCCGAAGATGGGCCCGGTGCGGGAGGAAGCGGAGCGGGTGTTGTCGCAGGCTTTGGGTGCTCCGGTGTCGGTGTCGGCGACGACGACGGACCACATGGGGTTCACTGGTTCGGGTGAGGGCCGGGCGGCGATTGCCACTGCGTTGGTGGAATTGAACGGCAACGTAGGATAAACGGCGTGAATCAACGTATTTTCGACACCAAGACCCGCACGCTGCGAGACTTCGAGCCGGTGAATCCTGGCCACGTTTCGATTTATCTGTGTGGCGCCACTCCGCAGGCGAAGCCGCATATTGGCCACCTGCGTTCGGGTGTTGCGTTTGATATTGTTCGTCGCTGGTTTGCGGCGAAGGGCAACGACGTCGCGTTTGTGCGCAACGTTACGGATATTGACGACAAGATTCTCGCCAAGGCAGACGAGCACAATCGCCCCTGGTGGGAGTGGGTGTCCACGTACGAGCGTGAGTTCACCCGTGCGTACGACACGCTTGGTGTGTTGCCGCCGTCGGTGGAGCCGCGGGCGACTGGGCATGTGACGCAGATGGTCGATTACATGCAGCGCCTGATTGATAACGGCTACGCCTATGCAGCGGACGGTTCGGTGTACTTCGACGTTGACGCTTGGGTGAAGGCGGGCGGCGATTACGGCTCGATTTCCGGCAACAAGGTTGAGGAGATGGAGCAGGGGGAGACGTCGAACGCGGGCAAGCGTGGCGCACGTGATTTCGCGTTGTGGAAGGCGGCGAAACCGGGCGAGCCGAGTTGGCCGACCCCGTGGGGCGATGGGCGTCCGGGGTGGCACTTAGAGTGCTCGGCGATGTCCACGTGGTACCTGGGTGGCACGTTTGACATCCACGGTGGTGGCCTTGACCTGCAGTTCCCGCACCACGAGAACGAGCAGGCGCAGTCGCATGCGGCGGGCGATGATTTCGCGCAGTACTGGATGCACAACCACTGGGTGACCATGGCTGGCGAGAAGATGTCGAAGAGCCTGGGCAATGTGCTGTCCATCGACAACATGCTGGAGGAGGTACGCCCGGTCGAGCTGCGTTACTACCTTGGTTCGGCGCATTACCGCAGCGTGTTGGAGTATTCGCCGGAGGCGCTCAAGGAAGCTGCGGCCGGCTTTAGGCGCATCG
This sequence comes from Corynebacterium sp. HMSC055D05, assembly GCF_001810365.1. Lineage (NCBI taxonomy): Bacteria > Bacillati > Actinomycetota > Actinomycetes > Mycobacteriales > Corynebacteriaceae > Corynebacterium > Corynebacterium sp. HMSC055D05. Next base: position 35,163 of record NZ_KV801033.1, read on the forward strand.
AGGAGTTTGTGAAGCGCGCTGGTATGCCGGAGCCGTCGACGTGGACTGAGGCATTTGAGCAGGCGCTTAACGACGACTTCGCCGTCCCGAAAGCCCTCGCAGAAATCCACAACCTTGTGCGCGAGGGCAATAAGGCAGCCGATCCGGCCCCGATCGCGGCGCAGGTGCGTGCGATGGCGGCGGTGTTGGGTGTTGATCCGGGGGCGTGGCCGTCGTCGTCAAGCAATGGCAATAGCAAGGCATTAGACGTGCTGGTGGAAGCTGAACTGGAACGCCGTGCGACCGCGCGTGCGGAGAAGGATTGGGCCACGGCGGACGAGGTGCGCGACCGGTTGGCGCGTGCGGGAATTGAAGTGACCGACACGGCCGAGGGGCCGCAGTGGCAGGTAAAGGAGTAGACGATGGCGAAACCGTATCAGCGTCGTGACGTACAGAAGAAGAACAAGAAGGGCCCAACGAAGGGCTCTGGCGGGCAGCGTCGCCGTGGCCTGAAGGGCAAGGGTGCGACGCCGAAGGCTGAGGATCGCGTCTACCACGCGGCGCATAAGCGCAAGTTGGAGCAGAAGCGCCGCGCGCAGGGCCGGCACGACCGTGAGGTGGCGGATCTGGTGGTGGGCCGCAACCCGGTCATTGAGTGTCTGAAGGCGAAGGTGCCGTCGGAGGCGTTGTTCGTCGCGCAGGGCACCGGCCACGATGATCGTCTGAGCGAGGCCGTTGCGCTGGCGAACAGCAAGAACATTCCGGTGCAGGAAGTGCCGCGTCAGCAGTTGGATGCGATGACCGGTAACGGCCTGCACCAGGGCATTGGGTTGAAGATCCAGCCGTACAAGTACGCTGACCTGGATGACCTGCTGGAGTCGGTGGATGGCCCCGGCATGTTTGTGGTGCTGGATAACATTACGGATCCGCGCAATCTTGGTGCGGTGATTCGTTCGACTGCGGCGTTCGGTGGTAACGGCGTGATCATCCCGGAACGGCGTTCGGCGCAGGTCACGGGTGTGGCGTGGCGGACGTCGGCGGGTACGGCGGCGCAGTTGCCGGTGGCGCGCGTGACCAACGTGACTCGCACGGTGAAGAAGTTCCAGGACAACGGCTACACGGTCGTCGGCCTGGATGCGGGCGGCGAGCACACCCTGGACACGTTTGACCAGGCCACGGGCCCGGTAGTGATCGTGGTTGGCTCCGAAGGCAAGGGCATTTCACGCCTGGTGCGCGAGAACTGCGACGTGATCATGTCGGTGCCGATGACGGATTGGGTGGAGTCCCTTAATGCGTCGGTGGCGGCGGGTGTGGTGCTTAGTGAGTTCGCTCGTCAAAGAAGAATCGCTGAATAACCTCACCGCCGGTGATCTCGTCGGTGCCGGGCCCAAGCCGCGCGTCGAGCGGTTTGGCGACCGGCACCATGTGGCCGAAACCGTCGATGGTGATGAGGCGGACGGGGGCGGGGCCGTGCCAGTCGTCGATACGCAGGGCACCGCTTGTCGACGACCCCCGCCACCCACACGAGTTGAGTTCCGCAAAGAACTGCGCAGAGTTGATTGCGGAACGGGTCTGGCTACGGTTGTTGCCGCCGATCCCGGCTTCGCCGCCGTTGTAGGGGACGAGCGGGTCGGCGGTGCCTTGGACGGAAACGAGCGGGGTGGGCTGATAATCGGAAGTGCCAACACACGTGTTGGATTCGACGGGCATGGAGGCGCCGAAGGTGGCGGCGCCGTCGAGGAGGCCGGGGGCGTCGAAAAGGAGGCGCATGACCATTTGGCCGCCGTTGGAAAAGCCGATACCGATCACGCGGCGCGGGGCGTGGTGAGCGATGACCTTCCGTAAAAAGCCGACGTCGTCGATGTTCAGGCGGCGTGCGGACTCGTTGAAACCGGTGCGCAGGTCGTTGAAGTGGTGTTCCACACCGTCCGGGTAGGCCACGGTCGCGCCGAGGGTTTCAAAGGTGCGGTCGGTGAAGTTGCGCATCACGTTGCCGGATTGGCGCGAGCCGTGCAGCACCAGCAGGAGCGTGTCGGGGTCGCCTTCGACGGCGGTCCAGGTGCGAGTGCGTCCCTGGTGCTCTAGCGAGAGGCGTTCCATGCTTCCCTTTCGTCGGCGAGTTCCGCCAAGAGCTCAGCCATGGCGTCAACATCTGCGACGCGACGCGACGCCAGCGAGGGTTTGTCGCCGACCTTTACCGCCAGGTCGGTGGGGCCGAGGGCGGCGATGGCGGTTTCGTCGGTGTCGTCGTCACCCGCGAACACGGTGGCCGCGAAGTCACGTTTGTATTCAGCGAGCCAGGTGCCCTTCGTGATATCCACGGCCGAAAACTCCACCACATTGTGTCCCAGTGTGATCTTTCGGGCGGGCAGGGCAGCGGCGGCGTCGAGCATGTCCTGGGCCGCTTGTTTATCCGTTACCGGCGCCACGTGCAACACCCTTTGATACGGCTTCACCTCCACATAGGCGGGCGGGATGGCGATGTCGCACAGTTGGCGTTCGATGTCGTCGAGGTGGGCGCGGGAGTCGTCGTCAAGCGTGGGCCCGGGCTCGGCACCATGGGAGCCGACGAGCGTGACATTGAGGCCGGAAGGCAGGACCTGGCGCAGACCGTCGAGGTGGCGGCCGGACAGGATTGCAACCTCGGTGCCGGGGAGAGCAGCAAGGCGACGGATCGCGTCCTCGGCCGCCGGATGCATTGTGACCGCGTAGGGGTCGGGGTTGAGTTCAGCAAGCGTGCCGTCGAAGTCGAGGCACACCAACAACGTTTCGGCCTGAGCAATCACCATGTGCGCAGTTTAACGGCCGGGGCATCCACGGCGTCACTGAGCAGGGTGAGCACAAGGTCGGTGTCGGTTGGGCGGGTGACGGTGAACTCGGAGTCGTCGTGAAGCAGTGGCGCCAACTGGTCGTGCATGTGGCGGGCCCAGCCGGAGCAGTCGCCCGGGTCGCCGACGGTGACATCGCGTAAACGGACAGTGTCGTCGCCCTCAAACTCGCCGGACACTTCAGCGCAGCCGGTGGTGCCGGAAAACGACGAACCCGAAAAGGTGACGGATGCGCCGCCGGTATTGCGCGCGACGGGCGCCTCTGGGTCGGTGTATACGCCAACGACGTGCCACTGCTGCGGGCTCGAACACGCCGCGAGCAGCATCACAGGGGCGAGCAGCAGCGCGCGCTTCACAACGCCTCCAAGAAGTCCTGCGCCCAGCGGGTCACGTCGTGTTCCATGACCCAGTCGTGCATCGCCCGCATGCGTGCCGGGTCGGGGTCGGTTGCGGCCACAATCGCGGCCTTGACGGACCCCAGGTCGAACGGGTTGCACAGGTAGGCCTGGTTGAGTTCGACTGCAGCGCCTGCGAACTCGGAAAGCACAAGCGCGCCGTCGCCCTTCGGGTGTGCGGCGACGTACTCCTTGGCCACGAGGTTCATGCCGTCCTTGAACGGCGTAACCAGCATGATGTCGGCCGCTGCATAAAAGGTACCCAGCTTGTCCTTGGACACCCCGCGGTGGATGTAGTGCACGACCGGGCGGCCGACCTGGCCGAAGCGGCCGTTGATACGCCCGATCGCCTGCTCAACTTCCGTACGGGTCTTGCGGTAGTGCTCGATGCGTTCACGCGACGGCGTAGCCAACTGCACCACGGCAATATCGTCGAGTTCGCCTTCCTCCAGCAGTTCCTCGACCGCCAGCAGTCGCTGCAGGATGCCCTTGGTGTAATCCATCCGATCCACGCCCAGCAGCACGTGCTTCGGGTTGCCGAGCGAATTGCGCAGTGTGCGTATCGACGACTCCGTCGCCGCCTGCACCTCATCCGCATCAATAGAAATGGGGAAGGTGCCAGTACGAATATCGGTGGTGAGCAGGCGGAAGTTCTCTTCGTCCGTGGTGCGCTGAAAACCGATCAGGTCGCAGCCGGACAGGCCGGAGAGGATCTCGTCGCGCCACGGCAACTGCTGGAACAGCGCTGGTGCCGGGAACGGGATGTGCAGGAAAAAGCCGATGGTTAAGTCGGGGCGTAGTTCGCGCAGCATCCCCGGTACGAGCTGAAGCTGGTAGTCCTGCACCCACACCGTGGCGTTTTTGCCAGCGGCTTTGGCGGTCGCCCGCGCAAACTTTTCGTTGACGGCGACGTAGCGCTCCCACCACTCCTGCCTGTACTCGGGGGTGACGATGAGGTCGTGGTACAGCGGCCACAACGTGGAGTTGGAAAAGCCCTCGTAGAAGCCCTCGAAGTCGTCCTGATCCAAGCACACGGGGACCAGCGAGATGCCGTTGAACTCAAACGGTTCGAGTTCTGCGCTGGTATTGCCAGGCCATCCCACCCAGCAGCCCCCACGGGAGCGCAGTACCGGTGCGAGGGCTGCGACTAAACCGCCAGGGGAGACCTCGTAATGGTCGCCCACCTTGTCTACAGGCAGGCGGTTGGCCACGACGAGGAACTCGTTGCTACCCATTAGGCCTTCTTGGCGGTCTTCTTCGTCGACTTTTTAGCAGTCTTCTTGGCAGCCTTCTTCACTGCCTTCTTGGTGGACTTTTTCTTCGTCGCCTTCTTCTTGGTGGCCTTCTTCTTGGACGCCTTCTTCTTCGAGGCTTTCTTCTTGGTCGCCTTCTTCGGCGCTTCCTCTTCCGCTGCTTGCTCCAGGTCCTCGACGTAGCGCTTGTACACGAAGCCCTGCGGGGTGACACCCAGCATGGACATGAGCGTTACGCCGTCCAGGAAGTCCTCAGCGTAAGTGGCCACGATCCGACGGGCGCCCGACGCAGTTTGCTCCTCAACGGCATGCGTTTGTTCGGCGGTGGGGCGCGAATCGGTGATCTTAGGTGGCACTTGGGGGTTCCTCCTTGCAAGAACGACAGCTAAAGCCCCATCATTCTACGCCACCTGCTTAACGACGGCGCCGTACCCGACGAATCTGCTGGAAAGTCAGCCGGCCAGCGCGCCTAAACGCCTCGTACGGCACGTAGAGCTGTGGGGCACGGATGCGGCGGGCCAGCCACTCGCCGAACACCACACCGCCGGCTAGGGCGAGGCAGGTGCCGATCGCGGTCAGCAGGTTCATCATGCCGAGCAGGAGCTGCTCGTTCATCAGCGCGTACATGCCGCGGTAGATCCACGAACCGGGCAGGAACGGGGTCACGCCGGCGACAGCAGTGATCACCGGGTTGATCAGGAAGCGACGGGAAATGAGACCGCCGGCCAAGCCGACGGCGACCGCACACGCCGCGATAGCCAACAGTCGGCCAGCGCCGAGCGGAGTGAGCACGATGTAGAAGATGAATGAACCTGTCGCTGCGGTGACGAAGGACAGCAGCACAGCGGCTCGTTCCGCAAAGCAACACACCGCAAAGGCAGCGGCCGCCATCGCACCACCGAAGGTGGTCAGCCACACGTTGTTGTACGCCGCATCAGCTGGGAGCACCTCGACTGGTGGCAGTGGCATCCCGACCAGCTCGGAAACCTGCACGCCAGCGGCGACGCCTGCGACGATGCCGCCGGTGCCCAACATGGCTTGGAAGAAGCGGGCGGAGGCGTTGACCATGGACCCGGTGACGCCGTCGAGAAGCGATTGCACCAGCGTCAAACCTGCAAGCAGGACGATGATGCCTGTTGCGATCAGCTGACTGGGGTTGATCGTGTGCCCGATCGAGGCGGAAAAGTCATAGGCGATTGCAGCGGGCAGCGTGGCGACGAACCCACCAATCACATTGTGAAAAAACCCGGGCAACCCGCCACGGGAGAGCAACTTGGAAAAGCCCATGATGAGAAACGCGGTCAGGCCGCCGAAGAACATGAGCAGCAAATCGCCGCCGAGCAGCATGGCGACGAAGAAACCCATCACAGTCCAGCCGGCCAAGTTGCGGGTGTTGCGGTAAGGGATGGGGGCGTTGTCGATCTCGTCGAGAATCTTCTCCGCCATCTCAGGCGGTGTTGCGCCTGAGCGGATCGAGCGGATCAGGCGGTCCACTTCCTGCAGTTTGTGGTAGTTCTCGCTGATCATGGTGACCACGCGGAACACGTTGACTGGGGTGCGGTGGTCCACACCGATGATGGTGTTCAACGTAATCGTGTTCACCGTGATGGATACGTGCACGTAGTGCAGGCCGTACGACGAACACACGGTGTGGATCTGCTTGATCGCATCCGCGGATGTAGTGGCGTTTGCGATGAGGATCTCGCCGATGCGGGCGGCGATGTTCATCACCGCGGCGACCTCTGTCGGGTCGGTCAGGTTGATCGGGGCGAGGACGGATGGGGGAGGAGAGGTGCGGGCAGCGTCGATCGTCGCTAAGCGTTGGCGCGAACCTCTGAGCTTTCCCCACAATCTCTTTTCCACACAGGCCACACTATCGGCTTGGCGGTTTTCGCGCGACCATGGGCTATGTGTAAGATCTAGCGCGTTGCTGGAGTGGCGCAATCGGTAGCGCAACGCACTTGTAATGCGTAGGTTGCGAGTTCAAGTCTCGTCTCCAGCTCGTGGGTCCCCTCGTCGATACGTATCGGCGAGGGGGCATTTTCTTTGGCGAACAAAGATCGACTTGCTCAACCTTGGGCAGCAAGTACACAGGCGACGTACAGCGTTGTGTTGTTTAATCGTGGCAAGTGCATGATTGCCGCAAAAATTAAGGAGAACACAAACCATGGCTGACTCGCAGAACCTCAAGGTGCTGGTTGTTGATGACGAGCCGAACATCGTCGAACTGTTGACGGTGTCTCTGAAGTTCCAGGGTTTTGATGTGGAGACCGCCAACTCTGGTGCGGAAGCCCTCGAGCTGGCGCGCACCTCCCGCCCGGATGCGTACATCCTGGACGTGATGATGCCGGAGATGGACGGCTTTGAGCTGCTCAGCAAGCTACGAGCAGAAGGACTTGACAGTCCGGTGCTGTTCCTGACAGCAAAGGATGCCGTGGAGGACCGTATCCACGGCCTGACTATTGGCGCGGATGATTACGTGACCAAGCCGTTCTCGCTCGAAGAGGTGATCACGCGCCTGCGTGTGATTCTGCGGCGCGGCAACGTGGTGGACGATTCGAACCAGGATTCCACTCTGCGTTATGCGGACTTGACGCTTAACGACGACACCCACGAGGTCACCAAAGCCGGCGAGATCGTCGAGCTCTCCCCGACGGAGTTCAACCTGCTGCGCTACCTGATGCTCAACGCTGAGGTGGTCGTGTCCAAGGCGAAGATCCTGGACAACGTGTGGCACTACGACTTCGGCGGCGACGGCAACGTGGTCGAGTCCTACATTTCCTACCTGCGCCGCAAGGTAGACACGGGCGATGTGCCGCTGATCCACACGGTCCGTGGTGTCGGTTACGTACTGCGCACCCCACGCCAGTAGGCCTTTCGCAACGTTATGGCGTATTCCTTATTTACGGGGCCGACAAAGAAGCCACTGAAGCGGCAACTTGTCACCACCGTGATGGTCATCTCCGTGATCGGTACGACACTGAGTTCCGTGCTGATCTACTTCCTCATGCGCAACCTGCTGCTGGACCGTGCAGACGACCAGCTGCGGGAAGGCTTGGATACGTGGGCGCACCAGGGGCCGGTGTGGCAGTTCAACCCTTGGAACCTGCCGAGTGAGTTCACCCAATCCAGGCTGTACCCGGACCGGGGCGTGATGGTGTCGCGCCCGGGGGAGGTCAACTCGCCAGATTGGAGCCAGATCAAAACGACTGACTTCGGACAGTTGGTCACGATCACTTCTGATCTCAGCGACCCAAATACGACGACTGTGAAGCGCTGGCGTGCCATTGCCACGGAGCAGTCCGACGGTTCCGTGCAGTATGTGGCGAAGTCGCTGGAGTCGGAGTACCGGATGTTGCGCTCCCTGGCACAGATTGAGGCGCTGGTTGGGGCTCTGGTGCTCGTCGGCATTGGCATTGCAAGTAACTACTTCGTGGCACGTGCGTTGGCTCCGTTAAAGATTGTGGAAAACACCGCTCTGGCGATCGCCGGAGGCGATACCGACAGGCGAGTGCCCGCTTGGCCACGTGAGACAGAAGTGGGCAGTCTGTCGTTTGCCATGAACACCATGGTGAGCCGCTTGCAAGAATCGCTGGAAAATGCGAAAGCGCAGGAAGAGCAGATGCGCCGCTTCGTTGGCGATGCTTCACACGAACTGCGTACACCGCTCACCAGCGTGCGTGGATACACCGAGCTGTACCGCAAGGGCATGGTGGATGACCCGCAAATGGTGCTGAGCAAGATCGATGAAGAGTCCGCGCGTATGCAGCTGCTCGTCGAGGATCTGCTGGCGCTAACCCGTGCGGAGGGTTCCCGCCTGGAGAAGCAGGAGGTGGATGTGCTCGAGCTTGCGCTTTCGGTGAAGGACTCGATGCACGCCGCCTACCCAGAGCGGGTGGTGGACGTGGTCAAGGACACCCCAGACGTCCCTGTCGTGGTGGGGGATCCCGGCCGGCTGCGCCAGGTAGTGGTCAACTTGGTCACTAACGCCTTTAAGCACGCGGGTCCGGATGCAGAGGTGACCATCACGATCCGGCACAACCTGGACCGTGTGGTCCTCGACATTGCGGATAATGGCTGCGGCATGGAACAGAAGGACGCCGAGCATATTTTCGAGCGCTTCTACCGCGCGGATGCGTCGCGCAACCGCAGCTCGGGCGGTGGCTCGGGTCTGGGGCTGGCGATTACCAAATCGCTGATCGAGGCCCACGGCGGCACCGTGGTTGTCGATACGGCGCCGGGCGAGGGCTCGACGTTTACTATTTCGCTTCCAGCTGCTTAATGCCTTCGCGGATGGTGTCGGCGGCGGCGTCCATCTTGGCGGCGTCGGTTTCGTCGGCACGCATTGCGCTGGCCAGCGAGTAGCCGGACATGTCGTTGGCGGGGAAGACGTGGATGTGGGCGTGGGGGACCTCGAATCCTGCGATGAGGTAGCCCGCGCGCTGCGCATCAAACTTATCGACGATCACCCGTCCGACCTTCTGCGCCACCTCATTCATGTGCGCCCACAGGTCCGCCGGGATGTCGGTCCACTTGTCAATCTCTTCGATGGGAACGACCAGCGTGTGGCCGTACGCGACCGGTTCGATGGTGAGGAAGGCTGCGACCTTGTCGTCCTGGTACACAATTCGGCCCGGGATGTCGCCTGCAATAATTTTGCTGAATACAGTGCTCATAGTCTCCGACGCTACCGGTAAGTTGGATCGCATGCGCATCCTTGTCATCGGTTCGGGCGGCCGGGAACACGCCCTTCTCCATGCAATGCACGGCAATGAGCTCACTGTCGCGCCGGGTAACGCGGGTATGTCCCGCCTGGCCACGGTGCGTCCGCTCGACGTGTCGTCCCCAGTAGATATTGTGTCGCTCGCCCGTGAGATCGACGCGGAACTTGTGGTCATCGGACCTGAGGTGCCGTTGGTTGCGGGTGCTGCCGACGCGTTGATCGACGCCGGCTTCCCCGTCTTCGGACCAACGAAGGCGGCCGCGCAGCTTGAGGGCTCGAAGGCGTTTGCCAAGGAGGTCATGGCGGCGGCTGGTGTGAAGACGGCGACGGCGACCCGCGTGGAATCCGCCGACACCATCGAGGCAGCCCTCGACGAGTACGGCCCGCGCTACGTGGTCAAAGACGACGGCCTTGCTGGAGGCAAGGGCGTTGTGGTCACCGAGGACCGTGCCGAGGCCAAGGCACACGCGGAAGCTGTCATTGAGGCCGGCAACCCGGTGTTGTTCGAGTCCTTCCTTGAAGGCCCGGAGGTGTCGCTGTTCTGCCTCGTCGACGGCGAAACGGTCGTGCCGCTGCTGCCCGCTCAGGACCACAAGCGCGCCTACGACAATGACGAAGGCCCGAACACCGGTGGCATGGGTGCGTACGCGCCGCTGCCGTGGTTGCCGGAGAACGGAGTGCAGGTGCTTGTCGACGACATCGCCCGCCCCGTGGCCACCGAAATGGTCAACCGTGGCATTCCGTACCAGGGCCTGCTCTACATCGGTGCCGCGTGGGGGCCGGAAGGCCCGGCGGTGGTGGAGTTCAACGCCCGCTTCGGTGACCCGGAAACCCAGGCCGTGCTGTCGTTGTTGGAGACCCCGCTGGCGGAGGTGCTGCTGGCCGTCGCACAAGGTCGCTTGAGTGAGATCGAGCCGCTGCAGTGGCGTGAGGGGTTCGCCGCCATGGTGGTGCTGGCTGCCGAGGGCTACCCGCAGTCCGCAAAGACGGGCGGCGTGATCACCGGCGACGCACTCGATGACCCGACGAAGGTCCTCCACGCAGGCACCAAGGAAGAGGACGGCAATTATGTGGCGTCTGGTGGCCGTGTGCTTGGTGTCGTCGGCAATGGCGCAACGCTCAAGGAGGCCGTGGACAACGCGTACCGCATCATTGAGGGCATCGAACTGCCCGGATTCTTCTACCGCAAAGACATCGCCCGCCCCGCCATCGAAGGCGCTATTTCCCTAGGATAAATGCCGTGAAACCGAATAATTCCAATGTTCTGAGCAACCGTTACGCCTCCCCGGAGATGGCCACCCTGTGGGCCCCGGAGCACAAGATCATCCTTGAGCGCCAACTGTGGATCGCAGTGCTCAAGGCACAAAAGGAACTCGGTGTCGAGGTCGCCGAGGGTGCAATCGAGGACTACGAGAAGGTCATCGACAAGGTCGACCTGGACTCGATCGCGCAGCGCGAGAAGATCACCCGCCACGACGTGAAAGCACGCATTGAGGAGTTCAATGCGCTGGCGGGCCACGAGGAGATCCACAAGGGGATGACCTCGCGCGACCTGACCGAAAATGTGGAGCAGCTCCAGGTGCGCAAGGCGCTGGAACTGACCCGCGACAAGGCGGTCGCGTTGCTCAAGGCGGTGGGCAACCGCGCTGGCGAGTACAAGTCCCTGGTCATGGCTGGACGCTCCCACAATGTTGCGGCGCAGGCCACCACGCTGGGCAAGCGTTTCGCCTCTGCTGCCGATGAGATCCTGGTGGCCATCGAACGCATTGAGGAACTGCTGGATCGGCTCCCACTTCGCGGCATCAAGGGCCCGATGGGTACCGCGCAGGACATGCTGGATCTCATGGGTGGCGACGAGGCCAAGCTGGCGCAGCTCGAGCAGGGCATCGCAGAAGGTCTCGGCTTCGACCGCGTCTTTGACTCGGTGGGTCAGGTGTACCCGCGCTCGCTCGACTTCGACGTGGTGTCCTCGCTGGTGCAGTTGGGTGCAGGCCCGTCGTCGCTGGCCACCACGATCCGCCTCATGGCTGGCAACGAGACGGTCACGGAGGGCTTCAAGGAAGGCCAGGTTGGTTCCTCGGCGATGCCGCACAAGATGAACGCACGCTCCTGTGAGCGCGTCGGCGGCTTCCAGGTCATCCTGCGTGGCTACCTCACCATGGTTGGCGACCTTGCTGGCCAGCAGTGGAACGAGGGCGACGTGTTCTGCTCCGTGGTGCGTCGCGTGGCGCTGCCGGATGCGTTCTTCGCCATTGACGGCCAGCTGGAAACCATGCTGACCGTGCTCGACGAGTTCGGCGCGTTCCCGGCCATGATCAACCGCGAGCTGGACCGCTACCTGCCGTTCCTTGCCACCACCCGCATCCTCATGGCGTCGGTGCGCGCCGGCGTCGGCCGTGAGACCGCACACGAAGTGATCAAGGAAAACGCCGTGGCCATGGCCCTGGACATGCGCGAACGTGGCGCGGAGCAGAACCTTGTGGAGCGCTTGGCTGACGACGATCGCCTTCCGCTGGACAAGGCCGCGCTGGACGAAGCGTTGGAGGACCGCCACGCGTTCATCGGCGCTGCCGAGGCGCAGGTGGATCGTGTGCTTGCACGCGTGCAAGAGGTTGTGGATGCGCACCCGGAGGCTGCGAACTACACCCCGGGCGAGATCCTCTAGGGGGAAGTAAAGGTCACAGTGGCGTCGCGGGTGCTGACCTCGACGCCGGTGCCTACTACACCCCGGTCTGCGGTGCCGGACCAGGAGGCGACGAAGCCGTGCTGGGGCCCGGTGAGGTCCGGGGCGTAGCCGGTGAGGGTGCTTTCGCCGCAGTATTCGGGGTTGGCGGTGTTGGCGGTGAGGGTGTCGTCGATAGGCGTGAGCTTCGGCAGCGTGACGGTGACGTCCACGGGGAACTCACCTACCGCAACCGGGGTGAACGTGACGGGGAAACACACGAGCATGTTTGCTTGCTCGGCGCTGCGTGGGGCGCGCCGGGTTTTGGGGGCATCGACGGTGATGTCCCACTGCACGGGGACGTGGAACCGCACGTCTACGGTGACCACGCGGGCGGTGTCGCCGAAGGACAATGTGGTGCCGTCGCGGGTTGGTTCAAACGCTGGCATGTTGCCGGCGAACTCCGAAGGGGTGCCGCACGCAGCCAAAACGAGGGGGAGGAGGACTGCAGTCGCGCGTTTGATCACGGGGCATATACTAACGCGCATGCGTCCAGAGCTTTCTGATTATGCCCATCTCGCCGGCGGCAAGGTCCGCGAAATTTACGAAGTCGATGACAACACGCTGCTGATGGTGGCATCCGACCGTATTTCGGCGTTCGATTTCTCGCTCGAGCCGGCCATTCCGGACAAGGGGCGTATCCTCACCGCAACGTCGATGTTCTTCTTCGACCTGCTCGGCGATGTCCCCAACCATCTTGCGGGGCCGATTGACGACGAGCGCATTCCCGAAGAGGTCCTCGGTCGCGCCATGGTGGTCAAGAAGCTCGACATGGTGCCCTTCGAGTGCGTTGCGCGTGGTTACCTCACCGGCTCTGGCAAGAAGGAATACGACGCCACCGGTCGCGTGTGCGGCGTGAAACTAACGGAGGGCCTAACTGAGGCATCGAAGTTGCCTGAGCCGATTTTCACCCCGGCGACTAAGGCGGAGCAGGGCGACCACGACGAGAACGTCACCTTCGAGTTCGTGGCCAACAAGGTTGGTTCTGACCTGGCTGAGCGCCTGCGTGCGGCAACGCTGGATGTCTACACCCGTGCCGCCGAGTACGCGGAGACCAAGGGCATCATCCTCGCGGACACCAAGTTTGAGTTCGGTTTGGACGAAAACGGTGAGCTCGTGCTTGCCGACGAAGTCCTCACCCCGGATTCTTCCCGCTACTGGCCAGCCGACAGCTACGAAGAGGGCGTGGTCCAGCCGAGCTTTGACAAGCAGTACGTGCGCAACTGGCTGACAAGCTCGAAGTCCGGTTGGGACCCAGCCGATGGTGTGCAGCCGCCTGAACTGCCCGGATCCGTGGTGGAGGCCACCCGCGACCGTTACATCGAGGCCTACGAGCGCCTCAGTGGCCGACGCTTCTCTGAGTGGCCGGGGGAGCACGCGTAGGCTCTCCGGGTATGACTGCTCCGAAAGCTGCGAAGCACCCGATTACACGATCGTTCCACGGCCGCGACTTTGTCGACGACTACGAGTGGCTGCGGGACAAGGACAGCCCCGAGGTAATCAGTTACCTCGAGGCGGAAAACGCCTATACGGAGTCGAAGACTGCCGCTTGGACGGGTCTTGTCGACGACATCTACGCCGAGATCAAGTCCCGCATCAAGGAAACGGACATGTCCGTGCCGCAGCGCCAGGGCGACTGGTGGTACTACGGCCGCACCATTGAGGGCAAAAACTACGGCATTTCCTGCCGTGTGCCGACGCGTGACGAGCCGTGGACCCCGCCCGAGGTCAACGACCACATGGCGGACGAGCAGGTTCTGCTGGACATCAACGAACTGGCAGAAGGCCACGAGTTCTTCTCCCTGGGTGCCTCCTCGGTGGCCACGACCGGTCGTCTGTTGGCCTACTCCTACGACACTGAAGGCGACGAGCGCTTCACGCTGCGCATTAAGAACCTTGAGACGGGCGAGCTTCTCGACGACTGCCTCGACAACATCTTCTACGGCGCCACCTGGGCCGGCGAAGAGTACCTGTTCTACGTGCGTGTGGACGACGCTTGGCGCCCCCACCAGGTCTGGCGCCACAAGGTGGGCACCCCGGCCGAAGACGACGTGCTGATCTACGAAGAGACGGACGAGAAATTCGGCGTCGGTGTGGGGGCGGACCGCGCCGAGCGGTTCCTCATGATTGTGACGTCCTCTTCGCTGACCTCGGAGTACCGAGTGCTGGATTTGGACAACCCGACCGGTGAGTTTGAGGTGCTGTGGCCGCGCGAGTCCGGCATTGAGTACCACCCGGACTACTGCGTGGTGGACGGTAAAGAGCAGTGGGTGATCACCCACAACGCCCACGGGCCGAACTTCTGCGTGGCCACCACTCCTGTCGGTGAGCTGCCAGCGCTGCGGGATGTGGATGTGCTGGTGGAGCACTCCGATTCGATGCGTATCGAGGGCATCGATACGTACCGCGACTTCATGTTCATGGGCTATCGCCGGGGAGGGATTCCGCGGTTGGCGGTGTCGTCGCTAAGCAATGGCTTCGGCGAGTTCACCGAACTTGAGTTCTCTGAGGAGCTCTACACCGCGAGCCTCGGCGGTAACCCGGAGTGGGACGCGCCAGTGGTGCGCATCGTGTACTCCTCGTACACGCAGCCGTCGCAGGTCGTTGATTATGAGGTGGCGACCGGTGAGATGACGCTGCTGAAGGAACAGGAAGTCGAAGGCGGATACAACGCCGACGACTACGAGGCCTTCCGCGTGTGGGCCACCGCGAAGGATGGCGCGAAGGTGCCGGTATCCGTGGTGCGTCGCAAGGGTGTCACAGGCCCTGCACCGCTTTTGCTGTACGGCTACGGCTCGTATGAGGCGTCGATGGACCCGGGCTTCTCTGTAGCGAGGCTGTCGCTGCTGGATCGCGGCATGATCTGGGCGTGCGCCCACGTGCGCGGCGGCGGTGAGATGGGCCGCGGCTGGTACGACAACGGCAAGATGCTGCACAAGGTGAACACGTTCACCGACTTCATCGCGTGTGCCGACGCCGTAGTGGCCGAGGGGCTGACCACGCACGAGCAGATGGTCGCCGAAGGCGGTTCCGCAGGTGGCCTGCTGATGGGCGCGGTGGCGAACATGGCCCCGGAGAAGTTCGCCGGCATCCAGGCGATCGTGCCGTTCGTGGACCCGCTGACCTCCATCCTGAAACCCGAACTGCCGCTGACCGTCGGCGAGTGGGAGGAATGGGGCGACCCGTACCACGACGTCACCGTCTACGACTACATGGCTACATACGCCCCGTACGAGAACGTCAAGGCGCAGAACTACCCGGACATTCTGGCGATTACCAGCCTGAACGACACCCGTGTGCTCTACGTGGAGCCCGCGAAGTGGGTGGCAAAACTGCGCGAGGTAGCCACCGGTGGCGAGATCCTGCTCAAGACCGAAATGTCCGCAGGACACGGCGGCGTATCGGGCCGCTACGCGAAGTGGAAGCAGACCGCGTTTGAGTACGCGTGGACGTTGGTGAAGTCGGGCGCAGTCGACGAACCTGTGCGATAATCCCGGCTATGCCCGGCAGCCTGCTTGTCTCTATCTCGTCCATCTTCGACGCCACCTTGGACGACGTGACAAGCATGGTGCGCGACCTGGATAAGGAACGCGTGCCGGTGTCGCTGCTTGTGGCGCCGCATATCGACGCCACCTGGCACCTGGCCAAAGACACCACCACCAGGGGTTGGCTTGCAGAGCAGCGCGATGATCGCGCGCTGCTGCTCAACGGGTTCGACCAGGCGGTACAGGGCAGGCGCAGTGAGTTTGCCACCCTCGGTGCCCACGAAGCACGGCTGCGCTTAAAGGGGGCGACCCGTCAGATGGCTGCGCTGGGCTTTGACCTGGACATGTTTGCCCCGCCGCGTTGGCGCATGTCCGAGGGCACGCTTGAGGTGATGGGGGAGTTCGGGTTTGTGGTCGCGGCGTCGACGAAGGGGATCTACCGCCTAGCACGTGGCGAGTTTGCTCAGGCCCGCAACCTGTCGGTGGGTGAGGGCTACGGTGCGGCGAAGTGGTGGCGCCGAAACGTGATCAAGGCCGCCGGGCGCGGCGCGGAGAAAGGCAACACGATCCGCCTATCCGTGTCCGGGCGTGAGTTGGGGCAGAAGAAGGTGCGTCGCGACTTCCTCGCCGCGGCGGCTGCGGCCATCGAGGCTGGCGCAAAACCTGCCGACTACCGCGCCTTCAGGTAAGCGATCGCCCGGCACAGCAGGTAGATGCCGAAGGAGATAAACGCCACGAACACGCTCACCGGCACACCAGGGGCGAGCGAGAGCACCATGCCGCCGATCGCGGAAACCTCGGCGAACAGGATTGACAGCCATACCGCTCGTACCGGGTTGGCGGTGACTTGGGCGGCGGCCGCGCCGGGTGTGATCAGCATCGACATGACCAGCAGTGCGCCGACGATCTGTACCGACTGTGCGGAGGCAATGCCGACCAGCACCGCGAACACCAGCGCCATCGTGCGTACCGGGACACCGCACGCGGCTGCCATCACCGGATCCGCGGAGGCGAACAGTAGCGGGCGCCACAACACGACAACCGCGACGGCGACCAGGACCGTGGTTGCCGCCAACAGCATCACGTTCTGGGCGGACACACCCACGATCTGGCCGGTCAGAAGTGCCAGCGCACGGTTGGAGTTGCCGGGGTAGAGGTGGATAAACAGCACGGATAGGGCCATGCCGAAACTCATCGCCACGCCCACGGCGGAATCTTGCTGGCCTTTCAGCCCCAGCGCAGCGAGTACCAGCGCCGCCACGATCGCACCCGCGACCGCGCCGAATCCGACGTTGAGGCCGAACAACAGCGCGGCGGACGCGCCCATGAGCGCTAGCTCAGAGGTGGCGTGGACCGAAAACGACATCTGGCGCAGCACGATCAGTGGCGCCATCACGCCTGACAGGATGCCCAGAAACGCACACGCGATGAGCGTGGTCTGGACGAAGTCCTGGCCAAGCAGGTACGAGGTATCGGCGATAAACGTGCTCACAGGACCACCATCCGTCCGTCTACTTCCACAACGTCTACTCGTGTGCCGTAGAGCTCGCTAAGCACCTCCGAGCGCATCACCTCGGCCACGGGCCCGATGACGTGGCCCTCAGGTCCGATGTAGAGCACTCGGTCCACCACGTCGAGCACCGGGTTGATGGAGTGCGTCACGCACACTACGGCAGCTGGGTGCCCTGCTAAACGCTCAACAGTATCGCGTGCGCGGGCGGGGTCGAGGGAGAGCAGGGGTTCGTCGGCAAGCACAAGCTCCGGATCCTGTGCGAAGGCTTGTGCTTGGCGGATGAGCTGTTGCTGCCCACCGGAGAGGATGCCGACGCGGCGGTCGGCGAACGATTGCGCGCCGACGGAGGCAAGCTGCGCCTCGACGTCTTCTGGTTTTGTACGTTTCCCCATTGCAAGTTTGACCAGGTCACGCCCGCGAACGGGGAGGTCTTTGGGGAACATGTGTTGCTGCGGGATAAACCCGATGCGGCCGTGCACTTCCGCCGAGCCGTGCGTGAGGCGGCGGGTTCCCATGAACGTGCCTAACAGGGTGGATTTGCCCACCCCATTGGGGCCGAGCACCGCGATGAATTCGCTGCGTTCAATGGTCAGGTCGAGGCCCGACCACAACGGGTCGACGGCGGCGCCGCGTAGCTCAGCAATCAAATGTGTATGTCCTGACTAATGGTGGTGGAAGCTCGGCTCGGCGTTGTTGGCGATCTCCACGATTTGGTCCACGATCTTCTCAAAGTAGTCGAGGAAGTTCTCGCCTGCCGGGGAAGTTTCCCGAATCTCAACAATGGGGACATTTTTCATCTGCGCGACAGCGGCCAACCGTTCGGTGGCGCTGTTGGTGCTCTGTGGGTTGACGAAAAGCATGTCAATGTCGCCCTGTTTGATCTGGTTCAAAAACGCCGACACCGCAGCCGCAGACGGCTCCTGGTGGTTCAGGCTGGCCTTGACGTACTCCTCCGGGGTGATGTCGTGCAGTTCAGTGCCCCATACAAGCCCGGCGGCGATCGGCTCGGTCATGCCGATGTGCACGTGCGGCACGGAAGCGAGCTTCTCCTCGATTGCAGCAATTCGCGTATCGACGACCCCAGCATCCCCACCGGTACGCTGCGCCACCGCATCGGCTACCTCGCGGACCTTTGACGGTGCGAACCAGGCGTGCTCCAACTCGTCGAGGGACTCCGGCAGGTGATCGCTGTGGGCGTGCTCGTGCTCTGCGTGGTCGAGCAGCGGGATGGCGTGCACGATGCGGTCCTGCTCCGCGACGGTGTACAAGGCCGCGTCGTAGGCGCCACCATTAGCGACGACCGTCGCCGCCTCCTTGATACGAGACAGGTCCTTGGCGGACGGCTCGAAGTGGTGCGGGTCTACAGCGTCGCCGGTGATGATCGCATCCACGTCCTCCCCGGTCACGGCGGCGGCAACATCTGCCCACACCCCGGTGGTGGCGATGATGCCGGAACCTTCGGCCGCGTCTTCGGACTCCGTAGAGCATGCGGTCAGCGCGGTGCCTGCAAGAGTGAGTGCAGCCAGCGTGGCAAGGGTCTTGGCCTGAAAACGATTGTGCATACGCGGTATTCAATCACTATTGGAAACTGTTTTCAATCTGTTTCGGACGAAGAACCAGTGCTGCGAGCAGTGCCATCAACAACACCGCGCCCACAATCCACCCGGCGCGGAGGTACGACAACGACTGTGAGCTGGTGGCGTCGAAACCCACCTTCACCGGATTGTGATCGGAGGACCGGAATGGGGTCCCGGGCTCGTCGATGAGCGGTTCGTCGCTGTTGATCGCCCACACCAGGGAATCTTTCACGAGGTCCATCGCGGCATCGTTGGCCAGCACGTGGTCGAGTGAGCCTACCTTGTTGTCGTACTGATACGACGGGCGTTCCTGCGGGATCGTGGCGTAGCCGGCGTCGTTGAGCACGGCGATCGCGTCTTCTTGGGAGTAGGCGTTGAAGTCGCCAATGAGGAACGTGGGCAGGTCGCGCCAGTCGTCTTGCATGTCGAGGTGTTCCAGCAGCGTCCGCGACATGTCTGCGCGGAGTCGGGCGTTGTTGCCTTGGCCGTCGGCGGTGGCGTCGTCATTACGCGAGACTGTGCCCTTGGACTTGAAGTGGTTCACCACCGCAACAATGTGGTCACCGCCGGCGGCAGGCGCGAACTCCTGGGCGAGCGGCTGGCGGGCGATGCCGGTGAACGTGGAGTCATCGAAAATGCGCGACTGCCCAACCGGACGCACCTTCGCCGGCTGGTAAATAAACGCCACGCGGATCGCGTCTTCGCGAGTGCCAAGCTCGCTTGGCGACGACACCACCGCCCACCGATCCTCCCCCGCCGCAGCATTGAGCGCATCGACCAAGTGCTGCAACGTCTCGTCGCGCCGGGCGACATCACCTGTGGTGCGGGCGGTGTTCTCCACCTCCGACAGGCCGAGGATCGCGGTATCGAGCTGGTTGATCGCCGCGACCAGTTTCGCTTCTTGGAACGCGAATGCCTCGGCGTTGTGCGCGCCGCGGAATAGGTGGCAGTTGGTGCAGCCGTGCTCCGGGTCGATGTCGGGGAAGTGGGTGAAGTAGTTCATCACGTTGAAAAACCCGATGGACAAGTCCCCGCGTACCTTCGTTGGCGCATCGATGATGCCTGCGCGGGAATCGTCCCAGGTGATCGGCAGATCTTCGGCGCGGGTTTGACCGGTGATTGGGCGCAACGGCTGGAACGTCCAATCCCCGTTGTTGTAGCCCACCACCACATCTTGTTGGAAGGCCACGGTGTCGAATGTGCGGATGGACCTCGTGGGGGAAATGTACGGCAGTGGCATGTTGGGTTCTTTGGCGTAGTTGCGGGTGCGTCCGTCGTCGAGGTTGACGAACTCCGCCGCCTGCTGCGCGCTCATCCGCGCTACCTGGTGGGCGTCGGGGCGGATCTTTTCCGTGGGCCAAAAATGCGGCTCGGCGCCCGGTGCCAGACCCACGGTGCCGTACTGGCTGAGGTTGTCATTGCCGGTCACGGTGTAGGCGCCGGGCCTGACCAGCATGCCCTCGTAGGGCTCGCGGGCGGCGTCGCCCGCCGGGAGGGCATCGAGGGGGATGGGCGTTGGGGCGGGCAGGGCGTCGCTGAGACGCGAGATGCTGCTCGCCGAAATCTGGGTCTGGCCGTAGAACTCCTTCGCCGTGCCTTCCACCCGCACTGAATCGCCGTGGGCGGGGTAGTGGCCCTGCTTGCCCACGAACACGAAAATGCCGTCCGAGGCGTCACCGGGTTGTTTCGGCTGGCCGGATCCGCCCGACTGCATGAAGAAGCCGCGCTTACCGCCCTCGTCGTAGACCGCCGTGACCACGCCGGTGGTGATCACGGTCGATGACTCATATGGTGTGGTCGCGCCGGTGCCCTGGATCTCCGCGATGGTCAGCACACGCGGGTCTGCCTGTGCGATGCCGGAATTGCGCGGAGTGGGGGCACCCGCACGGAAATCGGCGGCGTTGTTGTCAGTATCCGCGCCATCGGTGACGCGCTGGATGGACAGTTGGTTCGTCGTCTTCTCGGCGGGTGTGCCCTCCGCGAGATCGGGTGGCGTATCACCCCAAGCCACACGGTCTACCTCGCCGTCCGCGTTGCGCAGCACCGCAACCGCACTCGTGGCAGAAAAGTTAAACGCGGCCTCACGGTCCGGCGCCGGCAGATCGGCTCCCGTCTCGCCGGAAACCCCGCTGATCAGGTAATACCCACCCGCCGGCACCACCCCGAACAACTCAACCACCGTGCCGGAGTTGCCCTTGGCGGAAAACTGCTCCAGCTCCCAGCCGTCGATTGAAACGTCCTGACCGGTGGGGTTGAACAGTTCCACAAAGTCCGCGTTCAGTAGCGCCTGCGCGTTGCTGCCGCCACCGTAGACCTCGTTGATCACCACCGCCTCAGCGTGTGGCGCAAGCGCGATGCTTAACGACGACACCAGAACCAACCACAGCAGACGAGCCCGAAACATTCCCTTAACGTAGCCGGTCATCCGATATTGCTGGACGCGTCTGTCCGTCCGATATACTCGCTGCCGTACCGCAAAGGTCGATCAACCTCCCGAAATGTGAAGGATTCTCATGGCACGAGTCGTCGTCAATGTCATGCCCAAGGCCGAAATTCTTGACCCCCAGGGTCAGGCGGTGCTGCGCGCACTGGG
This sequence comes from Corynebacterium sp. HMSC055D05, assembly GCF_001810365.1. NCBI lineage: Bacteria > Bacillati > Actinomycetota > Actinomycetes > Mycobacteriales > Corynebacteriaceae > Corynebacterium > Corynebacterium sp. HMSC055D05. The sequence goes on from NZ_KV801033.1 coordinate 56,231, forward strand.
CCGCATCGGTGTCGAGGGGGTGAGCGACGTCCGCCAAGGCAAGCGATTCGAGATCGAGGTGGACGACTCCGTCACCGACGCCGAACTGCAGCGCATGGCGGAAACCCTGCTGACTAACACTGTGATTGAAGACTTCGAGGTTGTGCGATGAGCGCAACTATCGGAGTCATTACTTTTCCCGGCACCCTCGACGACGTTGACGCGCTGCGCGCCGTCCGCCTCGCCGGTGCCGAGCCGAAGCAACTCTGGCACGCCGACAACGACCTGACTGGCGTCGACGCCGTTGTCGTCCCGGGTGGCTTCTCCTACGGCGACTACCTGCGCTCCGGCGCGATCGCCGCGCAGGCCCCGATGATGGGCGCTGTTGTGGAGGCCGCGAAGAAGGGCATGCCGGTCCTTGGCATCTGCAACGGCTTCCAGATCCTCACCGAAGCCGGACTGCTGCCTGGCGCGCTGACCCGCAACCAGGGCCTGAACTTCCACTGCGTGGACACCTACCTCGAGGTAGCCAACACCGACACCGCATGGACCAGCCAGTTGGGCGAGCGCATCTACGTGCCCGCCAAGCACGGCGAAGGCCGCTTCCAGGCGTCCCCGGAAACCATCGAGGCGCTGGAGAAGGAAGGCCGCGTGGTCTTCCGCTACACCGACAACTTCAACGGCTCCATCAACGCAATCGCCGGCGTGACTAACGAAACCGGCCGCGTTGTGGGGCTCATGCCGCACCCGGAGCATGCGATTGAGACGCTCACCGGGCCGTCCACCGACGGGTTGGGCCTGTTCACTTCCGCCATCGACGCGATTTCGAAGATCGGAGCGTAAAAGACCATGACTGTGCACAACGACACTGTTGAAAACGCCGTCGACACCCCTGACCTTGAGCAGCCGTACGCGGAACTCGGGTTGCAGGATGACGAATACGCGAAGATCAAGGCAATCCTCGGCCGCCGCCCAACGGACGCGGAGCTCACGCTCTACTCCGTGATGTGGTCGGAGCACTGCTCCTACAAGTCCTCCAAGACGCACCTGCGTTACTTCGGTCAGACCATGACCGAGGAGATGGAAAAGAAGATCCTCGCCGGTATCGGTGAGAACGCTGGCGTGGTAGACATCGGAGACGGCGACGCCGTGACTTTCCGTGTGGAAAGCCACAACCACCCCTCCTTCGTCGAGCCGTACCAGGGTGCTGCCACCGGCATCGGCGGCATCGTCCGCGACATCATGGCCATGGGTGCCCGCCCGATCGCCGTGATGGACCAGCTCCGCTTCGGCCCGATCGACGCCGAGGACACCAAGCGCGTCCTTCCGGGCGTGGTCCACGGCATCGGCGGATACGGCAACTGCCTGGGCCTGCCGAACATCGGCGGCGAGACCGTCTTCGACGCCGCATACGCCGGCAACCCACTGGTCAACGCACTGTGCGTGGGCACCCTCAAGGTGGAAGACCTCCACCTCGCGTTCGCATCCGGCACCGGCAACAAGGTCATCCTGTTTGGCTCCCGCACCGGTCTCGACGGCATCGGCGGCGTGTCCGTGCTGGGCTCCGCCACCTTCGAAGAGGGCGAAGAGCGCAAGCTCCCGGCCGTCCAGGTGGGCGACCCGTTCGCGGAGAAGGTGCTCATCGAGTGCTGCCTCGAGCTCTACGCCGCAGGTGTGGTCGAAGGCATTCAGGACCTCGGCGGCGGTGGCCTGTCGTGTGCCACCTCCGAGCTGGCTGCATCCGGCGACGGCGGCATGACCGTCAACCTGGACAACGTGCCGCTGCGCGCTGAGAACATGTCCGCCGCAGAGATCCTCGCCTCCGAATCCCAGGAGCGCATGTGCGCCGTGGTGGCTCCGGAGGACGTGGATAAGTTCATGGAAATCTGCGCCAAGTGGGACGTGCTGGCCTCCGTCATCGGCGAGGTCACCTCCGACAAGGACCGCCTGCAGGTATTCCACAACGGTGAACTCGTGGTGGACGCGCCGCCGTCAACGATTGACGAGGGCCCGGTCTACGAACGCCCGTACGCACGTCCGGCGTGGCTGGATGAGGTGCAGGGCGGTGGTGTCGTCGATAAGCAGGCAACCATCAAGGACACCTGGCTGAAGATGGTCGCCTCCCCGGCGCTGTGCTCGCGCGACTTCATCACCGAGCAGTACGACCGCTACGTGCGCGGCAACACCGTGCAGGCCAAGTACGCCAACTCCGGTGTGCTGCGCATCAACGAAGAGACCAACCGCGGCGTTGCCGTCTCCGCCGACGCGTCGGGGCGCTACACCTACCTGGACCCGAATATGGGCGCACGCCTGGCGCTGGCAGAGGCCTACCGCAACGTCGCCGTCACCGGCGCCACCCCGTTTGCGGTAACCAACTGCCTGAACTTCGGCTCCCCGGAAAACCCGGACGTGATGTGGCAGTTCCGCGAAGCAGTCCACGGCCTGGCAGACGGCTCCGCCGAACTGGAAATCCCGGTCTCCGGCGGCAACGTCTCCTTCTACAACCAGACCGGCGAGACCCCGATCCTGCCGACCCCGGTTGTTGGTGTGCTCGGTGTCATCGAGGACGTTGCCCAGGCAATCCCGCACGCCCTGCCCGCAGATGAGGAGGACTACACCCTGGTCCTGCTCGGCGAAACCAAGGACGAGTTCGGCGGTTCCGTGTGGCAGGACATCTCCGGCGCTGGCCTGTCGGGCCTTCCGCCGCAGGTGGACCTTGCTAACGAGGAACGCCTTGCGCAGTTCCTCGGCGGCAACGCAGCCGGTGTAGCAGCAGCACACGACCTGTCCGAGGGCGGCCTGTCCCAGGCTGTGTTCGAGATGCTGCTCGGCTCCGACAAGGGCGCTGAGTTGAACCTCGAAGGCGTCCACGAGGACGCGTTTACCGCGCTGTTCTCCGAGTCCGCATCCCGCGTGCTCGTAGCAGTCTCTCGTGACCGCGCAGAAGCAGCGGTCGAGCGTGCTACCGCAGCCGGCATCCCGGTCGCAGTGCTTGGCGACACGGCTCAGGACGGTGTCCTGCGCGTCGCCGGCGAAGAAATCTCCGTGCAGGAGCTTGCCGATGCATGGGCTGCGACCATGCCGTCGCACTTCGCAGCCGCAACCGCGCCGAACGCGGCCGTCTAGTCCGTCCGCTGCATAGCCGGTGCCTGTTCCACAATGGGCACCGGCTCATATTGTGCGCGCAGGTCTTTCAGCGTCTGCGTGTGATCCCAGAGGCGCTTGTCCTCATCCGTTACCGGCGTGAACTTGCGTGCCGGCAGCGGGGTGCCGTCGATATCCATGCCGATGTAGGTAAACGTCGCGTGGATCGCATCCTTCAAGTTGTCGCGGCCACCACGCGGGTCGCCCGCGCGCAGGTGCACTGAGGTGTGAATGGAACGCGCATCCGTACGGGTGATGCGCGCATCCACCTCAATCAGGTCGCCGATGTGCACCGGGTGGTAGAAGCGAATACCACCCGCGTAGACGGCGACGGTGCGCTCGCCAGACCACTCCATGGTGCAGGCCGTGCCGGCCTCATCGATCCATTCCATGGCGGTGCCACCGTGGACGTTGCCGCCCCAGTTCACATCGGTTGGTTTCGCCATGAAGCGGTGCACGATGCGCTGCGCCGTGGAGTCGTCGGTGTATGTCTGCGACTCCATCTCCGCCTCAATGGCCTTGCGCAGGTCGATGCGCGACTTTGCTGCTTCGGCCACGCGGCGCTCCTCGGCGTTGGTCGGAACGAATGTCGGCACAGGCATGGACTTGCCAGTGTCCGGATCCTTTGCCACGAAAATGACCAGGCAGTCGCAGGCGCGGGTGAACACGCCCTCGCGCGGGTCGGCGGAAAGCACCTCGTTGACAATGTGCATCGAGGAACGGCCCGTCATGGCGATGCGCGAGCGCACCTCCACAATGTGGCCCGAAGGGATCGGGCGGGTGAAGTGAATGTGGCCCACATACGCGGTCACACAGTAGGTGGCGGACCACTGGGCGGCGCAAGCGTAGGCGGCCTTATCGATCCACTCCAGCACGCGACCACCGGAGACACCCTGTGCGCCGTAGTGGAGCACATCGGTGGGGGAGGCCATAAACCGCAGGGTGACGCGAGGGGAGCGTTCGGTAGCAACTACATGGGTTTTGGACATGCCGACACCTTAATATGGGTCCACATGGTGCAAAAGCAGGACCCGATACTGACACGCCAGGCCGTCGATGCGGTCAAAGCATGGATCGAGGGGGATGAGGAGTCGTCGAGAAGCGAGATTGCAAATGCTTGTCGACGAACCGCGCGCACCCTCGCCGAAGAACTCCCCGGCCACTCCGTGGAACTGCGCGTGCCCCCATTTGTGGCCGTGCAATGCGTCGAAGGCCCACGCCACACCCGCGGCACGCCGCCAAACGTGGTGGAGATGGATCCCCGCACCTGGATGCGACTGGCCACCGGTTTAACCACATTCGAGGAAGAACTCGCGCAGGGCAACGTGGACGCCTCCGGATCGCGTGCAGGCGAGATCGCGGCGGGTCTTCCAGTAATTGCCCTCCGCTGACATTCCTCGGATACAGTGTTTGTCGTGCATACGAAGAGCCCCACGGGGAAGACCAACTTCGAGAACAACGACGAACCACGCGACGAATGTGGCGTGTTCGGTGTCTGGGCACCGGGCGAGGACGTGTCCAAGCTGACCTACTTCGGCTTGTTCGCGCTGCAGCACCGCGGCCAGGAAGGCGCCGGCATTGCCGTAGGCGACAAGGACAACGTCGTGGTGTTTAAAGACACCGGCCTGGTCAGCCAGGTCTTTGACGAACCTGTCCTGGAGGCGTTGCAGGGCGATGTGGCGATCGGCCACACCCGCTACTCCACAGCTGGCGGGAACTCCTGGGAAAACGTCCAGCCGATGTTCCGCACCTCGCCCAATGGCACCGACATTGCGTTGGCGCACAACGGCAACCTGGTGAACTTCAAGGAACTCGAAGAAGAAGCGATCGAGCGCAAGCTCATCCCGGCGTCGGGCGTGGACGGACAGGGCTCGTCCTCAGACACCGCTGTGGTGTCTGCGTTGCTGGCGGATCTGGTTACTGAGGACAAGACGCTTCTCGACGCCGCACGGGAACTCCTCCCACGCGTCGAAGGCGCATTCTGCTTCATGGTCACCGACGGCCAGACCCTCTACGCCGCGCGCGACCCGCACGGCGTGCGCCCGCTGTCGCTGGGCCGCCTCGACGGCGGTTGGGTGATCGCCTCCGAGACGTGTGCGTTGGACATCGTCGGCGCCTCGTTCGTGCGCGATATCGAGCCGGGCGAGCTTGTGGCGATTGATAACGCGGGCGTCCACTCCGAACGCTTCGCCGAGACCCCGAAGGCGCACTGCGTGTTCGAGTACGTCTACGTCGCCCGCCCCGACTCCATCATCGACGGCCAGACCGTCAACCTGTCGCGCATCGAGATCGGCCGCCGTCTCGCCCGCGTCACCCCGGTGGACGGCGACCTGGTAATGCCGGTGCCCGAATCCGGCACCCCCGCCGCCATCGGCTACGCGGAAGAGTCCGGCATCCCGTTCAAGCAGGGCCTGATGAAGAACGCCTATGTCGGCCGCACCTTCATTCAGCCGTCGGACACCCTGCGTCAGCTGGGCCTGCGCCTGAAGCTGAACCCGGTGCGCGAGGTCATCGAGGGCAAAAAGCTCATCGTTGTCGACGACTCCATCGTGCGCGGCAACACCCAGCGCAAACTCATCCGCATGCTGCGCGAAGCCGGCGCCGCCGAGGTGCACGTGCGTATCGCGTCGCCGCCGGTGAAGTGGCCGTGCTTCTACGGCATCGATTTCGCAAGCCCCGGCGAACTCATCGCCAACCACGGCCGTACTGATTCCGATGAGGCGATCGCGGAGTCGATCCGCACCATGATCGGGGCGGACTCGCTCGCGTTCGTGCCTATCGACGACATGATCGCCTCCACGAACCAACACGAAGACAACCTTTGTGCCGCCTGCTTTACAGGCAAATACCCCCTGGGGCTGCCCGACGGTAACCCCAACGCCGACCTTGTCCGACGCATCCAGAAAGGTGCTGAAGCCTAATGACCACTGAGCAGACCCCAGTTTCCTACGAGGCCGCCGGCGTATCCATCGAGGCCGGCGATAAGGCCGTCGAACTGTTCGCCCCGCACGCCAAGCGCGCCACCCGTCCTGAGGTTCGTGGCAGCCTCGGCGGCTTTGCCGGCCTGTTCGCGCTGGGCAAGTACAAGGAGCCACTGCTGGCAGCAGGCTCTGACGGCGTGGGCACCAAGCTGGCCATTGCGCAGGCGATGGACAAGCACGACACCATCGGTATCGACCTCGTCGCAATGTGCGTAGACGATCTTGTCGTCTGTGGTGCCGAGCCGCTGTTCCTGCAGGACTACATCGCTATTGGCAAGGTCGTGCCGGAGAAGGTCGCCGAAATCGTCGGCGGCATCGCCGAGGGATGCGTCCAGGCTGGCTGTGCTCTGCTCGGCGGCGAGACCGCTGAACACCCCGGCGTGATGGAGCCGGACGACTACGACGTTTCCGCCACCGCCGTCGGTGTCGTTGAGGCCTCGGAACTGCTTGGTCCTGAAAAGGTCCGCGAGGGCGACATCATCATCGGTATGGCATCGTCTGGCCTGCACTCCAACGGCTACTCCCTGGCCCGCCACGTGCTTCTCGAGCGCGCCGGCCTGCCCCTGGACGCCGAGATGGAAGAGCTGGGCCGCACGCTTGGCGAGGAACTTCTCGAGCCAACCCGCATCTACGCACTCGACTGCCTAGAACTGGCCGCCGAGTGCGAGGTCCGCACGTTCTGCCACGTCACCGGCGGTGGCCTGGCAGGCAACATGGAACGCATCATTCCTGAGGGCCTTGTCGCAGAGATGCACCGCAACACCTGGACCCCAGGTCCGATCTTCCGCACCATCAAGTCCGTCGGCCAGGTCCCGGACGAGGAGATGGAGAAGACCTTCAACATGGGCGTCGGCATGACTGCCGTCGTTGCCGAGGAAGACCGCGATCGCGCCCTGGCCATCCTGGCCGCCCGTCACGTGGATGCGTGGGTGCTCGGCGAGGTCCGCGCCACCAGCGAAGGCGACGAGAAACGCGCCGTGCTGACAGGCTCCCACCCGCAGTACTAAACGCGATCGCTAGGCCTGTTTTCGGGCTGATACGAGGATTCGTTCTCGTATCAGCCCGTTTCTGCTTTTGGGGGCGGTGTCTTTTGCTGGTCGTCTAGCTGGTCTCGTGATGTTGCTAGACGGTCTCGTTTCGACGGCTCCAAACCCCCAGGTGGTGTTGAGGGTCATTGTCACTATGGAGCTGATCGTCTGGTTGGCGTTTCGGGGAGCTAGACGATGGTCGTTGTGGCGGCGCAGACGGGCGTGAAACACCCTGTTTTCGTGTCTTGAGCGCTGTTGTTGCGTGCCTGCTCCTAAAACGGGGGTAATTTGCGGGGGTAAGCAGGTGGTGCAGATTGCTGAACAATCCGCACGTCACACCCATTTCGAGCCGTTTTCACAGTCGTTGAACAATCCTTCCGACCATTTCCGGGTCGTTTTGAAGTGCTGTTCCGGCATTTCCCCAGGTCGCGATCTGGCAGGGCGGGTGTTGGCTGAAAACACCCTTAAAGCGCATACTATGCATGCATAAAGATTGTTCAACGAAGTGCACCCAAGGCAAATCAGATCGTTCAACAACCCTTCGCCTCGGTCTGGAATGTGGGTTGGATTGGTGAACAATCCAGACGTTAACCAGGGTGAAAGCGTTGAACAATCC
>NZ_KV801035.1:0-766 GCF_001810365.1 Corynebacterium sp. HMSC055D05
GCCTGCTCGAGCGCATCGAAGCACCGTTGATCGCTGTGATCGACGGTGGCCGAGGAGCCACAAGCGCAATTAAAACGTGCTGGCCAAACACCAAAATCCAACGCTGCCTCGTGCACGCCCAACGCAGAGTACGCCGCTACACCACCTCACGACCACGCACTGATGCTGGCCGCACCATCTACCAACTCGCACTGAAACTCACCCGCATCACCACCCTGGACGAGGCTGCACAATGGGGTGCACAACTGCAAGAGTTTCACACGCTCTACAAGGATTGGCTCAACGAAAAGACACAGGTCAAAGACCCGAAAACGGGGAAAGACACACTCGTGTGGACCCATGTCAACGTGCGCAAGGCCTACAACAGCCTCAACCACCTGTGGCGCAATGACCTACTGTTTGTCTAACCTCAAGCCCCCGAAAGGTGTGCTTAAGCCGCATCGGATCAAATCCACCACCAACAGTCTTGAAGGCGGCATCAACGCCCAGCTGAAGCTCCTTGCGAGAACTCATCGCGGCAGACGCGGTGAGCACCAACGCAAAATGCTGGATTGGTGGCTGTATCTGAAAACGGAACTGCCTGGCGATCCAATAGAAATCGCCAGACAGTCCAACTGGGGCCAGAACCAACTCGCCAAAGTTACAACCCTGACCCGAAACGAGAACCAAGCCGACTATGAAACAGGACGACCAGCCCTCTACGACAACGGTATCGATACCGAGTACACACACTCAATCGGCATCCAAAAAGGCCACATCTAACCCC
>NZ_KV801036.1:0-87538 GCF_001810365.1 Corynebacterium sp. HMSC055D05
GCCGATAGCAGACACACATTTTGTCGCTTAACCCGCATTTCACCCACCATGCCGTGAGCATAACAAAATGCCCGCCTCGCGGCGGGCATCCTGCAAAATTAACAACAGATCTTGTCTGAAGTTTTCCACGGGCGATGTTACAGCATCACCCCGTGGGCGGGCAAGGGGTTACTTCGCGGCGTGGATGCGCTCGTCGAGCTTCTTCAACTGGTCGAAGATCTCCTGCGGGATGCGGGAGCCGAGGCTCTCGAGGTAACGGCGGGAATCCGCGACGTCTTCCTTCCACAGTTCCGGATCCGCGGTGAGCGCCTCGCGGACGTCCTCGATCGGGGTGTCCAGACCATCAAGGTCCAGGTCCTCGGCGCGGGCGGTGTAGCCAACGACGGACTCCTCAGCCCCGACGTTGTCCTCGATACGGTCGATGACCCACTTGAGCACGCGGGAGTTCTCGCCGAAGCCCGGCCACAGGAAGCGGCCGTCCTCGCCGCGGCGGAACCAGTTGACCAGGAAGATCGACGGCATGCGGTCGCCGCCCTTCTTGCCCATGTCGAGCCAGTGCTGGAAGTAGTCGCCCACGTTGTAGCCCATGAACGGCAGCATCGCCATCGGGTCGTGGCGCAGGGAGCCGACGTTCGCCTCGACAGAGGCTGCGGTCTGGCCGGAGGAGAGCATCGCGCCGATCATGGTGCCATGCTCCCAGTCGTGCGCCTGGGTGACCAGCGGGACGGTGTCGGGGCGGCGGCCACCGAAGAGGATGGCATCGATCTTCACACCCTGCCAGTCCTCGAACTCCGGCGCTGCGGTCGGGCACTGCTCGATGGCCACGCAGTAGCGGGAGTTCGGGTGGGCGGCCTTGCTGGTGGAGTCCGGGTTCCAGTCTTCGCCGCGCCAGTCGATCAGGTGCGCCGGCTTTTCGCCGTCCATGCCTTCCCACCAGACGTCGCCGTCGTCGGTAAGAGCGACGTTGGTGAACAGCACATTGCCCGGCTCCATGCTCTTCATGGCGATCGGGTTGGAGGCGAAGTTCGTGCCAGGGGCGACGCCGAAGAAACCGTTCTCCGGGTTGACGGCGTAGAGGCCGTCTTCGCGCAGCTTCATCCACGCAATGTCGTCGCCAACAACCTCGGCCTCCCAGCCCGGCAGGGTCGGGGTGAGCATGGCCAGGTTGGTCTTGCCGCAAGCGGACGGGAATGCAGCGGCAACGTGGTACTTCTTGCCCTCCGGGTTGGTGAGCTTCAGGATGAGCATGTGCTCAGCCATCCAGCCCTCTTCCTTCCCCATCACAGATGCGATGCGCAGGGCGTAGCACTTCTTGGCCAAGATGGCGTTGCCGCCGTAGCCGGAGCCGTAGGACCAGATTTCCTTGGTCTCCGGGAACTGGGAAATGTACTTCGTGTCGTTACACGGCCAGGCCACGTCTTCCTGGCCCGGCTCGAGCGGGGCACCGACGGAGTGGAGGCAGTGGACGAAGTTGTCACCCTGGATCTTGTCCAGCGCCTGGGTGCCCATGCGGGTCATGATGCGCATGGACATAACCACGTAAGCGGAGTCGGTGAGCTGCACGCCAAGCTTCGGGTCCGGGTCGGAGATCGGGCCCATGCAGAACGGGACAACGTACATGGTGCGGCCACGCATGGATCCGGCGAAGTGCTCGAGCATTTCTTCCTTGAGCGCTTCGGGCTTCATCCAGTTGTTGGTCGGGCCGGCATCTTCTTCGTTTTCGGTGGCGATGAAGGTGCGGGACTCGACGCGGGCGACGTCGGAGGGGTTGGAGCGCGCCAGGTAGGAGTTGGGGCGTTTTTCCTCATTGAGTTTGATGAGCGTGCCGGCGGTGACGAGTTCGTCGGCCAGGCGGTTCCATTCCTCGTCGGAGCCGTCTGCGAAGACCACCTTCTCCGGCTCGAACAGGTCGACGGCTTCGTTGATCCAGTCGATGAGCTGTTCGTTGTCGGTGGGGGCTTGGCCCTCCAGGCGCTTAACTTCGGCGGTCATGTGCACTCCTTGTGTAACTGGTTATTGCCAGTGCGTGGCGCACGGCAACCCCAATAATCGTTGCGTTTTGCCCCAAGAGTATCGAAATGTGTGTTCTTCAAGCCAAACCTTGGGCACTTCCACAGCATAGTGGATATAACCAGTACGCCCGAGCACTCATAACACTTTGGGCGGGGGTAACGCGCTACCCCCGACAGGGGTGCATGCGTATCGACGACACGGGGGTGACAACCCGGCCCCTCACCCCTCGCCGGGACACTTGCGTTTGACCTGTTCATATGGACAATAAACACGATGAATAATTCTGAAAACACGCGGTCGGGCACGGGCGAGTTGCCCGCTGGCCGCCCATTGCAAACTGATTTTGAAACCGGCCTGGATTACCCGCGTTTGGGGTCCGTGACGTTTCGTCGCGGCACGCTGACCGATAACCAGGAGGCTCTGTTCAACGAGCACTGGCCACGCCTGGGCAAGGTGCTGGCGGAGGGGTCGGACGAACGCATTGATATCGACGACTGGTTTGGCCGCACCGGCCACCCCACCATCGTGGAGATCGGCTCCGGCACCGGCACGTCCACCGCGGCGATGGCTCCGCTGGAGGCGGACACCAACGTGGTTGCCGTGGAGCTGTACAAGCCGGGGTTGGCGAAGTTGCTGGGCGCGGTGGTGCGCGGTGGCATCGACAACATTCGTATGGTGCGCGGCGACGGCGTGGAGGTGCTGGCCCGCATGTTCGGCGAGGAATCCCTCGACGGTGTGCGCATCTTCTTCCCGGACCCGTGGCCGAAGGCGCGCCACCACAAGCGCCGCATCATCCAGTCCGGCACCCTCAACCTCATCGCTACGCGCCTGAAGCCGGGCGGCGTGCTGCACGTGGCCACCGACCACGCCGACTACGCCGAGTGGATCGACGAACTAGTCAATGTGGAACCCATGCTGGAGTACAAGGGCTGGCCGTGGGACGAGGCGCCGATGCTGACGGACCGCCAGGTGATCACCAAGTTCGAAGGCAAGGGTCTGGACAAGGATCACGTGATCCGCGAGTACCTGTGGGAGAAGAAGTAATGGACCTGCAGGCAATGACCCACCCCTACACCCCGGGCGCGCCGGCCGGTCCGGAGAGCTACCTGCTGGTGTGGGACGCCCCGAACCTGGACATGGGCCTCGGCGCGATCCTGGGTGGCCGCCCGACCGCGGCGCACCGCCCGCGTTTCGACGCCATCGGCCGCTGGCTCATCGACCTCGCCGCCGACCGCTCCGACGAACTCGGCTACGACGTCGAGCCGGAAGCCACCGTGTTCACCAACGTCTCCCCCGCCGGCGCAGACTCGATCCGCCCGTGGGTGGAGGCGCTGCGCAACGTCGGTTTCGCCGTCTTTGCTAAGCCGAAGAGCGAAGAAGACTCGGATGTGGACGGTGACATGATCGACCACATAGAGCGTCGTCGTAAAGAAGGCGTGCTCCAAGGCGTTGTCGTCGCATCCGCAGACGGGCAGAACTTCCAAGAGCTCCTGCAAGAACTTATCGACGACAACGTCCCCGTCACCGTCTTAGGCTTCCACGAACACGCCTCTTGGGCCGTGAACTCCCCGGACGTCACCTTCGTGGACCTCGAAGACATCCCGGGCGTGTTCCAAAACCCGCTGCCGCGCGTCCACCTGGACAAACTGCCGGAGGAAGGCGCCTGGCTGCAGCCGTTCCGCCCGCTCAAGGCGCTTTTGCACAACCCGAAAGACTAGGAGCCCGCCGTGTTTTACAAGTGGGGCCACTTCGCCTACCGCCACCGCCGCATCATCCCGGTCATCGTCATCGCGTTGATCCTGCTGATGCAAGTGCTGTTCGGATCCAAACTCGCCGACCGCCTCTCCCAGGAAGGCTGGGAGGACCCGGGCGCGGATTCGACGACGGCGGCGCAGATCGAATACGACACGTTCGGCCGCGACAACTCCGGCGATGTGATCCTGCTGGTGACGGCGCCGGATGGGGTGGACAGGCCGGAGGTCGTCGATAAGGTGAATGCGCAGTTGGGGGAGCTGAAGGCGCAGCACCCTGACCAGATCGCGCACATCACCAGTTACTTCGAGCGGCCCAACCCGCAACTGGTCAACGCCGATCACACCAAGGCGTTCGCCGCGATCGGGCTGAAGGGCGACGGCGAGCAGACGCTGAAGGACTTCCGCACCATCCAGCCCGCGCTCGAGGCGCTGGAGGTCCCTGGCGGCACCGCCCAGATCGCCGGCGCCACCGCCGTGGCCGACGCGTTGGACACCGGCATGGCCGACGACATCGCGCGCGCCGAAAAGATCGGCCTGGTGTTCGTTGCCATCATCCTGCTGTTTGTGTTCGGCGGCGTGGTGGCCGCGGCGATGCCACTGATCGTGGGCATCCTGTCCATCATCGGCTCCCTGTCGCTGCTGGCGGTGCTGGCGCAGTTCCAGCAGGTCAATATTTTCTCCCAGTCGATCATTACGCTGCTCGGCCTGGGCCTGGCCATCGACTACGGGCTGTTCATGGTGTCGCGCTTCCGCGAGGAACTCGACCGCGGCCTGGACACCGAAGAGGCCGTCGCCGTGACCACCAACACGGCGGGCAAGACGGTGTTCTTCTCCGCCCTCATGGTCGGCGTCGCACTGTCGGGCCTGCTCATGTTCCCGCAGGCGTTCCTCAAGTCGGTTGCCTACGGTGCGATCAGCGCGGTGGTGCTCGCCGCGGTGATTTCGGTGGCGGTGCTGCCGGCGCTATTTAGCATGCTGGGCACCAAGATCGATTTCCTGTCCGTGCGTCGTCGCAAAGAGCGCAGCATGGAAGATACGGTCTGGTACAAGATCCCCGCCTGGGCGATGCGCCACGCCCGCCCCGTTGTCGTCGGGGTGGCGGCGCTACTCATCGCCCTAACCGTGCCGATTGTCGGCATCGCGTTCGGCGGCATCAACGAAACCTACCTGCCGCCCAACCAGGTCACCCGCCAAGCGCAGGACGAGTTCAACGAAGAGTTCCCCGCCTTCCGCACCGACCCGGTGAAACTCGTGGTCCAGGGCGCCGACAACGCGCAGCTCGGCCAGATCGTCATGCAGACCCGCGAGATCGACGGCTTCACCCGCCCGCTCAAGCCCGACTACCCCACCGAAGGCGACATCACGGTGCTGTCGGCGCCGTTGGAGAACAGGGACGGTGGGGCGGACGTCGTCAAGCAATTGCGTCAGATTGACGTGCCGGAGGGCGTAACCACCTACGTCGGCGGCACCCCCGCCATGGAAGTCGAATCCATCGAAGCGCTGCTGGAGCGCCTGCCGTGGATGGGCGTTTACATGGTGCTCGCGACGTTCCTGCTCATGGCGCTCGTGTTCGGGTCGCTGATCCTGCCGGCGAAGGCCGTGATCATGAACATCCTCGGCATCGGCGCCACCCTCGGCTTCCTCACCGCCGTGTTCGTCGACGGGCTCGGCGCAGGGGTGCTCAACTTCACGCCGGGTCCGCTGATGAGCCCGATCCTGGTGCTCATCGTCGCCATCCTCTACGGCCTGTCCACCGACTACGAGGTGTTCCTGGTCTCCCGCATGGTGGAGGCCCGCCAGGACGGTGCACGTACCGACGACGCCATCAAGGACGGCACCGCCCATACCGGTGGGATTATCACCGCCGCGGCCGCCATCATGATCGTGGTCGCCGCCGCGTTCGCCCTGTCGGACATCGTGATGATGAAGTACATCGCCTACGGCATGATCTTCTCGCTCGCCCTCGACGCGACAATCATCCGCCTGCTGCTCGTGCCCGGCGTGATGCACCTGCTGCGCGAGGACAACTGGTGGGCGCCACGCTGGGTCAAACGTGCCGCGGGTGCACTCGGCGAGGGCTCTGGCGTATCGACGACACCACCCACCGAAACCCCCATCGAGCACATGGTCGTTGACACCCTGCCCGGCCGCGCCGGCGTCTCCGTCGAAGAGGACGCGACGCTGGTGCCGTTTAGCGAACTCATGCGCGACATCGAGCAGCGCCGCGCCCTCGAGCAGCTGAAGAAGAAAGAACTTGAACGCTAGGACCTGGCTGCGCTGGCTCGCCCCGGTCGTTCTGGCCGTGGTGGTGCTGGTAGTACTCCGCGACCAGATGCCGTTCTTCGGCGACGCCTGGCGCGCCGTTCGGTCCGCTTCGCCGCTGCCACTGTTGGGCACGGTGGTCACCGCCTTGCTGGCGCTGGTGGCGATGGCCGGGGTGATGCAGATCCTGCTCAACGTCGAAGGCCGCATCACGGGGGTGGCGCGCACGAACGCGATCGTGTTCGCCTCCAACGCGTGGTCCACCACCGTGCCGGGCGGACCGGCACTGTCGGCGTGGCTGACGTACCGGGTGCAGCGCACCTGGGGGGCGTCGACGGGCCTGTGCGGGTGGTTCTTCGTGGTCTCCGGTGCGCTGTCCACGGTGTGGCTGGTGCTCATCGGCATCGTCGCCGTGGTGCTGCTGGGTGCCGACCTGTCGGTGACGTCGCTCGTGCTGTCGCTGGTGGCGGCCGCGCTGACCATCGCCGCGGTGCTCTGGGCGACGCTCAACCCTGCGGTGCTCAAACGCTGGGTGCGCTTCCTGCCCTCGCGCGTGCACGAGCGCGCTGTGTCCGTGATCGACCAGGTCTCCGCCATCCGCATCTCCGCCCCAGCCTTCGCAGGTGCGGCCGGGCTGTCGCTGTGTAACCGGCTGCTGGACCTTGCGACGATGGTGTGTTCGGTGTGGGCGGTGTCGTCGTCAAGCATTTCGCTATCAGGTATTTGCTTGGCGTTCATCATGACCAAACTCGCGGGATCCGCCCAAGTCACGCCCGGCGGCCTGGGGACCGTGGAGCCGGTGGCGGTGGGCATGCTGGTCGCCGGGGGCCTCTCGCTTGCCGACGCCACCGCCGCCACCGTCATCTACCGCGCCATCTCGTTTGCGCTCGTGACCGCCATCGGCTGGATCGTCTATTCCGCCTTCTACCTGGGACGTGTGGATAAACCAACGGCATAATCGCGAGTTATCCACAGGGCCGTTGCGCAAGTTTGGCCGGCGCTTTAGGTTGAAATGCATGACTTCATTTACTGCTCTCGTGGACACGCTGGCCAGCGCCGTTGATGCGCTCGCCGGTTTCGACGAGCAGTACGCTCTCCAGGCAGGCCTCGACCCGGCGCAGGTGTCCGCGTGGGCGGGGCTGCGCGAGGTGTACTTCGGCCGCACCGCCTACACCCGCAAGCAGGCCGTGGCGCTGGAGCGGGCGCGGGGGTTCTCGCTGCACCAGTTGGTGGCCATCGAGCGCCGCCTGAAGCGCCTGCCAGTCAACGAGCGTTGGGCGCCGCGGCTGGCGCTGCTCGAGGTGCGCGGCGACTACCGGGCGGTACAGAAGGCCGCGCGCGAACTGCTTCCCGACGACGACCACACGCCCGAAGACGCCTTCCGCTTCTCCGCCTCGCGGGGTGGCAAACGGAAGTTCTCCGGCTGCGGCGATGAGCACGTACTGGCTGCGCTGGAACAGCAGTTGCGCTCCGGGCTGGACGCGTCGAAACCCGCGGGCCCGCAGATGTTCGCCCGGTTCGCCGACATGCTCGCCGGGGGTGGCGGGGTGCAGGTGCAGGCACCGCGCCCGATCGTGGCGGTGCCGGCGGACCAGCACGTGACAATCCTCGCCGACCACGGCGACGACGTCCTGCTCGCACTTTCCGACGGCACCACCATCACCGGCGCCGAATACGTCGCGGCGTTGTTGGGTGAGATGTTCCCGACCGAGGTCGCGCTCGTGCACCCCGAGGCCGGGCCGGTGAACCTGTACCGGACCCAGCGCGTGGCCAACGCGAAGCAACGCGACTTAGCCCGCATGGCCACCCCGATGTGCCCCGTACCCGGATGTCGGGTGGCGGCGGATCTGTGCGAGTTTCACCACATCACGGCGTGGTCGCAAGGCGGGCAGACCAACCTGGCCAACCTGGTGCCGCTGTGCAGGTACCACAACCGGGTCAACCACGACGATCCCCGCCACACCAACCGGCGCGGAAGGATCGAACGGATCCGGGGCCGGCCGGTGTGGGTTTCACCGCGCGGGTACCCGGTGTTTAGGCCCTGCGGAATCATGGACGCGCTGTTCGGGCGCTACCATCTGCGAGTATGACGAAACGAATCACACGCCCCACCGCGATCGCGGCAGACTACGTCGCCATCGCGGTATTCGCGCTGCTCGCACGCGCCGCCCACCAGTCCGAAACCATGCCGTTCAACTTCACCGGCTGGCTGTCCACCCTGTGGCCGTTCGCCCTGGGTGTGACGCTGGGATGGCTGATCGCCCGTGACAACAAGGGCGGCATCATCTGGCCGGTCACCGTGATCACCGGCCTGGTCATCTGGGGCATCCGCAACGGCTCGATCCCCCACTGGTCGTTCATCATCGTGGCGACGACCATGTCCGCGCTGCTCATGCTCGGCTGGCGCGGAATCGCAAAACTCGTGCGCAAATAACAAAACGCACCCGCCAACCAAACGGGTGCGTTTTCGGCGTCCAGGCCTAGAAGCTCGAACCGAAGTTCCAGAGCGGATCACCCGTCTGGATGCCGTTGATGAACCAGATGATCATGCTGACAAGGTCGCCGAACAGGTCGAGGGTGGAGGAAAGCATAGAAGAAGGGCCTTTCTTACAGGGGGCTGATGGTGTGCTTCTTAGGAAGGTCGAATTCTTGTTTGGTGGCCAATTGGCGAAGGGCTCGTCGTAAAGCAATGCGTGTTTGATTGGGCTCGATCATCTGGTCGATGTACCCACGCTCCGCAGCCACGTACGGGGAAGTCATCTCCTGGTCATAGAAGTCCATGAACATCTTCTTCATGGCCTCGCGCTGATCAGGGTCCTCGATGGCGGCGAGCTGCTTGCCCTGCAGCATCACCACCGCCGCCGCCGAACCCATCACGGCGATCTGGGCGGTGGGCCAGGCGAGGTTGATGTCGCCGTTGAGGTTCTTCGACCCCATCACCGCATACGCGCCGCCGTAGGCTTTGCGCACGACCAGCGTCACCTTAGGCACGGTGGCCTCCACGCCGGCGAAGGCGAACTTCGCGCCACGGTGGATCAGGCCTTCGCGCTCCTGCTCCACGCCGGGCAGGTAGCCGGGGGTGTCCACGACATAGACGATGGGGATGTTGTAGGCGTCGCAGGTGCGGATGAAGCGCGCGCCCTTGTCGGCGGCGTCCGCGTCGATGCAGCCAGCGGCGTACATCGGGTTATTGGCGACGAAGCCGACCGCCTTGCCGTCGATGCGGCCGAAGGCACAGATGAGGTTTTCGGCGTAGCCGCCTTGGATTTCGACGAGGTCTTCGTCGTCGCCAAGTTGCACGAGCAGATCCATCATGTCGTAGCCGGCGTTGGTGTCGTCGGGCATGAAGGAATCGAGTGCGGAGTCGTCCAACTCCTCGTCCGCGGGGGCCGTCACGACGGGGGCCGCGTCGAAGGTGGAGGTGGGCAGGTGGGCCAGCAGGTCCTTGACGTAGTCGAAGGCGTCCTCCTCCGTGGCCACCACGGCCTGGATGTTGCCGGCTTGCTCCTGTACGCGCGCACCGCCGAGTTCGGCGGACGTGATGTCTTCGCCGGTGACCTCGCGGATCACGTTCGGGCCGGTGACGTACATTTCGGACTCGCCGTCGACGGCGATGACAAAGTCGGTGGTCACCGGGGCGTAGACGGCGCCGCCGGCGGACTTGCCCAGCATGATCGAGATCTGCGGGACGCGGCCCGACAGCGGCAGTTGGCGCTTGGCAATCTCGGAGTACATGGCCAGCGACGTCACCGCGTCCTGGATGCGGGCGCCGCCGGAATCCTGAATGCCGATCACGGGACACGAGATCTTGATGGCGAACTCCATGACCTCGGTGACCTTGCGACCGAACGTCACGCCGACGGAGCCGCCGTAGACGGTTTTGTCGTGGGCGTAGACGGCGACGGGGCGGCCGTCGATGCGCCCGTAGCCGGTGACCACACCGTCGGAGTAGACGGCGTCCGGGTCGCCGGGGGTGCGGGCGAGCGCGCCGATTTCGACGAAGGATCCCTCGTCGAGCAGGGCGTCGATGCGTTGGCGCGGGGTGGTGCGGCCGGCGTCGTCGCGACGCTTGCGCGAGCGTTCCGAGCCCGGGTCCTGCGCTTTGTCTAGCCGTTCGCGCAGGTCGGCGAGTTTGTCGGCGGTACTCATCGCTTCCCTTCGATCCATGCGTTCATGTGCTTACCGACGATGCCCACCGCCGGCTCGTCCACAACCGCCAAGTGGTCACCGGGCAGGTGGACGATGGTCAAGTCGCTCACGATAGCGCCCCAGCCGCCGTCCTCGTCAATGTGGGCGTAGTTCGGCTCGAGCTGGATGGCGCCGTCGTGCATGCGCTCGGCGCGGAACAGCAGCACCGGCACGTCGACGTCGGCCCAGCGGGTGAAGTCGAGGTGGTTGAGGATCTGGTTGTCCACGAACGATGCCCGCTGGTGCTCCAGGACACCGGCGGCCAGGCCGTGTTCGGAAGCGTCGGTGCTGGCCAGGAACTCGGTGAGCATGGTCAGCAGTGCGTCTTCGCCGGCGGTTTCGAGCAGCTCGTAAGGCACCTCGAAGTCCAGGCCATAGGTCTCCTTGGCAAAGGCGGCGTAGCGGCCCCAGCGTGCCTTGGTCTCCTCGAGCGTGTCGGGGATCGGCTCGGACGGCTGGGTGGTGTCCAACAGCGCGATGAAGTCGATCTTGTCGTTGCCCAACTGGGATGCGACCTCGTAGGCCAGGGCGCCGCCGAAGGACCAGCCGGCGAGGATGACCTTGCGCTCGCCTGCGATGCGCTCGATGTCCTTGACGTACTCGGCAGCACGCTCCTGGAGGGAGCCCTCCAGGCGCTCGACGCCGTAGACCGGGACGTCCTTATTCAGGCGGCGGGCCAGCGGCGCGTACACCGACGACGACCCGCCCGCCGGGTGGAAAATAAAGACAGGGTTCTTGGCGGCGTCGCCATCTCGGAAGACGCGGATGTTGCCGTCGACCGGGGTCTCCAGACCCTCGCGGACCTTGTTCGCAAGCGGTTCGAGCGTCTCGGCGCCCAGCACATCCTCGGCGGTGACCTCGATGCCGGAGCGCTCGGTCAGGTGCGCGGCGATCTCGCCCGCCTGCTCCTTACTAATTTCCGGCAACTCCGACGTCACACCAGCAGCCGCCGCACCGGCGTACTTTGCCCAGGCACCGAACACCATGCGTTCGGACGCGTCGCGCGGGGCGACGCCCACGCCCTGGGTCTTTTCGGCAGCAGCGGCCGGGTCGCGCGCCTCGTCGTTGACAGCCATCGGCTGAGGCGCATCGGTGCGGCCTGCGACGGCGTCTTCGACGATGCGGATGACATCGGCGACGGAGGCGTCGCGAAGCGTTTGCACCTGCAGCGGTGGGATCTGGAAGTCGTTTTCCACCCGGTTTTTGATGCGCATGCCCATCAGGGAGTCGAGGCCGAGGTCGATCAGCGGCAGCTCGTCGGGCAGGTCCTCGGGGTCGTAGCCCATGGATTCGGACACGATGCCACGCAGGCGCTCGGCAACGGTCTCGCCGGAGTTGGGGTCCCAGCGCACGGCGTCGATGTCGTCGTCCTGGTCCTCGTCAGAGGCGGCGGCCGGGGTGTCGTCGATACGCGTGGGCTCCATGACGCCCTGAACCGGGGCGCGGTCGATGGTGGAGGCGAAACCCTCCGCAACCAGCGCGGAACCGTCGTACACCTTGACGGACACGCCGCCGAGCGAGGACGCCACCACAGTGGTCACCTCGCCGTCGGCGGGCAGGTAGCCGTGCTCTTCCGTAGCGACGACACGCGCACCCTCGGCTACCTCGGCCGCAGCGGACTCGATGAGTTGGTGCGGGCTGAAGACCTGGTCGGCGGCGGTCGCGAACGCAACCTCGCCGCTCGGCAGCGTCACACGGGAGCCCAAAAGCGACGTGCTTGCCGACGACGGCCTCGCCGGCGTCCAGTGATCCACCTGCTTAAACGCCATCTTCGGCGCGTCGATGAACTTGCCTGCGCCGTAGAAGGCGCCGAAGTCCACCGGCACGCCGCCGGCGTAGAGCTTCGCGGCGAGGTCCAAAAGCGACTCGAGCTCGTCGACCTTGCGCTTGGTGGTGAACAGCAGCTGCGCATCCGGCTGGCCGGCGGCGAACGCGGTGTTCATCATGCCCATCAGTGCAACCGGGTTCGGGGTGATCTCCACAAGCGTGGTGTGGCCGGCGGCAAACGCGGCTTCGGTGGCGTCCTGGAAGTAGACCGGCTGGCGGGTCATGCGCAGGAAGTAGGCGTCGTCGTGGATGGTCTGGCCGGGCTGGTAAACCTCGCCGCGGTCGACGGAGGTAAACAGCGGCACCGTGAGCGGGCGCGGGGTGATGCCTGCGATTTCGCCAGCGAGCTCGCCCATGATCGGGTCGAGCGCGCTGGTGTGGCCGGCGCCGCGCACGTTGAGTTTGCGGGCGAACTTCTCCTCAGCGGTGAGTGCCTCGACGATGTAGTCGACGGCCTTCGACGGCCCGCCGACGGTGGTCATGCCGGGGCCCGCGTAGACGGCTGGCTCAACGCCTGCAGCCTGCTCATGCTTATCGACGAACTCCGCCAGCGCCTCGCGCGACAACTCCACAACTGCCATCGCGCCTTCTTGGTCGGTGCCGGCAATCATTTCTTCACCTTCACCCATGAGGCGGGCACGGGCGGTGGCGATGAGGATGCAGTCCTCGTCGCTCAGCCCGCCGGCACCGTAGGCTGCGGCAATCTCACCCATGGACATGCCCATGGTGGCGGCCGGGGTGATGCCGGCGGAGGCCAGTAGGTCGGTCTGGGCGATCTGGATGGCGGTGATGGTGACCTGGCCGGTTTCGGTGTCGTAGGTCAGTTCGTCGTTATCAATGATCTCGAGCATCGACCAGCCGGCCTGGAATTTGACCATCTCGTCGAGTTCGCGCATGCGGCGGGCGAACAGCGGCGAGCGGGCGATGAGTTCCTTGGCCATCTTGCGGTGCTGGGAGCCGAAGCCGGAGTAGACGAAGACGGGGCCCATGGGGGTCGGTGCGTCGGCGGATGCGATGCCGGGGCCGATCTTGCCGGCAGCGACCTGGCGTAGGCGCTTGACGGCTTCTTCGGTGGTGGTGGCCTGGACGACGGCGGCGGAGCGGCCGTGGTTGCGCTTGGCCAGGGAGCGCGCCACCGGGATCAGGTCGGTGTCGGGGCGGCCTTCGAGGAAGTCGGCGAGCGCGCCGGCAGCTTCCTTGCGACGAGAGGGCAGCAGGCCCGACACCGGCAACGCCGCCGCAGCCACGCCCTCGAAGGACGGCTCGGTTTCGGGTGCCTGGGTGTCGTAGTCGGCCGGGTCGAAGTCGGCGACGACCACGTGCGCGTTCGTGCCGCCGAAGCCGAAGCCGGACACGCCGGCGATGCGGCGGCCGGAGTAGCGCGGCCACTCGCGCGGGTCCTGGACGACCTCGATGCGCTCGGTGTCGAAGTCGACGTAGCGGTTTGGGGCGGTGAAGTTAATGGACTCCGGAATCGTGTCGTGCTTGAGCGCCTCGATCACCTTGATCAGCGCCACCACGCCGGCGGCGGATTCGGAGTGGCCGATGTTGGACTTCGCCGACCCCAGCAGCAGCGGCGAGCCAGCGTCGCGGCCACGGCCGAGGACCTCGCCGAGTGCGGTGGCCTCGATCGGGTCGCCGAGGATGGTGCCGGTGCCGTGGGCTTCGACCACGTCGACCTGCAGCGGATCCACACCGGCGTCGTCGTAGGCGCGGCGCAGCACGTCTACCTGGGCGTCCGGGTTGGGGGCGGTCAGGCCGTTGGAGTGGCCGTCGGAGTTGGTGGCCGAGCCTTTGATTACGCCGAGGATGTTGTCGCCGTCGGCGATGGCGTCGTCGACACGCTTGAGCACGATGAAGCCTGCGGCGTCGGCGCGGACGATGCCGTCGGCGTCGTCGGAAAACGCGTGGATGCGCCCGGTCGGCGAGATCACGCCCAACTCCGAAAACGCAAGCGAGGCGAACGGGTTGGCCAGGATGTTCACGCCGCCGGCAAGGGCGACGTCGGCTTCGCCGTCGCGAAGCGCGCGCACCGCGTGGTGCACCGACACCAGCGACGAGGAGCAGGCGGTGTCCACGTTCATGGACGGGCCGCGGAAGTCGTAGGCATAGGAAATGCGGTTCGGGATGACCGCGGAGGATGCGCCGGTTAGCGCGTACGGGTGCGCTTCGGCGGGGTCGGCGACGATGAGCATGCCGTAGTCGTTGTTGGACGAGCCAACGAACACGCCGACGGGTTCGCCGCGCAGCTTGCTGGGTGCGAGGCCTGCGTCTTCGAGGGCTTCCCACGCAACTTCGAGCATGATGCGTTGCTGCGGGTCCATGTTTTGGGCCTCGAGTGGGGAGACGCCGAAGAATTCGTGGTCGAAGGAGGCGATGCCGTCCATGTAGCCGCCGTCGGTGTTTTCTTCCGACATTTTAGTGCGGACGACGGGGTCGCCGAGGTATTCATTCCAGCGTGGTGCGGGAAGTGGGCCGGTGGCGGAGCGGCCTTCGATGAGCATTTGCCAGAATTCGGCGTTGTTTTTGGCGCCTGGGAAGCGGCCGGCGGAGCCGATGATGGCAATGTCGTGGGTGCCAGGGGTCGCAGTTGCTTGACGACGACGCCTTACCGGCCCCTCCGCCTTCACCGCCGTCAGCGCCGCGGCGATCGCAGCGACGGTCGGGTACTGGTAGGCGATGGTCGGGTCTACGCGGCGGCCGAGGAGCGTTTCCAGTTCGCCGGAGAGGATCACGGCGTCGCGGGATGCGAGGCCGTAGGTCTCCAGCGGCGTGGTCGGGTCGACGTTATCTACGCCGGTGGCGCGCTCAACCCAGCTGGTGAGCCACTGAATCAGATCATGCTCGTTCATAACAGCTCAGACTATCGCCCACCGGCGGGGTTTTGTTACTGCGTTGCAGCGTGTTCGCGATCGGTGAATCGCTTCGCGTTGACGCGGCGGGCGATCTTGCCTGCCGAGGAGCGTGCGATCTCGCCCGGACCGTAGAACTCGACGACCTCCGGGGCGATGCCGTGCTTGGCGGTGACGGCGGAGCGGATGGCGTCGATGGCGGCTGCGTCGCCGTCGGCGGAGGCGTTGTCGGCGCGTTCGACCATGATGATGAGGCGCTCGACGTCGTCGCCAGGCACTGCGAATGCGGCGACGGAGTCCTTGCGCACGTGGTCGGTGGACTCCATGACGGTGGCTTCGATGTCCTGCGGGTAGTGGTTGCGTCCCGCCACGACCACGAGGTCCTTGACGCGGCCGGTGATGTACAGGTGGCCGTCGAGCATGGTGCCCAGGTCGCCGGTGGCGCACCAGTTGTCCTTCGGCATGCCGTCCTGGATGGTTTCGCCGATGGTGTTGTGGAACGTCGCGGCGGTCTCTTCCGGGCGGTCGAGGTAGCCGGCGGCGACGTTCTTGCCGTGGACCCAGATTTCACCGATGGTGCCGTCTTCGACCTCGTTGCGGGTCTCCGGGTCGACGATGGCGAAGTGCATCCAGTTCACCGGCTGGCCGTTCGACGCGGTAGCCACGCCGCCTTCGGCCGGGACGGCCTTGCCCTCTGCGAGTGCGTCGCGGTCGAACTCGATGAACTTCGGGCGCTCATCGGTGCGGTCGGTGGATACCAGCAGGGTGGTCTCGGCCAGGCCGTAGGACGGGCGCAGCACGGAGCGGTCGAGCCCGGAGGCGCTGAACGCGTCGATAAACGCGGTCACGCCCGCGCGGGTAACCGGCTCGGAGCCAATGATGATGCACTCCACGGCGGAGAAGTCGTACTGGTCCGCAGATTCTGGCGCGGCGTAGCGGGCGGCGAGGTCCAGCGCGAAGTTGGGGATCACGGTGTAGACGTGGATGTCGGTGAGGTCGTCGTCGCGACGCGACAGGCGCTCCACCCAACGCTTCGGCTGCTGGATGAAGTCGCGCGGGGCGAAGATCTCAATCTCCTGGCCCAGCACAACGCCGAGCATGGCCACGATCATGCCCATGTCGTGGTGCAGCGGCAGCCAGGTCGGGATGCGCATCGGTGTTTCGAACTTCACCGCGTCGTTGATCTGCAGAACGTCGGTGACCAGCGCCTCGTTGGTGATCATCACGCCTGCCGGGTTGCGGGTGGAGCCGGAGGTGTACTGCAGGAAGCAGATCTGGTTCGCGGTGTCCTCGCCCGGCACCGGCGGGATTGGCTGGTAGGACTCGGCGAGCGTGTCCGGCAGGGAGTCCACGGCGATGACGCGGGGACGTTCGGTGCCGGGCAGGTCGGCGAAGTAGCGGCGCACGGCGGGGGCGGCGACGGAGTTGGTGAGCACGATCTGGACGCCGGCGTCGCCAAGCACTGCGCGCAGGTGGCCCTCGTGGCCCGGCTCGGTCGGGTCATACAGCGGCACCGGCACCTGGCCGGCGTAGAGCGCGCCCATGAAGCCGAAGACGTACTCGGCGGAGTTCGGCGCCATCAGCGCGACGCGTGCGCCCGGCTCGCCGACCTGGGCGAGGCGTGCTGCGACGGCCTTGATGCGGGTGTTGACCTCGGAGCGGGTGAACGTTGTTTCCACACCAGCTGGGTCGGTGGAAAAGTCCCACGCGCGGACGTTGATCGCGTCGCCGCCGCCGGCCTGCAGTTGGGCCTGGTGGATCATTTCGGCGAGTCGGGGCAGGGTGAAGTGTTCTGGCAGGGCGATGTCGCCGTCGGGGCCGATGAATTGGGCGGTCAGTTGCTGAAGATCCATCGAAAAACTCCTTGTTTTACACCTGTATTCGAGTTACAAACTCTCTACCACGTCACGGACCCAATTGACAGCCCACTCGGGCACTGTCGAGCCCGGAATCACGTCCGGATTTGTGGCATATAGTGCATGATTGCCGTTTGCTGAAATGAGTGCGTTTGCGCGTTCGATCGCGTTGCCTACACCCAGTGGGGCGTCGCAAACGGTGTCGTTCGGCGCGCAGATTTCGTAGGCACGGTCCTCCACGAGACCGAAGCCGCCGGGGCGTGGTCCGGTCATGGTGGCGCCGGGGGTGACGGCGTCGGCGACGCGCTGCAGCGGCTGCAGGACGATCTCCGCGCCGGTGCCGTGCACTTCGGCGCCGGGGTTGATGCCCACGCCGTTTTCTCGGCGTCCGTCGGCGATCATCATCGCGCCGAGCAGACGGTCCGGGTTGATCGGACCTTCGCTATTGCCTATCGACGACGCCACGTCCCCCACAATCACCGCACCCTGCGAAAAGCCCGCAATGATGAACTTTGTCGACGAGCAGGTGCGCGCCACGAAGTCCAGTTCGCCTCGCAGTTTCGCGGTGCCCTCGGCGCGGGAGTCGTCGTAGGTCATCTCGGCGCGGCCGTGCGCGGTTTGGATGTTGCGGAACTGCGCGGTGTACGGGACGGTGAACACACGCACGTGGTTGATGTCGTACATCTCCTGCAGCGGGCGCGTGATGGACAGCATGAAGCTGGCCGGGTTGGCCTGGGGGTTGAACGGGTCGTCGTCTGCCGCGGATTCCCAAGTGCCCGGCACGGAGATGACTTCGACGGCGGGACACCAGTCGGGCTCGTCGACACGCTCGGGCGCGCTCGACTCTGGCGGCTTGCTCGCCGACGGCAGGTCGCTGTCGGTGGTGGTGCGCCACTGGTAGATACCTAGGCCGATAAGCGCAAGCACCACAATCACGGCAGCGACGACGACAACGTTGCGCGATCGGCGCATGAAAACTCCTTACACGTGCGGGGTTAGCCGCACAGGTTGGCGCGAGCGGTGTCGCTGAGCAGGGTCGCTACGGTGCCTGCGTCCATGTCGGTGCGGCGCTGTTCGACCAGTTGCCCAGCGACAGCGTCGCGGGTGATCGTATCGTCGTCGCACACGGTAAACCCGGTTGCTGTGAGTTGGTCTTCAAGACCGTCGACGTTCACCCCGTTTTGCCTGAGGTGATCCAGAAACGCCTGCTCCTCCGGCGCGTATGAAGGCACCTGGGTGGGCACGGTTTCCACTTCCCGTGCGGGTTGGTCGCCGGCGCCATTGCGTGACGACGACGCCGTCGCGGATTCCGTCGCGGACGCAGTACCCGACTCAGTGGCCGAGGTGGCCGTTTCCGTGGCTGAGGTGGCCGCAGTTTCGGTGACGTCCTCGGAGTCCACGGTGGCTCCACCGCAGGCGGTGAGGGCGGCGGTGCAGGTGATCGTCGTCAAGCAAAGGGCGAATTTGCGCATTACTTCTTCCTTACGTTGACCACGCCGTTGACCTGCTCAACCGTGCCGTGCTGGAAGTCGATGGTCAGACCGCCAGCCGGAATCTTCGCCATGTCCTTCACAGGCCAGCCGAGCTCGCCCTGCTCGTAGCCGCGCTTGCCCCACTCGTTGAAGATGTCGCCCTTGAGAATCGTGTGGGCGCCGGTGGCAGCGGACCAGTAGATGTTGCCGTGCTCGAACTCCTGGAAGAAGCCGCCCTTGATGGCGATCTCATTGGACTTCGGGTAGCCGAGCTCGGAGGTGGCGGTGCCGATCTCGCCGTACTTCTCGCCGATCGCACCGTGGACGATGTAGTGCTTGCCGTCCGGGTTGCGGGTGAGGTAGCCGCCCTGGAACTTCTGCACGTAGCCGTCGCCGACCTTGTTGGCCTCGGCGACCGGGTACTTCAGGTCGCCGGTCTCGTAGCCGTTGGCACCCCATGCCTTGAACATGTCGCCCGGGATGGCGTAGGCGCCGGTGTTCGCGGTCCAGTAGACGGAGCCGTTTTCGAAGTGGACGAAGCGGCCCTGTCCGTCCGGTGCCTGGAGCTCGCCGGTGGTGGGGAAGCCGAGCCAGCCAGCGGCGCCGCCGAGCGCGTTGTACTTGGCCAGGATTGCGCCGTACAGGGCGTGCGCGCCGGTGTTCGGGGACCAGAACGCAGTACCGCCGCGGAAGTCCTGGGCCTTGCCCTTGCCGTCCTTGCCCGCGTTGTACTCGTCGTTGACACAGGTGCCGATGACGCCGGACTTGGTCTCTTCTGCGATCGCACCGATCGGGTTGCACTTGGAGCCACGGTCAGCCTCCGGCACGTCGAGGGCGTTAGCGATGTACGGCCATGCCTGTGCCATCTCGAACTGCCAGTACTCCCACGAGTGCACGCCAGAGGGGCGGAAGCGCACGATCGGCTTGACGGAGGTACGCGAGGCGTAGTCCACGAACGTCTGGGTGGACAGGCGCGAGATGACCTCCAAGCCCATGCCGGCAGCGTTCGCGCGGCCCTTGGCCACGGATTCGGCGTTGCCGTAGTCGTCGCGGCCCGAACCGGAGGAGACGTAGACCGTCATGTCCTTCAGGTTCTCAATGCCCAGCTTCGGGTCGTGGTCGATCCAGTCCTGGGAGCCCAGCGGGCCCCACATGGCCTCGGCGCTGTAGCCGCCGGCATCCATCTGCGCAGCCTTGATAGCAGTCGGCATGCCGGTGGTCGTGGTGTCCAGGTAGCCGGAGAACGAGCCGACAAAGTTAAACAGGTGCGGGTTGCGCTCAGCCAGGTTGACTGCGGCGGTGCCACCCATGGACAGGCCGACGACGGCGCGCTTGCCGTTGGAGCGGAACTCGTTGTTCAGCACCGGGACGAGCTCCTTGGTCAGGAACGTCTCCCACTTGTAGTGCTTGCCGTTGTTCTCCCGCTGCCAGTCGGAGTAGAAGGAGGACTCGCCGCCGACCGGGAGGATGACGTTGACGTTCTTGTCGGCGTAGAACTGCTCGATGTTGGTTTCGATGGTCCAGCCGTTTTCGTCGTCACGCGCGCGCAGGCCGTCGAGCGCCCACACTTCCGGGAACTTCGCGGTCGGGTTGGAGTGCCAGTCACGTGCCAGCAGGATCTGCACCTGGATGAGTTCCTTCGGCATGGCCGCGGACTTGATGAATACGGCTACGCGACGGCTGGTGATCCACTCGATGCGGTCCACCTTCACGCCCTCCGGCAGGCCGGGGATCTCGGGGTTCTTCTCCACCTCGATCGGAGTGCGCTTTGGCGGGTCGGACGGGCGCAGACCGTCGGAGATGCCGCGGTTCGACGACAGCGACGAAAGGTCCGAGGACTGTGCTTGGGCGGTGACTGCGGCCGACGGCGCCAGCGTGAGAGCCAGCGCGGCAGGCAGCAGGGCTGCGGTGAGCCTGGTGGGGGTGATCCGGTTGTCTCGCATGAGTCTCCTACCTCGTCGGGCTACTTGTGTCACAAGAGTATCGCCCTAAATCTTAAGTTTCACTTGAGGGTTTAATCGAGCGCGACACGCGGGGCGTTACTGCAAACACTTCCGCAAACACCTCTACAAACAACAAAAGGCGCGTGCGGAACACATCCGCACGCGCCCTCACCTGGCTGGAAATCCGGGAACTACCAGGCGTTCATCACATTCAGGATGCGCGGCTTGGTGGCCTCGAGCTGGCTGCCAAACTGATCCCAGTTGTGCAGGCCGGTCGGGGTGAACACGGCAGTGTGCTTCACGCCGGTCACGGTGGCCTTGGCGGACCAGGCGCGCGTCGTCGCGTTGGCAACGCCCTCGAGCGCGATGCCGGCGGCTTGGTGCTGCGGCAGGTACTTCTCGTCGGCCGGGCCCGGCACGGCGGAGCCTGCGGAGACGTACACGTCCTTGCCGCGCAGGTTGCCCATGTTCAGGAACGGGTCGTTTTCAAAGCGGCGCGGGTTCAGCGAGGAGCCCCACATGGCGTTGACGTTGTACATGCCGCCATCCAGGAGCGCGGCGCGCAGCGCGGTCTGACCACCCGGGATGGTGGTGGCCAGGTAGCCCGAGTAGGACAGCACCTGACGGAACTGGTTCGGGTGCAGCGCAGCCAGGTTGACCGCGGCGGTGCCACCCATGGACAGGCCGAGGATGGAGTTGTTCGTCGGCGACACGCCGAAATGCTGCTGCAGGTACGGCGGCAGCTCCTTGGTCAGGAACGTGTCCCACTTGTAGGTCACCGGGTTGTTGAAGTCGTAGGTCGCCGGGGCGTTCCAGTCGGTGTAGAACGACGACTGTCCACCCACCGGCAGCACGAGGGTGATGTTGTGGTTAACAAAGGTGCGTGCCGCGTTGACGTCGTTGAGCCACGCGTTGGTGCGCTCCGTCGCACGCAGGCCGTCGAGCATGTAGAGGCCCGCGTTGCCGCCGCGCTGGGCGGGCTGGATCTGTACCGGGATGTGGCGGTTCATTGCGGCCGACCACACGTTGCAGCGCTGGACCCAGTAGCCGACCCGGTCCCAGGTGCAGCCGGGGCGCAGCCAGTCGCGGTTGGCGGCGGCGGCCTGTGGCGCGCTCACGATGGAGATCGCGCTGAGGATCGCGACCAGCACCGCGGTGAGTTTGCGGCGCACGGAGGTTCGAGTGTTCATGCATTCCCCTCGAGACGTGTTTTCAGGCAAAAGACACGTTCACGTTACCAACCCGAAACATAGTCCGCTATTCACTCGGTCGGCCAGGCGATTTGTCGGGTGGGGCTGGTGTGACTGAGGTAGTGCGTGGGGTCGTCGTCAAGCGTGAGCGTGCGGCCCGGGCCCAACGAGTAGCGGACGTTGGCCCAGAAGCGGTCCCAGCTCATGGGTTCGCGGGAGGTGGCCAGCAGGTCGGCGATGTCGTCGCTACGCAATGCTTCGCGCGCGTCCTGCGCTTTTTGCTTATCGACGAACTGCGGCAACTTGTCCAGATCCGCATCCGTGTCCGCCACCTGCCACTCCAGGCCCAGTTCCTTGTCGTGGCCGATGCGCCCGTCCGGCACCCGCGGCATGCGCGCGGCGATCGGGGTGGCCAGGCCGACCGTGTCCAGGATGCGCGTGTTCAGCGGCGAGTTCATGCTGGTCATGCCAAGGTTGACCATGTAGGCGGTCAGTTCCAGATCGCGCTGGTCGGTTGCGTCGGGCTGGCGCTCGCGCACGAACCACTTGTAGCGCTCCGGCTCGGCGGTGACGATAGCGAGGCTGATCTGGGCGGCGTCCTCGTCGAGGCCTTGCTCGATGGCCTCGTTCCAGTCCCACATGAGTTTCGAGCCGAGGAAGTCTTCGGCGTACAGGGGTGGGTCGCCGGCGTCGCGGCCGACGGCCATGGTCCAGAAGTCGCGCTCGTCGACAATGCCGAGTTCCTTTTCGCCGTTGTTGTATGGCTCCCAGTCGATGGGATGCGCGCGCAGGACGATCACGCTGGCCCACACGACAAGCGCGGTGCCCACTGATGCGGTCACCTTGGTGTACGGCACCGCCATCACTGGCAGCAGCAGCGCGAACAGGGGCAGCAGCCACATGCGGCCGTGCATGAAGTCGCCGCCGACGCGCAGCACGTACAGCATGTGCGCGAGTGCAACGCCGGTGGTCAAACACACAATTGCTAATCGACGCCCCCTCGCACCCCACAACAACCACACCGCCACCGCAGCAGCGCCGAGGAGAGGCAGGGCCAGCCAGTAGTAGCCGAAGAAGTCCGCAAAGTACTCCCAGCCGCGGGCCCATTCAGAGCCGCTGGCGGACTTGGCCACCGCGGTGTGCGGGGTGATCAGGCCGTAGTAGCCCATGCGGAACAGTTGGTAGCCGGCGGGAACCGGCAGCGCTACGGCGAGGATGCCGAGCGTTTTGCGGGGGCTAAACGCGATGAGCATGATGCCTGCCACCCCGCCGTAGAGCGCGAGTTCGGGGCGGACCAGCCAGGACAGGCCGGACCAGAACGCGAGGAAGTAGCCGGCGTAGGGCGCGCGGCGCTTGACCGGGTCCTCGGCCCAGGCGACGAGTGCCGCCCACCAGATGGCGATCCACAGCAGCGACATGCCCCACTCGAGCCCGGAGGTGGCAAAGTCGCGCGCGGGCGGCAGCGCAATATAGATGATGATGCCGAACGGGATGACGGGGCCGACCCTGCCCCAGAACTTGCCGGAGGCGTACGCGGCGGTGGCGGCTGCTGCGGCGGTGCACAGCAACGCCAGCCACATGGCGATGCTTTCCAGACGGGCATCCGTGAGCCACCCGAACAGCGTGATCAGGTACTGCCACAGGGTGGAGGTGTTGGCCTCCACGCGCTCGCCGGCGTTGAACACGGGACCGTTGCCGGCCAACAGGTTGCGCACGGTGCGCAGGACGATCAGGCCGTCGTCGGACATCCAGCGGCGGGTCCAACCGCCCCAGAATGCGGCAACGCCCGCCACCACGGCTGCGGCGAGCGCGGAGATGCGGGCGTTTTTAGTCATTGCGCAGATGTTACTGCGTTTTGTCCTACCAACCTAAGTTCGGCACAACGTAGACCGCCATGACGATGCAGAAGATCCAAGCTGCGGCGAGAAGCTGCAGCACTCGGTCCTCGAGGGCGATCTCGTCGGGTGCACCGCCCTGACCACCGTCGACGACGGAGGCGTAGCGCAGGATCGCGATCACGAACGGCACCATGGATACCTGGTACCAGATGGCGGCGGTGCCCTCGACGGAGTTGGAAAGCTGGAAGCCCCACAGTGCGTAGGACATGACCACGGCGGTGGCGGACAGGGTCCAGACGAAGCGCAGGTAGGTTTCGGTGTAGCCCTGCAGCGAGCGGCGGATCTCCGCGCCGGTTTCCTTGACCAGCAGCAGTTCTGCATAGCGCTTGCCGGAAGCCATGAACAAGGAACCGAACGCGGCGACCAGCAGGAACCACTGCGACAGCTCGATGTCGGCAGCGACACCGCCGGCCATGGTGCGCAGCATGAAGCCGGAGGACACCAGGGCGATGTCGATGACCGGGATGTGCTTCCAGCCGAAGCAGTAGCCGAGTTGCAGCGCAATATAAATGCCAATGACCCACGCCAACGCGGCACCATCAGTGGCCAGCAGCGACAGGCCGAGTGCCGCGGCGATGAGCACCGCCGCCATGATGTATGCCAGGTTGATCGGCAGCATGCCGGAGGCGATCGGGCGGAAGCGCTTCGTCGGGTGGCGGCGGTCCGATTC
The DNA here is from genome assembly GCF_001810365.1 of Corynebacterium sp. HMSC055D05. Taxonomy (NCBI): domain Bacteria; kingdom Bacillati; phylum Actinomycetota; class Actinomycetes; order Mycobacteriales; family Corynebacteriaceae; genus Corynebacterium; species Corynebacterium sp. HMSC055D05. The sequence goes on from NZ_KV801036.1 coordinate 23,926, forward strand.
GACGTCGCGGGCGTCGTTGATCAGGTAGATCGAGGACGCACCGAAGCAGAACACGATGAACGCCAGCAGGATGTCCACCACGGTGTGGCGGGTGAACGCTTCCGCGCCGGCAGCCAACGGTGCCGCCAGCACGAGGACGTTTTTCACCCACTGCTTGGGGCGCAACCCCTTGATCATCGCGTCGACGAGGTTCTTCGGTGGGGTTTTCTTCATCACCTGGTCCACACCTGAGGTGTGGGGTTCAGACTTCAGCAGCGGCTCGTCGATAGGTTCTTGCGTGTGTGCCACTTAAATCCTCTTCTCCGCTTCAATCACGGCCTTCGCCGTCCCCGCGCCAAGCAGTGCGCCGGCGAGGGTGTCGGTCGGGTAATGGACGCCGAGCACGTTACGCGACAGCATCATTACGGGCACCAGCAGCCACGGCCACTTCTTTCCGGTGATGTTGGCCAGGTGCGCGGCGGCGGCACCCGTGTTCGCGGCGTGCGAGGACGGGAACGACAGTTGGGAGGGCGTTCCCACTCCGATCTTCACCCGCGGGTCGTTCGGGCGTGGGCGTCGCACGATGCGTTTGAGCACCACGGTTGCGGCGTGCGCGGCGAAGGTGCCAACGCCCAGTGCGAGCCACTTTGAGCGCCGTTGCTTATCGACGTCCCCGATGCTCGTTGCGATGGCGCCAGCCATCGCAACGCCTAGCCAGCCCAGGTCGTGCTCACCGAAGTATGAGAGCACACGGGCGCCTTTGGCGGTGGCGGGAGAATACAGCGCGTCCTGGATGGCGACGAGCAGGTCTGTTTCCTTACTGGGCATCGAACACCTTCCCCCAGTTGTCGTGGCTGGTGAGGTCTTCGCGCGCGTCGCGGTAGATGCGCTTGAGTTCCGGCCAGCGCTGCTTGATGTCGGCGCGCAGCTGCTTTTGCTCTTCAACAAGTTTGTCGGCGAGGGCCTTGTCGCGCTTGCGGAAGGCCACGCCGGTGCCGCCGGCGGTGGACACGGTTGCGGAATCCACACGTGCCAGGGTGTACCAGCGGGCTTCCTCCGCGGTGAGGTTCAGCTGCGGGGCATCCCAGTGGGCGCGGTCTTCGTCCTTACGCAGGTGCAGCAGTGCCTTAACGGCCCACGGGATCTTCTTCACCTTGGCTAGGCGGCCGCCGATCTTGTTCGTCGGCACACCGGGCGCGCCGGTGGGTGCGGGCAGTTCGGTCGCGGACGGCAGGACCTGCGCGTCGGAGTACTCGCTACGGATCTTCTGGATGCGCGGCAACGAGGATTCGAGGATGTCGAAGAGTTGGTCCGGCCCGGCCAGGAAGTCACGCATCGCCTCGTTTTGGATGGCGATGGTGGAGTACTCCATGCAGAAGTAGTGCTTCGCAGTGGACTTTTGCATGTTCTTCAGCATCGCCTCGGGGTTGTCGGGCCCGTAGATGGAGGCGACGATGAGGCGATTGCGCATGTGGAAGTATGCCTGCCAGTCGATGGCGTCGTCCTTGTCGGCCCAGGCCATGTGCCAGATGGCAACGCCCGGCCAGGTGACGGTTGGGAAGCCCGCTTCCTTGGCGCGCAGGGCGTACTCGTTGTCGTCCCACTTAATAAATAGCGGCAGCGGCAGGCCCATCTTCTCTGCGACGACGCGCGGGAAGAGGTTCATCCACCAGCCGTTGTAGTCCACGTCGATGCGGCGGTGCAGCGGGCGCGAGGTGGTCTTACGCGGATCCAGATCCTCTTCCTCAGTGCCCACGTAGCCGAGTGGGTACTTGGCAAAGTCGTGGTCGTACACGGCGTGCTTGGCTGCAGAGAACATGAAGATGTTCGGGTCGACGGTCTCGCCGGTTGTGCGCAGCTGGGAGCGGTCCTGCAGGTTCAGCATCTGGCCGCCGACCAGGATCGGCTGCTTGGCGTAGCGCGCGGCCTGCACGGAGCGCACGATGGAGTCCGGCTCGATGGCGATGTCGTCGTCCATGTACAGGATGAACGGCGCGTCGGTGCTGTTGAGCGCCTCGTACATGATGCGCGAGTAGCCGCCGGAGCCGCCCAGGTTGCCCTGGTGGAAAATTTGCAGTTTGCCACCGAGATTCTTCTCCGCTTCGGCGAAGTCCGGCTCGTCCGCCGGGTGCTGGTTGCCCTGGTCGGGCATGAGCACATTGCTAATCGACGCCTCCACGTACGGGTCCTCAGCCAACGCATGCAACGCGTTGACCGCATCCCGGGGACGGTTAAACGTGGGGATGCCAACGGCGACCTTTTTGGGTTGGGGTGGGACCACGGTGCCGTCGTTAAGCACTTGCTCTTGCGGCTCCTGCGGGGAGCACCACGCCGCATCGCTGATGCGCGTGTCCTCCTCGGCGGTGATGTCGAACCACAGCCAGCCGCCGTCCTCGAAATTGCCCAGCTTCAACGGGATCTCCGTGTAGCCGGTCGCGTCCACGTTGGTCACGCTGATGCGGGTGCCGTCGTACTTCGAGCGGTACACCGAAATCGTCGCGCGGCCCTGAACCGTCATCGCCAGGACGACGGTGTCCAGCTGCGACCAGCGGCGCCAGTAGCTCGCCGGGAACGCATTGAAATAGGTCTCGAAGGAAACCTCGTTGCCTGCCGGAACCTCAAAACTCGTCCGGTCCGACCAGCGCAGGCGCTGCTTGTTCTGCTCCTGCTCGATCAGGTACAGCATGCGCACGTCGTGCGGCTCGCCCTTCTTCGGCATCAGCACACGCGCAAGCGTGTCTACCGCGAGGTTGTTGCTCGTTTCCACAGCTCTCACTTTCTATTGTGGGCAGTCGGAGTTAAGCGTAATCGCTTCAAAGGTGATTCCTTGGTGTGGCTCGCGGGGTGGCGCGGGTTAGCCGGCGAAGAGGAGGCGCAGGCCCTCACGGAGGTCAGCCAGGATGCGGTCGGCCTCCGATTCGGGAACCCGCAGGTTGTCTAGAGTGAGGCCGTTGACCAGCGCGGTAACCAGGCGCGCTTTGGGCTTTGCGTCCTCCTCACCGCCCATCGCAGCGACAACGCTGTCCTGAAAGTCTTCGAGGACCTCGGTATAGAGATTCGCAATCCAGTCCCGGGTTGCAGAGGCGGAGCCGTACGTGACCCAGATTGCGGCGTCTTCGGAACGCACACCTCCGATCGGGAGGAGCTCTGCAAGCCTCGCCACCCAGGTTTCGAGCTCGCCTTCCCTTTCAGGCACCGCCGCCACCCGCTCGCTCTGGCGCTGGATGGAGCGGATGAACGCGTGAGCCAGCAGGGTGTCCCTGTTCGGAGCGTGGTACTGCACAGAGCCGGCGGCGAACCCGGATTCCTTCGCCACCTCCCGCACGCTCACGGCATCGAGCCCCCGCGACGCAATGATGCGGATGGTCGCGTCGGCGACGGTCGCGGCCGATTCTGAGAACTGATGGTCCAGGGAAAAATCATTCATGGTTGCGCCCCAGTCTAGATTCTCGTACGTTCGTACGGTGTAATACGTTCGTACGAGAGATCCGGAGATCCGCATGGGTTCAGTCATCGCCGTTGTTGGCTTGGCGCTGCTCGACAGCCTGAGCTTGGGCACCCTTGTCATCCCCCTTGCGCTTATCGTCCACTGGCGCGCCGTCCGCGTGCCGGCGCTGACCACCTACCTGCTTACCGTTGCGGCGGTGTACTTCCTCCTCGGACTAGGGATCCTCCTCGGGTTCGCCGGCCTGGGCTCAATTGCCGAACGGGCCACGCAGACCGACGTCTTCCCATGGATCACGTTGATACTGGGCGCGGTCCTCGCGCTTTTCGGCATCTTCGGCCCCAACCCCAAGAAGCCCGAACCCGGGCAGTTGCCGAAACGCGCAGCCGGAGCCACAAGCAGTGTGCCAAGCATGGTCGCCCTGGGCCTCGGCGCATCACTTACCGAGGCGGCGACGATGCTGCCGTACATCGCAGCGATGGGCATCATCGGCAGCTGGGAAATCCCCTCCGCGGCAAAAGCCGGGGCCGTGGGCGTCTACTGTCTCGTCATGATCTTGCCGACGGTCATCCTCGCCACCTTGGCGCTGCTCTTCGGCCAGAAGTTCTTCCCGCGGCTCGAGCGCCTCATCCCCCGCCTCGAGTACGAGGCAAAAGTGACACTTCTCTGGATCGCCGCCATCGTCGGCATCTACATGGTGGCGTACAGCTTTGCGACGATCCGCGGCGACCTCCCCGCCTCGTAACAAGGACCGTTTTCGCGCGGCGGCTGCATTGGCGATCGCCTCCCCGGAACCGTTACGGTAGCTACGATTTCCACCCCTCACCTGCTCGAGGGAAACCATCTAACGCATTGAAAACGGTATACCTATGGCTGCCCCTCACACCGAGACCACTCGCGAACCGCTCGCCCCGACGGGCGTTGTGGAATCCTTCCGCTACGCATTTAGCTCCGCCGCGCGGCTTCGTCGTGAAGTACTTGCCGGGCTCACCGTCGCACTCGCCCTGATCCCCGAGGCCATCGCGTTTTCGATCCTGGCCGGCGTCGACCCCGCCGTCGGCCTGTTCGCCTCCGCCACCATGGCTGTGACCATCGCGTTTACCGGCGGGCGGCCGGCGATGATCTCCGCCGCAACCGGCGCAGTCGCCCTCGTCATCGCACCCGTCTCGCGCGAGTACGGCATGGACTACTTCATCGCCACCGTGCTGCTCGCCGGCGTGTTCCAAATCATCCTGGCGGCACTCGGCGTGGCGAAACTGCAGCGCTTCATCCCGCGCTCAGTCATGGTTGGTTTTGTCAACGCCCTCGGCATCCTCATCTTCGCTGCGCAGATGCAGCACCTTATCGACGTCGCCTGGCCCGTCTACGCGCTCACCGCCGCCGGCCTGCTCATCATGGTGTTCTGGCCGAAAATCACCAACGCGGTCCCCGCCCCGCTGGTTACCATCGCGGTGCTGACCACCGTGGTCGTCATCGCTGACATCCCCGTGCCCACCGTCTCCGACATGGGCGAACTACCCCGCTCCTTCCCCGCCATGATGATCCCGCACGTGCCGCTGACGTGGGAGACGTTCCAGATCATCGCGCCGTACGCGCTGGCCATGGCAATCGTGGGCCTGTTGGAATCGCTCATGACCGCAAAACTTGTCGACGACATCACCGACACCCACTCCGACAAAACCCGCGAATCCTGGGGCCAGGGCGTGGCCAACATCGTCACCGGCCTCTTCGGTGGCATGGGTGGTTGCGCCATGATCGGCCAAACCCTGATCAACTCCCGCGAGGCTGGTGCCCGCACCCGCCTGTCCACCCTGCTGGCCGGCGTGTTCCTGTTGGTTCTCCTGCTGGCGTTCGGCGACGTTGTGGGCATCATCCCGATGGCCGCGCTCGTCGCCATCATGATCGTCGTCTCCCTTGGCACGATCGACTGGCACTCCATCCACCCGCGCACCCTCAAACTCATGCCGGTGTCCGAAACCATCGTCATGGTGGTCACCGTTGCCGCCACCTTGATCACCAGCAACCTCGCCGTCGGCGTGGTGCTCGGCGTGGTCACCGCCATGATCATGTTTGCCCGCCGCGTCGCCCACCTCGCGTCGGTAGAGAAGGTGGCGGAGCTCGACACTGATGGCGACGGCCGCATCGACACCCGCACCTACCGCATCCACGGCCAACTCTTCTGGGCATCCAGCAACGACCTGGTCTACGCCTTCGACTACGCCGACGACGCCGACCACATCATCATCGATCTCAGCCACGCCGAAATCTGGGACGCCTCCACCGTGGCCACCCTCGACTCCATCACCCAGAAGTTCCACAACCGCGGCAAAACCGTCACCATCACTGGCCTCGACGGCCCCAGCAAAGCCCGACTCGACCGCCTCACCGGCCAACTCCCGTAGGCTCTTCGCCATGAAGCCTTACAACTACAACGGCGATTACGACGCCGACGGCCTCCCCATCGGGGGATCTGGAGACCGGAGTGGAACTGGCGGCGGACAGGGTGGCGGATTTCTCGGGGGAAGCTCGGTTGATCGCTCGCCACTCGGCGCCCCCAATGAACACCGCACCCCCGGCACGCCCGCCCGCAACTACACCATCGGCGCAGTCCTCATCGCCATCTGCGTGCTGTCCTTTTCGTTCCTTTCCGGCGCAACCGCCGTGTTCGTTGGCATCTTCGGCGCCATCGCCGGTGCCGTGTTCCTGATCATGGGTGTTCAAGGCAGCAACGACGCACCCAACCTGGAGCAGCACTACTTCGACTCCCAACCCGAGGTGGACTGGGACGACAACTTCAAGCGCGAGTTCGGCGACGGCCGGTAGGTGGTTCGGCTACGGGCCTAGCGCCCCGATCGGCACAACCACCACACCGTCCGCTCGACGGTGTGCAGGCCCACCAGAGGTGACAACGAGCAACACGGTGTCCTGTTCAAGCTGTTCGTCAAACCTCTTAAGGGTGTCTGCCGCGTGATCGAGAATTTCCGGCGTGTACCCAAGCTTGACCTCAACCAGGATGTCGACGCCTTCGTAGTTCACCACCGCATCAACCTCAAGCTTCGTGTTTAGCCGAGCGTGGTACACCGTCTTGCCAGTCAGTGCGCGAAGCTCGTGGAAAACGAGCGACTCGAAAAGCTGCCCAAAGTAGCGCGGATCCTGCAACAGTTGCTGAGGACCGCGCTCAAGTGCAGCCATCGCAAAGGACGGGTCCGCGAGGTGACGCCTGGGTGACTTGCGCAAGGTTGCTTTCGACCGCAGGTGCGTAGACCACGCTGGCTGATCCACCGAAATAAAGATCCGCGATAACGCGTCGAGATAATCACGTGCGGTTTCACGATGCATGTCGATATCAGTCGCAATTGTTTGCAGATCAATTTCTGTAGCAACCGCGCGAGAGATGGACTGCATCATTCTGCGCACACGCTCCGAGTCTCGCGAGACTTCACCCACAGTGTGGATATCCACATCGGCGACCGTCTGCACGTAATCACGGACGTTCTCTATCGCGTCATCCAAGGAAAGGTCCGCGTTGTAAGGAAGGCCTCCGCGACACATTCGCTCAGCAAGCTCAGTCAGCGTCAAGGCAGGAGTTGCAAACTGAGGCGCATTGCCCGCAGCAATCTTGCTGAGGGATGCAGAACCTTCTGACTCTCCCGACTCGAACAGGGTCATCGTCGACATCGTTAGGCGCGCAAATCTTCCAGCACCAGAGTGGCGGGTTGCGTCCACTCCCGGAGCGGTGGAACCCGTGAAGATGAACTGTCCCTTCGCCTTACGAGAATCAATCTCGTGCCGCGCAAAATCCCAAAGACGCGGTTGCAATTGCCACTCGTCGACGAGACGAGGGGTGCCACCTTCGAGCAGTACACGTGGATCGGTCGCCATCGCCAGCGGGACGCTCGGATCAGTTTCAACATTCAAGACACTCCCGGCCTGCCGGCTCGCGGTTTCCGTTTTCCCGCAGCCCTTCGGCCCTTGAATGAGCACTCCACCTTGGCGACGAAGAGCGCTTTCGAGTTGGCCATCCGCAAGCCTTGGAATGTATGAGTTTGACATGCCAAAACTATACCTCCCACCAGCATATTCGACACTTTGAAACGGTTTTGTTCGACATTTTGAAACGATTTCGTTCCGCACTTTGAAATTCTGCGAGATAGTCGGCGGAAACATGTCTCGCCGAAACGAAATAACCACTCCGTAGACTCAGGGGCATGCCGAAGATTACTGAGGACACCGTCGCCGAGCACCGCGCCGTACAACACCGCGCGGTGCTTGACGCCGCCGAGCGCCTCATCGTCGAAAACCACGGCAAGGTGCCCACCCTGGCGGAGGTGGCTGCCGCGGTCGGTCTCGCGCGACCCAGCGTGTACCGGTATGCAAAATCCCAGCACGACCTGCTGGTCCAGCTCCTCATCGCGGCCACCGACGAGTGGAACGCCGAACTCGAGGCCAAGATTAAAAACGCGCCGCCGGAGCCTCATCAGCGCATCCGCGCCTACGTGGACGCCACCCTGGACCTCTTCGCGCATGGTGGCCACGGCCCACTCATGGCGGCGGCGAAGAACTTCCCGGAGGCGTTTGCCGACGACAACGTGCAACGCTCCCACGCCGGATTCCGCACCATCGTGGCGGACTTTTGCCCTGGCGTATCAGCCGTGGATATCGCGCTGCTCAACTCCGCCATTGCGCGTGCAGCCGAGTTCGCCGCCACACCGGAGGCGTTCAAGGCGGCGCGGGAGACGTTATATGCGATGGCGGATGTGGTCGTCGATTAGCAACTAGGACTCCCACTTCACCATCTGGCTTGGGCGTGCGAGCACGTTGCGCTTGCTGGCCACGATAAGACGGTCCAGGTCAGCCTGCACCGCGTCCACATCCGCCGGGTTGTACTGGCGCTCCCGGCGCGCCCGGTGCAACTCGGAGCTCGCCGCCTTAAGCGCAACCTTCTGCATTTCAATCGCGCTTTCGCGAGCGCGCTCGAAAGCTGCCATGCGCTCGTCAGTGCTTTCCGGATCCTGCAGGCGCTGCTCCGTAATCGAGTTCAACCACTCCTGCACCATCGTGTACGCCTCCGGCGCATGCTCCTCGCCGTGTTCGCGCACCGCCTTGTGCGCCGCCGCGTACGCCCGCTGGTTCAATTCTTCAATTGCCCGGTCTGCTTCTGGGCCTTTTTGCAGGTCCATCTTCCGCACCAGCCATGGCAGCATGAGGCCGGGGATCACCATCGTGCAGGTCAGCACCGTCAACGCAATGACGGACAGTTCGTGGTGGTACTCGGTTGCCGACGGCGGGATAGCCAACACCAGCGCCAACGTGACCAAACCGCGCATGCCAGACCACGCCATCAGGAGCACCTCCTGCAGGCGCAGTGGCGACACGTGCGTGCGACCCTTGCGCACGTTCAACTTGTACAGCACCCACATCCAGGCCAGACGCACCACAAATGCGACGACGGAGAGCACCACGCCGACTTGTACGGCCGGCCAAATGTAGGTGCCGGCGGTGTCGATAGCATCACGCACGCTCATGCCGATCAACCCGAACGCCACGCCCGTGAACAGCAGCTCCACTGTTTCCCAGAACGAGTGACCGGTCAGGCGGTCCTCCGCTGTCATCGTGGAGCGCGACGACAACTCCACCGCGGCGATCACGATCGCGATCACGCCCGAAGCGTGGATCGCCTCACAACCCGCATAGATGGCGAACGGCAGCACCCACGTAAACGCGGTACGGATCACGGAATCTGGCACCGAGTTTGCAAACAGCGCAGCTAGCCTGCCGACGATCAACCCCACCACCACAGCAACCGCCGCGGCATAAAGGAACTCAACGAATCCCTTGGTGAAGTCCACTTCACCCTCTGCAATCACCGCAGCCATGGCGATGTTGAAGGTGACAATCGAGGCGGCGTCGTTAAACAGCCCCTCCGTCTGCAACGTTCCGGTGATGCGCTTCGGAATGCCAGCCGGTCCCGCCACCGCGTCGACCGCGACTGGGTCCGGCGGGGCGATCGCCGCCGCCAACACCATCGCGGTAGCCAGACTCACGCCCGGCAGGATCCACATCGCCGTCGCCGTCAGCGCCGCGATAGTAAGGAACACCAGGATGACCGACATGGTCAGCACCACGTTGAGCTGCGAGCCGATCTGACCCCAACTCGTGCGCCTGGCCAGCGACCACAGCAGTGGCGGCAGGAAGATCGGCAAGATCAGGTGTGTGTCAATGGACACCGTGTCAATGCCTGGAATGAAAATCACCGGCGCCACCACGATGGTCAGCAGCGCCGGCCACGGAATGCCCGTGCGCTCACCAACCGCAGCGACAATGACGGTGGCCAGCAACAATCCGATTAGCGCAATAAACGTTCCCACGCTGGCTCAGCTTACGACGCTGACGCTGGTTCCTCGCCCATCTGCTGAATTCACAGAAATCCGATATCGGCTTCCGCCGGCGACGTGTTGGACGTCATCGGCGACTCCGTCCCGGCCTTCACCACCCCATATGCACTGCTTGCCCACAACGACTCGGCCGAGTTCGGCACCGATGACGACACGGTGGTTGGCATCATCAACCGCTCCGACATCAACCGGTACCTCGTCTCGACGTTCGTCGCCCCGGTCCCGAGCGCCCAGACAAGGATTGTCCCTTAGGTAAGGCATGCCTTAGAGTAATCACGTTAGGTCAGGGAGACCTAACGTGAAACTTTTTGACCACCTACGAAAGGTGCAACCTTGGCACTCTTTACCTCTCGCGCCCTGAAGGGGATCGCAGCCACGTTCACTGCGGCGCTCATGCTTGCCAGCTGCTCCAGCGGATCAAGCGATTCAACAACCGCCCCCGAAACTTCCGATGCCAACGGGTCAGAGGAGCGCATTGTGACAATGGGCCTCGGCGACGTCGATACGGTTCTTGCCCTGGGCGAACAACCGGTTGGTTACGCCACCTGGCAACAGGAAGGTACGGGGGACCCTTCCGGACTTGGACCGTGGGCCAAGGACAAGCTCACAGTCGAACCAAACCCGCTCCGGGACACGACCACCGAGTTCAGTACTGACACTGCCGAACAAGTTGCCTCGCTCAACCCGACAAAGATCATTGCAGTGAATAGCGGCCTCGAAGCCGATAAGAGGGCATTACTCGAGCAGATTGCACCAACCACCTTCCACTCGGATGAGTACCAAGATTGGCAGGTGCCATGGGACGAACAGATTAAGGAAATCTCCAAGGCGTTGAATAAGGAGGCCGAAGGCGAAAAGCTCATCGCCGACTCCGAGAAGGCCTTCCAGGATTTCCGTGAAGCGCACCCCGAGTTGCAAGGCAAAACAGCGGTAATCGGCATGCCTTACGACGGAAAGTTTGGCGTCTACACCTCGGGCGACGGCCGCGGCTCCTTCATCGAAAAACTAGGGTTCAAGATCCCGGAGAAGTTCAACGGCGATGGCTCCAGCTTCTTCCTTGACTGGTCCCCCGAGAACTACGCCGACTTCAACGACGTGGATTACCTCTTCGTGCTGGACTACTACGGCGCAATCGATGCTCTGAAGAACGACGCCACCTTCATGGACCTCGATGTGAATAAGCGTGGCGGGGTCTACTGGTTAGACACAGATACCGCCAACGCAATGAGCATGCCGAACCCCCTCACGATCCCGTACGCAATCGATCAATTCAAAAAGCAGCTCTAGAACACCAGGCAGAAGTGGTGCTTACCGGGGTACAACCAGTGGCCCCCCGTTTACCGGGTCTGTTGCCACGACAGCAGGCAGATGAAAAACACGGTCCAGTAAGGACTCGGTGAGCACCTCGGCGGGCGCACCGACCGCTTCCACCTCGCCACGCTGCATCACGATGAGTTGATCTGAGTAGCGTGCAGCGAGGTTCAAGTCATGCAGCACCATAAGCACGGTTCTCCCCTCCTGATCAGCGAGACGACGTACGAGTGACAAGACCTCGACAGAGTGAGACAAGTCGAGATAGGTCGTAGGCTCGTCCAACAACACGAGCGGAGTCTCCTGAGCTAAGACCATCGCAATCCAAGCGCGCTGACGCTGACCACCAGAAAGTCGCTCGAGCGGACGGTTTGCAAACTCCGTGATATTGGTCAGTTCCATCACCTCATCGACCACACGTGAATCCTCAGCCGAGCTCTGTCGCAACCAAGATCGATGTGGGTGGCGTCCACGGCCAACCAAATCATGCACTGTCAGCCCCTCGGGAGCCACCGGAGTCTGTGGCAACACTGCAAGCTGACGCGCAATCTCGCGGCGCTTCAGATTCGCCATGTCCACGCCGTTCAGCGTTACCGTGCCGCAGTCACGCGTAAGAAGCCCTGCCACAGCACGCAACAGCGTTGACTTGCCACAACCGTTTGGGCCGATGATTGTGGTGATTCCGCCTTTGGACACGTCGAAATCAATGCCCTTGAGGATGACGGAAGCGCCATAACTTACCTTAAGATTTCGGACCTGAAGCATCATATGGACACCTTTCGTGTTGCACGCAACAGCGTGTAAAGCAGCACTGCGCCACCAATTGCAGTTGTGGCTATCCCCACCGGCAGATTCCCCGGCACCAGGGTTCGCACCGCCAAGTCAGCGACGGATACGATCGCCGCGCCAGTAAGCATCGCGGTTCCTAATGGCGGCGTTGCTGCATGTGTGATCTTGCGTCCGATCTGTGGTGCGACAAACGCCACGAAGGCTATCGGCCCAGATGCCGCAACGCCCATCGATGCCAGTATTACAGCCATTAGCATGAGGGTCAGCTGGGTACGCCGGGGCTCTACCCCGAGACCAGCAGCAGTGTCCTCCCCCAAAGAGAGTGCCTCAAGCTTGAAGGCTACCCACCGCAATAGTGGAATGACGACCGCCAGTGCAATGAGTACAGCGATGGCGTCGTGCCAACTAGAAGAACCCACCGAACCGGTCACCCACGCCTGCGCCTTGCCTACATCTCGATAGTCAGCACGAACAAGCAGGAACGAGTTGTAGGCCATCGCCAGCGCATTGATGATGATGCCGGCGAAGACAAGCTGGAAAGACCCTAGTCCAGCACCACGACTCAGCCACCAGATTGCCGCAGATACGGTCAGTCCCCCGAGGAATGCACTGAGCGGCACGCCCAATACACGCAGCATCATCCCGGCACTTCCACCAGCGAGTAGCGCGGTCAACGCGAAAGCGGAGGCACCCGAGGTGACCCCCAAGATGTCCGGACTCGCCAGTGGGTTCCTTGTAATGGTCTGGAAAATTGCCCCGGCAAAGCCCAGCGCAGCACCTACCCCCAGCGCCGTGACCACTCGTGGCAGGCGCCACTCGAGAACTACAGTCCGGGTCAGCTCTGCCGTTTGGCCCATGAGAGCGGAAACTACGTCTCGAACCGATAGCTCGAAATCTCCAACCATCACGCCCCCGAGGGCAGCGGCTAGGGCCAGCACCGCAAGAGCAGTGTTTATCGCGAAAACCCGCATCAGAGTTTCGTCCCCTTCCGCAAGATATGCAGTGCAAATGGGGCCCCAACGAAGGCGAGTGTGATGCCCACCTGTAATTCTCCAGGGCGCGCGATGACGCGACCAATAACGTCAGCAAGCAAGAGCAACGTCGCCCCAGCCAGCGCGGAACACGGCAGCACCCAGCGGTAGTCCGGGCCGGTGAGGCTACGCACGAGGTGCGGAACAACCAGGCCAACGAACCCGATCGGTCCGGCTCCAGCCACCGCTGCGCCAGTAAGCAATGCAACCAGGACGATACCCAAGGTCCGCGCGATAGAAACTCGGACGCCAAGTGCATTTGCCACGTCATCCCCCAAGTTCAGGAGGTTTAGCTGATTCGCTGAAGCAAAGGCGCCCACGAGCCCAAGAACAATCACGGGAGCAAGGACCGTGACCACCTGCATATCGCGTCCGGCGATAGCACCCGCTGTCCAAAACCGCATCTCATTAAGGCTTCGCGTATGCGTCAGTACGATGCCGCTCGTCAGCGCAGAACAAACCGCACCCAACGCGGAACCACCAAGCACCACCGTGATCGGCGTAGATCCCAGGCTTCTCATGCTGAGCACGAACACAAGCGCTACCGCAAGTATCGCCCCGAGAAATCCCACCCCGACAGTGCCTAATACCGTCATTGACCCATGAAAGGAAATGGCTGCTGCCACAGCAAGCGCCGCGCCAGGCCCGACGCCCAGCAGGTTTGTGTCTGCTAACGGGTTTCGGGTGTGTCCCTGCAGCAGTGCGCCCGCAGTGCCCAGCGCTGCTCCCACCAGCAGACCAAGCAGAGTGCGCGGAACACGGAGCTGCGCGATGATCTTCGCCTCATCGCTGGACGCCTCAGGCTGTTCGTCTGCGCCCGAGAACGCCAGCATGAGTCCATCACGAACCGCGCTCACCGTCGCCTCGAAACCCATTTCGCGCGCCCCGATCAACAGCGACACCAGCGCTGCACACACAGTGGAAATCACAAGGAGGGCGACAAGCCCAACACGTTTAGTCACGCTGTAACTCCGTTACCGCCAGTACCCCATGAACGACACGTGGTGACGAGGCACTCCCGCCTCACCCACCAGAAGCCGCCGCATCGCCGTCACAGCCGTATTCTTCCCAGCGATCCAGTAATAGGTATGTCCCACGGTATCCGGCGTGGAAGCTATGGACTCACCACTGCTGGAATACGTGGGTGTCTCCCAGACTTCATCGAGCTGGGCTTCATCCACAAGGCCAGTTTTTCCAGTTTCCAACGAAGCGGAGGCACAACGGGATCCAACTTCCTGTTTCAGCTGCGCAAGAAGCAAGCCTCCGTAGTCGAAGTCACCCTCTTCACGAAAGTGCCAACGGATATCAACCTGTGAAGGGGAGTCGATGGGCAGGTGATTGCCGGCGGGCACCTCGATATCAACCGAACCGGCGAGCCCCTCGGGCCAATCCCCCAAGATACGAGCCATTGCAGGCAACGCGGTTTCATCGCCGTAAAGACGCACAATCGCAGCAGATCCGGGGTCAAACTCAATACCAACACCGGAATCATCGTCGCGGGTTGGTCCAATAATCAGCAGCTGCTGCCCAGGGTGTGCGTCCTGCGCCCACGCCGAGGCGGGACCGGGACTATCGCTGTGCAAAACAAAATCCACATCCAATTCGTCAGGGCCTTCAGCACTTCGCCGGAACTCCCGAATGGAATAGGTACGCAGGTGTCCGCGCATATGCTCCGGCATCGCACGCCACGTCTCCCACCACCCCTCTTCCGGAAGCTCGAACAGACCACTGACAGGCGGGATCAGTAGCTTGATACGCAAATCCCTGATAGGAACGGCGGGTCCCATGTCGTCGACCCCGGTGAACGTCACCCGCTGGAAACTCGGCGCAATGCGTTCACTGCGGACGACGGTTGCAAGGAAAGGTCTAAAACTCACCCCGCAAACTATATAGGCTTGCCTATCCTAAGGAAAGCATTGAGGTGAGCAGTCCCGGCGCCCGTGTAGCCGGCCAAACGGCTAGTCGCCTTTAAGACCGGTGACGGCACGGGCGCGGGCATCATCAACCGCCCTGACATCAACCGGTACCTCGTGTCCGCCTTCGTCGCCCCGGTCCCGAGCGCCTAGCCACCCGGCTGCGGAGTTGTTTGAAACAACTATGAAACAACTCGCTATAAAACTGACCCGAAATTAAACCATCGCCGCAGTTCACAATAGTTGTTTCGAGTTGTTTATACCGAAACCCAACGGACACTCGGGCCTCGCGTTGGGCTCCCGTCGGCGATTTTCGCTTTCCCTAGGTCCCGAAGGTGGCGAAGGATTCGGCTCACTGATTCACGCTCGACGCCGAGTTCATTCGCAACCTCACGAGCGTTCAGGGACTTCCCCTCGCGCAACTGAGCAACGATCCAGTCCTCGGTAGTCACGGATGCAATCACAGTGGAACCGTTTTCCTCAAACGCCGTCCGTGCTCGAGCAGACAATATCCACTCGGGGGCATCCCGCAAAGGTTCTAGGAAGCCCTGACTTGCGTACCACCCCAAGTATTCTTGGGCCTGCGCTTCCGGGACTTGCATGAGTCGGGCCGCCGTGGACGTCATCAAAATCTGGTTGTTCGCCAGATGACGCGCCACTAAGAGCCCATTTACGCTATTGAATATCGCCTCTCCGAACTCAGCACGCAGCAGGTACAGCGACTTAATAAAAGCCGAATCGACGTTTCCGGCGGGCAACGTGACCTCCACAAACGGTCCATCGGCATTCAGACTAGGCGCTTGTCTACCACTGGCGAGCATGGAGACCCACATGCGATCGAAGCCTCGCGAAGACTCTTCAGCGAGGCCCAACCGCCGCAATGCACCCATCAGAATCGGGTTACGCGGGATCGATTGGGTGGTCAGAATCCTTTCCTCAGGCACGCCGACAGGGAGACCACCAGGAGACCAAACGGTCAGACTGGTCGGAGACTGATCAACAACGATTGCAGTGGTCGCTCCCCAGTCGCGGTGCGCGAATGCGTTGGAAACAATTTCGTCTACAGCAGCCGCAGGAAACGCCGGAATGGGAAACTCTTGCCCGTTCGGGAGTTGCACTCGCGCAATTTCCTGCGACGTGTGAGCCTTAATCAACGCACGAAGCTGTTCTGATGCAGTAATCAACGGTGCGGAGATCTCGGTGACTTTCGGATCGCCACTGGGCACGTCGCGAAGCAAGTGTCGCACGACCGTCCGGTTGCGCAGCGGCTGCATGAAGAGAATTTCTGCCGCAAAGGTCAGCGCGCCATGGGGCGTAAACAATCCCAACTCACTGCAGAGTTCAAGACTCGTCTGGGGTACAGGAGAGTCATCACCCAAGGCATGCTTCCGGTTGGCAAGGAGTGCTTTAGCCTGCTCGATTGCCTTAGGATCGAGATCTTCAGGGCTTCGTCGAGACGCAGTAGCGCTCAGGTCAGGGTTCGAACGGGACAGGTGAATACTGCGACGCTCATCCTCGCCCAGAGGGACGCAGTTTTTCCCGACACGTTTACTGGCTTGGCCTTTGGAACGCTGATACAGCGCCATCCCCCGTGGGATGCGCAATGCAATCAAACGCTTGCCGCAGCGCTCGATTTCAGAAGCTTCGACCTGAATATGAGGCTGCGTCTTGCTGTAAATCTTTTCCACCAACCAGTCGCATGAGCGATCGGTGCCAGTGAACGCAGCAGGGCCTGCCTTCTTGTCATTGACGCCAAGGACGATGTAGGCGACACCGCCGTCGGCGTTGGAGAAACAAATGACCTCGTCGACAAGAAACTCCACAAGCCCCGCATCGGGGTTCTTGTTCATCGGGTGGACAGCAGGATCTTCCTTGAAATCCAGTACCTGGGATTCCCAGCTCCCAGCGCTATCTCCGGCCTCAATTGCCGACAGCGCTTCCTCCACACCCTCAAAACCCGAATCGAGCATGGGCTCAGAATAACAAAAGTTGTTTCAAAGTTGTTTGAAACAACTCCGAAACAACTTACCGCAAAACTCGCCCGAAATCAGCCCATCCGAGCAGGTCAGCATAGTTGTTTGGAGTTGTTTTGGGTTGTTTATAACTCGACCGTCGTGCCGTCGATCACCTTGGACGGCACACCGATCTTGCCGGCGGCGCGCACGTCAGCGAACCCGTCAAGCGAGTCGCGCAGGGTGAGGAAGCGTTTGAGGTTGCGCAGGTTGGTGACGTCGAGAAGTTCGGCGTCGCCGAAGGCCTGCGGGTCTGCCTTAAACTGCGCGATCACGTCCGTGCAGTCGGGGCAGTCGGGGTGAACGAAAATCTCAGCGCTCACAAGTACCTCCTAGTGGCCGCGCGGCTGGGACAGTGGCTCGCCGGACTCGAAGAACGGACGGAGCTGGTTGTCGAACAGGGTCAGCGCAGACGCGATGGCCATGTGCATGTCCAGGTACTGGTAGGTGCCCAGGCGGCCGCCGAAGAGGACGTTGTGTTGTTCGGATTCGGTGGCGGCGAGTCGTCGATAAGCCTCGAGCTTTGCGCGGTCCTCGGGGGTGTTGATCGGGTAGTACACCTCGTCGTCGCCCTCGGCGAAGCGGGAGTATTCCTTGACAATGACGGTCTTGTCGGTGGGGTACTCGGTGCGCTCCGGGTGGAAGTGGCGGAACTCGTGGATGCGGGTGTAGGGGACGTCGGCGTCGTTGTAGTTCATCACCGAGGTGCCCTGGAAGTCGCCGGTGTTCAGCACTTCCTGCTCAAAGTCGAGGGTGCGCCAGCCGAGGTGGCCTTCGGCGTAGTCGAAGTACTGGTCGAGCGGGCCGGTGTAGACCACTGGTGCGTCGGGGTTTTCGGCGCGGATGTCGTCGCGGACGGTGAACCAGTCGGTATCGGTGCGGACGTCGATAAGTTCGTGCTCCGCCATCTTCTCCAGCCAGGCGGCGTAGCCGTCGACGGGCAGGCCTTCGTACTTGTCGTTGAAGTAGCGGTTGTTAAAAGTGTAGCGCACTGGCAGGCGGGAGATGATCTCCGGCGGCAGGTCGGTCGGGTCGGTTTGCCACTGCTTGGCGGTGTAGTGCTTGACAAACGCCTCGTAGAGCGGCTTGCCGATCAGGGCGATGCCGCGCTCTTCCAGGTTGGTCGCGGCGGCTGGGTCGAGGCCTTCACGCTGCTGTTCGATGAGCTTCTTCGCTTCGTCCGGCGAGTAGTACTTGCCGAAGAACTGATTGATCAGGCCGAGGCCCATGGGGAATTGGTAGGCGGTGCCGTCGTGCATCGCGAACACGCGGTGCTGGTAGTCGGTAAACGAGGTGAAGCGGTTGACGTATTCCCACACGCGCTCGTTCGACGTGTGGAAGAGGTGCGCGCCGTATTTGTGCACCTCGATGCCGGTTTCCGGCTCCTGCTCCGAGTAGGCGTTGCCGCCGATGTGGTTGCGCTTTTCCACCACCAGCACGCGTTTGCCCAGCTCGCTCGCCGCTTGCTCGGCCACGGTGAGGCCGAAGAACCCTGATCCAACAACAATGAGGTCGTATGCCATGCGGTCTATTTTCGCACAGTTGCTTATCGACGACACCACGCCGCGACACGCCACAAAAGCCTCAAGTCTTTCTTGAGACTTTAAATTGCACTACACTGCGTTCCAGTCACAATTGCCACTATTTTCACAAGAAGTGTCAGGAGTTTTACCGTGCAACAACGCCGTAGTCTTCAGGGCGGTGCGGTCCGACCACGCCGGGCCGTAGTCCTGCCTGCCGTGGTGTCCGTTCTCCTCGTGGTGGCTCTCGTCGCTACGCAAGTGTTCAGCGGCAACCGCATCCTCCACGTCCAATCCCTCGGCGCCGGCGCACCCGAGGTGTACACCGCGTCCGAGTCCTTCGCGTCCGGCGCGAACATCACTGTCGACGACGCCGCCATCCGCACCCAAGGCGGCGAAGAAGGCGAAGTACGCCGCGTGGTCAAGGAGTTCACCAACGACCGCGACTTCTCCATCGTCGGCCTGACCTGGACCGGCGACCGCGACATTGCCGCATTCGTCCGCTCCCAGAAGGCCGACGGCACCTGGTCCGAATGGTTCGAAATGGACCCGATCGACCCGCCGAAGGGCAGCGACAAGTTCGGCACCGAACCGATCTTCGTGGGCAAAACCAAGCGCGTCCAGGTCTCCACCGGCGGCGTTGATCTTCTCGACGGCGGCCGCACCGACTCCGGCGCACCCACCACCGCCAAGGACCTCAACGCTGTCTTCCTCGACGGCGGCGAAGGCCAAACCCAAGGCGGCATCAACCCGGTCGCGGACTCCTACACCTGGGGCATGCCCAAGGTGATCACCCGCGCACAGTGGGGTGCAGGGTCCAGCCAGGCCCCGTACTACTCCGAACCAACCACCGCAGCGACCGTGCACCACACCGCCGGCTCCAACAACTACACCGAGGCCCAGGCACCGGGCATCGTCCGCGGCATCTGGAACTACCACGCCCGCACCCTGGGCTGGGGCGACATTGGCTACCACGCACTCGTGGATAAGTACGGCAACATCTACGAAGGCCGCGCAGGCGGCATGGACCGCAGCCCGCAAGGCGCACACGTCGGCGGATTCAACCAAAACACCTGGGGCGTCTCCATGCTTGGCGATTACCAAAGCGCCCAGCCCACCACCGCAGCACTGCGCGCCATGGGCGAAATCATCGGCTGGAAGGCAGCCGTCGCCGACTTCAACCCAATGGGCTACAGCTACCACCAGGCAGAATTCAGCTTCAAGGGCTCCAAGTACTCGGCTGGCCAGGGTGCATCGTTTAGCAACATCAACGCTCACCGTGACTTCCACTACAGCACCTGCCCAGGCGACAACCTGTACTCCAAACTGCCCATGATCCGCGCCACCGCCGCAGCGAAGTACCGCACGCTCAAGGCCGGCAACCGCGCAGGCCTGGGCAACCGCGGCACCGAGTCGACCGCTGTCACCACCACGGCGCAGTCCCCGGCATTGCCAGGCGACACCGGCAATCAGGGCAACACCGGCAACAACGCCACAGGCGTTCTCACCGGCCTGACCTCCGGCGACCCGATCGCCATCGCCACCGCGGCCGGCACCGTCATCGGCGCAGTCCTGCTGTTCCTAGCGGCACGCGACATGCTCCCCGGCGTCAGCGAGCGCCAGGGGGTGGAGGTCTTCCAAGGGCTCAACCTCGCACAGGTCTCGGAGTTGGCCCAAAAGATCGGCCCGGCCGTCGGCCCCGCACTGAACGCCTTCGGTGCCACCGAGGCCGCCGCCGTCTGGACCGCGCTCGAGCCCACCCTGGGCAAACTCATCGCAGGCGTTGGTGGACCGACCGGCCCGGCGATCACCTTCTACTCCAACGGCATCGCCGCGCGTAATGACCAGGGTGAGATCATCTCGCTCGTCGGCAAGATTGCGGAGACCTGGCTGCAGCAAGGCCTCGACGCCGGCCCGCTGGGCATGCCGATCACCCGCGAGTACTACCCGACCACCGACGTCGTGCGCGTCGACTTCGAAGGCGGCTCCATCACCTACAACCCGGTCACCAACGCGGTGGACATCTCCACCCGCTAGGCCCTCGCAGGCTCGGGCCTAGACAAGATCCAAACTGCGCGACACCGCGTCTTCCCACGCGGTAACCAGCCGGTCCCGTTCGGGGCCGGCCATTTCGCTTTCCCAGGTGGTGGAGGTGCCAAGCGACAAGGGTTCGTCGATAAGCGAAATGCCCATCGCCGCCGCCGACGCCGCCCCCATCACCGTCGTCTCCGTATTCGCGGGTCGCTCCACCGTCACGCCCAGGATGTCGGCCTGCATCTGCATCAACAGGTTGTTCTCCGTCATGCCGCCATCGACCTTCAGCGTCGTCGGGTCGCCGCCCATCGCACACACCACCTCGCGCGCCTGCAGGCACGTCGCCTCCAGCGCAGCCCGAGCAATGTGCCGCTTATCGACGAACCGCGTCAACCCCACAATCACACCCCGCGCATCCGGACGCCACCGGGGCGCGAAGAGCCCTGAAAACGCCGGCACGATCACCACTCCCCCGCTGTCCTCGACCTGCTCCGCCAGGGTTTCCGATTCTGCGGCGGTGCTCAAGATGCCGAGCTGGTCACGCAGCCACTGAATCAACGACCCGCCCACGGCCACCGAGCCCTCCTGCGCGTACACCGGCGGCTGGCCCTGCACCTGGTAGGCGACGGTGGTCAGCAGGCCGCGGTCGCTAAACTTCGGCTCGGCACCCGTGTTGAGCAGCATGAACAGGCCGGTGCCGTACGTCATTTTCGCGTCGTTCTCGTGCAGGCCACCCTGGCCGAACAGCGCGGCCTGCTGGTCGCCGAGCACGCCCGTGATCGGCACGCCCGCCAGCGGACCCCGCGGACGGATCTTGCCAAAGTTGCCCACAGACGGCCGGATCTCGGGAAGGATTCGGGGCGGGATGCGGAGGTCGTCGCAAAGTTGCTCGTCCCAATCGAGGGTTTCCAAATCCATGAGCAACGTACGCGACGCGTTGGTCACATCCGTCAGATGCAACGCCTCGTCCTTGTCCTTCGCCCCGCCCGTGAGGTTCCAGATCAGCCACGTGTCCATCGTGCCTGCCAGGAGTTCACCCTTTTCGGCCCGCTCACGAGCGCCTTCGACATTGTCCAGAATCCACGCCCACTTCGGCGCCGCAGGATACGAATTGTGCAAAAGCCCGGTCTTACTCAGGTACTTCGTGGCGTCCCCGTCGTGGTTCGTGCGGGTGTCCTGCCACACGATCGCGTTGTAGATCGGCTTGCCGGTTGCTTTGTCCCAAATCACGGCAGTCTCGCGCTGGTTGGTCAGCCCGAGAGCGTAAATGTCCTGCTCAGCGATGTCCTTGTCAGCAAGTGCTTCGCTGAGCGCCCGGCGTGTGTTACGCCAGATCTCCATCGGGTCGTGCTCCACCCACCCCTTGCGCGGCATGATCTGCTCGTGCTCAAACTGCGCCTGGGTGATGACCTTCCCGTCCGTGCGCGTGATGCACACACGTGTCGACGTCGTACCCTGGTCAATCGCCGCAATCAAAGCCATGCGCGTGATTCTACGGTGGGCGGTGGTGCCCGTTGGGTTGTTGTGGCGCTTTCTGGCTCGTTTCCGGTGCTTTCCTGGCGCTTTCTGACTCGTTTCCACTGCTTATCGTCTAGTTTCCGCTGATCGTCTAGCTGCATTTTTGTCGAACCAGACGATCAGCTAATTACTGAAAACCGTGTTCATCATCACCTGGGGAAATACCCGGTCCTCCCCGAGGCCGTCTAGCTGGATTCGAGGTGGAGCTAGACGATGAGCCGAACTAGACGATCAGCGCGCCCCGGTTCCCTCAAAATGCACAATATATTGCGCAAAGACCCCCTTTACAGCGCAGCAGTCGGGTGCAATATTGCCTACATGGGGGATTTACAGAAGAAACGCGAAGCAGAACTCGAACTCATTCAAGACGTCGCGGCAAAGTCCAGATCTGCAGTAATCACAGGTCCAGCCGCGGCCAGGTGGCTAGGACTCTCGACATACAACTGGGTCACCACAGTCGACCTCGCACTACCAGGAGAAACGAGGCCGTGGAAGCGCGGCGATGCCCATCGCATTTACAGAAGTGGAATCCTCGCTGAGCAGGAGTACCTCGTACACAAGGGGGTTCGCACGGCGACGGCGATCAGGGCGATGTTCGACTCGTTCAGGTACCACGGGCGCACTGAAGCGCTGGTGCAAATCGAGTCGGCGAGGTGGAAGCACCGCCACCTGACCACGGAATACCTGCTGGATAAAACGGAAACGCTGCCGAAAGCACGCGGAATCGCGGGGTTCCGAAAACTCATCGAACACGCGACGGATACGTCAGCGAGTGTGTTGGAGACGATTGTTCGCGACGCAATCCTGCGTGCGATCGCAGACGGAACGCTTACCGGGGTGGTCACGCTCGAGTTCCAGGTTGGCCTGCGGATCCGGGAACGTGACGGCCGCCCGATGATGGCCTGGGCGGACATACTGATCAACGGGTTTCTCGTTGTGGAGGCCGACGGTCTCGAGAAGACGAGCGGGGTAATGGGAGATGCAGCGAGCATGCTTCGCGACGAACGCGAGCGCGAAACCCAGCTTCAAAACCAGGGCGCAGTTGTCAGGCGGGTGAGGTGGGACCGTGCAACGTCCACCGAGTTCATCGCGTCGCTGCAGACTGTGATCGACAGCAGCCCCGGCGTGAGGGAGTTGCCAAATCGGGTAGACGTGAACTATCGCGACTGGTTGGAGGAGTTAGAACAACGCGCGGCATGATCTGTTCGTGCTCAAACAGCGCACGCCGCCGCCTATGTATGCTCTACGTCACACACAACCCAGGAGGACACTATGTGGTTTGACGGATATCTACGGCAATTCGGAAACCGGCTGGAGGACTTCCTTTCAGTAGCAGTCCCCGAAGCGCTCGCAGAATTGACGCCTTCCCAACGGGAGCAAGTTACCAATGGCGTAGACGAGTTTCCCTTTGAAATCGTGCTCGAAATTCTCAACGCTAAACACAGCCATGAAGACACCGTCTCCCGCATCCTGGCCATAACCGGAACATGGATGAATGCCGCATCAGGGAGCCAGTGGACTGTTGGTCCTCTCAGCAGCACTGCTTACTCTGAGCGAGTAGGTGTAGGTGTTAGGTGGGGCGAGCTCGCATTTTCACCGTTGTTAGGTATCTCGGAGAACCTTGTCGATACATTTCCCACCTGGCCGGGCGTACTCATGGAATTTGCTCGCATGCAAGAGGACGATCGCGACTATTTCCGCCAGAGAATGCAGGAAATCCTCGAACAGCCCTAGTACCAGCGCTCGAGGACTGCGGCGACGCCGTGTTCGTCGTTGGTGGTGGTGACGTGGTCGGCGGCGTCTTTGAGTTCGGGTTTGGCGTTAGCCATGGCCACGCCGGTGCCCGCCCACTGGAGCATCTCCAGGTCGTTGGGCATGTCGCCGAACGCGATTGTCTCGGCGGCGGTA
This sequence comes from Corynebacterium sp. HMSC055D05, assembly GCF_001810365.1. Classification (NCBI taxonomy): domain Bacteria; kingdom Bacillati; phylum Actinomycetota; class Actinomycetes; order Mycobacteriales; family Corynebacteriaceae; genus Corynebacterium; species Corynebacterium sp. HMSC055D05. Next base: position 47,781 of record NZ_KV801036.1, read on the forward strand.
AGCCCGTAGCGGTCGGCGAGGTATTGGGCGCCGGTGGCTTTGTTGGCGCCGGGTCGGGATATTTCGATGAGGCCTTCGTCCATGGAGTAGGTGACGTGGGCGGTGGTGTCGTCGATAAGCGGTGCGATGATGTCGTACATCTCCGCGGAGGTCATGTCGGGGCAGCGGACCAGCAGTTTCGCGGCGGGCACCTCGATGAGCGTTTGCTTATCGACGACACCAAACCGACTATCCCACGCATCCGGGTTGTACTCCGGCGTGATCAGGAAGCATTCGTCCTCCGGGTCGAGGGCTGAGGAGCCGACGCGTTCGACGCCGTAGCCGTGGTAAACGCCGGCAAGTGCGCGTTCGACGTCGTGGAGGATTTCGCCCATGGTGTCGGGGCTGAGTTCGTGGGCGTGGAGGACGCGGTCCTCGGTGGGGTCGTAGACCACGGCACCGTTGGCGCACACGCACACGGGTGCGACCGGGAGCTGCTCGAGCACCGGGATGAGCCAACGGTGGGGGCGGCCGGTGGCCAGGCCGAAGTGAGCGCCGCTGGAAATCGCACGGGACACCACGTTGCGCAGGCGCGGGGTGACGCGACCGGCGGAGGTGATGAAGGTGCCGTCAATGTCAGAGATGATCAGGCGGGGTGCGGTGTCCGGCAGCGAGGTGGTCATGGTTTCCGGCCCTTCTTCGCGGCTTTCGCGGCGCGTTCTTCGGTGTGGATCCGGTCGGCCTCCTCAATGGTGGGTGCGGTGCCGCCGAGGGAGGCGGGCATCCAGGGTTCACCCGTGCCGGGGCCGGCGAGTGAGGTGTAGTCGGTGCGGGATTCGTCGAGAAGCAATTGCATCTGGCGCTTGAGTTCCGCCATGTCGGCCTCGGCGTCCCCGGTGAGTTCGACGGGTGCGCCGTAGCGGACGATGACCGGTACGTTGCGGAAGTGTTTCGGCAGGTCCTTGGTCCAAATGCGTTGCGATCCCCAGATCACGCACGGGATGAGCGGCACACCGGCCTGATGGGCGATGCGCGCGGCACCGGTTTTGAAACTGGCCAGTTCGAACGAGCGGGAGATGGTCGCTTCCGGGAAGATGCCCACCAGGTTGCCGCTGCGAAGTCGCTCCACGGCGGGCGCGATGGCGGTGCTGCCGTGGGCGCGGTTGACCGGCACGTGATGCATCTTGCGCAGCAGACGCCCGAGGACGGGTACGTCGAAGACTTCCTGTTTGGCCATGAAGCGCACGAGGCGCTCGCCGCGCAGGTAGGGGCCGGTGCCCATGAGGATGAAGTCGGCGTAACCGGTGTGGTTACCGGCGATAAGCGCGCCGCCCTCGGTGGGGACGTGTTCGGCGCCGATGACGGTGACGTCGATGTTCAACGCCCGCATCACGCGCCGTAGCGTACCCACGAGCCCCTGGTAGAAGCGCTCCACCGCCTCCGTACGGTGGGCCGGGCTTGCAGTAAAGCGGTGCGGGACGTTGAATCCGCGGTAGGCGCGCAGTTTCATTAGGGCGTGAGCACTTCCTTGCCAACCCACGGACGCAGCGCCTCAGGGACGCGCACGGAGCCGTCGGCCTGCTGGTTGTTCTCCAGGATGGCGACGAGCCAGCGGGTGGTGGCCAGGGTGCCGTTGAGGGTTGCGGCAATCTGGGTCTTGCCGTCGGCGTCGCGGTAGCGCGTCTGCAGACGACGAGCCTGGAAGGTGGTGCAGTTCGAGGTAGACGTCAGTTCGCGGTAGGTGTTTTGCGACGGCACCCACGCCTCCGTATCAAACTTACGGGCTGCAGAGGAGCCCAGGTCGCCGGCGGCGACGTCGATGATGCGGTACGGCACCTCAACGGCGGCAAGCATGTCGCGCTCCAGGCCGAGAAGCTTCTGGTGCATCTCCTCTGCGTCTTCCGGCTTGCAGTAGGCAAACATTTCGAGTTTGTCGAACTGGTGGACGCGCAGAATGCCCTTGGTGTCCTTGCCGTAGGAGCCGGCCTCGCGGCGGAAGCAGGAGGACCAGCCGGCGTAGAGCAGCGGGCCGTCGGACAGGTCGATGATCTCGTCCTGGTGCAGGCCAGCGAGTGCAACCTCGGAGGTGCCGACGAGGTACATGTCGTCGCGCTCCAGGTAGTAAATCTCCTCGTCGTGCGCGTCGAGGAAGCCCGTGCCCTGCATGATGTCCGGGCGTACCAGCACCGGCGGGATCATGAGCTTGAAGCCGGCCTCGCGGGCCTTCTGCGCGGCGAGCATGAGCATGCCCAGCTGCATCCAGGCGCCGTCACCGGTGAGGTAGTAGAAACGCGCGCCGCCGACCTTGGTGCCGCGCTTCATGTCGATCAGGCCGAGCGGCTCGGCGAGGTCCAGGTGGTCCTTGACCTCAAAGTCGAACTCGGGGACCTCGCCGACGTGCTCGAGGACCACGAAATCCTCTTCGCCGCCAGCCGGGGCGCCCTCGATGACGTTGGCGATGGAGTACTGCAGCTTCTCCAGCTTCTCCTGCGCCTCGGCTTCCGCAGCTTCGGCTTCCTTCACGCGGGCCTTCAACTCGTTAGAGCCCTCCAGCAGCGCTGGGCGGTCCTCCGGGGCTGCCTGGCCAATCTTTTTACCGAACGCTTTCTGCTCGGCGCGCAGCTCATCTGCTGCTTGGATCGCAGAGCGTCGGGCTTCGTCGGCGGCCAGGAGCTCGTCGACAAGCGCTGGGTCCTCTCCGCGAGCTCGCTGGGACTCGCGGACTGCCTCGGGGTTTTCGCGCACACGCTTCAGATCAATCACAGTTGCATACCTTACCTTGTCCCCCGACGCGCGTACGCCGATCCGCTATCCGGTCATAACCAGTGCGCTATGGTGGCCTTATGCCCACCCGCATCACTGACGGCCCCGTGCCCAAGCATGAGCAGCTGCGCGCGATTATCGACGAGCTGATCTCCACCGAGCTCTCCCCCGGCGACCCCCTGCCTGGCGAGCGGGCATTAGAAGAGGCCTACGGCGTCTCCCGCATCACGGTGCGTCGCGCGATCGGAGATCTTGTGTCCGCTGGCCGTTTGCGCAGGGTGCGCGGCAAAGGCACGTTTGTGGCGCCTGCCCCGCTGGTGAGCCGTCTGCACCTGGCGAGTTTTTCGGACGAGATGCGAGCGCAGCGGGTGGAGGCGTCGTCGAGAATCTTGCTCTCTGAGCGCACGACTCCGCCGGACGCGGTGGCCACGTTCTTTGGCACCCCGCCCACGACTGAGCACATCCGCCTGCGGCGCTTAAGGCTTGGCGACGGCGAACCGTACGCCGTCGACGACGCCTGGTACAACTCCATCCTTGTGCCTGACCTGCTGGAAAACGACGTCTACCACTCCGTGTACACCCTGCTGGAAAACGAATACGGACTCGGCATCACAGAAGCGGAGCAGACCGTCACCGCCGTCACGGCAGGCCCCGACAACGCACCGCTTCTCGACGTCACCCCGGACACCGCCCTGCTCCACATCCTGCGCTACGCCCGAAGCGGCACCAGCAACGTGGAGTATTGCTCCTCGGTGTACCGCACGGACCGCTACCGGCTGACTACACGGGTCGCCCGCGAAGTGGAATAATGGTGCGCCATGGCTTCGAAACAGACCGCGCTGCGCGCCTTTCTCATCGCCACTCTGGCGGGCACGGTGGGCGCTGGCACCTACGGACTGACCGCCGATAGTTCCGGCTCCGCAGACCAGGCGGGCGGCTCGTCTACCTCGAGTTCTGTTGCGGAGGCGGCGTCGTTCACCACCGCCGACGCCGGCTCGTGTTTGACGTGGCAAGTTGCCGAAGACGGCACCCATACCAACTTTGAGCAGGCGGATTGCGCCGGCGAGCACCGCTTCGAGGTTGCCGCGCGCGAGGACCTGGCCACCTACCCCACCTCCGAGTTCGGGCCAGAAGCACCGCTGCCAAACCAGACCCGCCAGGCGCAACTGCGCGAGGAACTCTGTGGCGCTGCAACCCTGCGCTACCTGGACGGCAAGTACGACCCGAACGGGCGTTACTCCATCGCTCCGATCCTGCCGCCGGCCGACGCGTGGCAAAACGGGGACCGCACCATGCTGTGCGGCCTGCAGGAAACCGACAGCAACGGCGAGCCGGTGCTGACCTCCGGCCGAGTTGCGGAGGCGGACCAGGCCCGCGTGTTTGAGGCCGGCGAGTGCGTGGCCATCGACGCCGCCAACTCCCTGTCGGTGGTGCCATGCGACAAGCCGCACCAGCTGGAGATCACCAGCCGCGTCAACCTGGCGAAGCACTTCGCAGACCACACCCCGTCCGTCGAGGAGCAGGACAAGTACCTCGGCGACGTGTGCACTCAGGCCGCGCAGGATTACCTGGGCAGCGAGGAGGCGCTCTACCAGATTGCGCTGCGCCCGTTCTGGACCTCGCAAACCGCCGCCGCTTGGGAGGGCGGTTCCCGCAGCGCCAACTGCGCGTTGATGTTCTCGCGCCCGGAGGGCCAGTTTGCCAACCTCACCGGGTCTGCGACGCAGGGCCGCGAGCATTTGCTTATCGACGACGCCCCGCCACCCGCACGCCCCGAACGCCGCCCGTTGCGCTCTGAGCAGCAGGCAAACCAGTCGCAGGCCCCGGCACCTGCGCCGGAAGCGCCTGCCCCCGAAGCGCCTGCCCCCGAAGCGCCTGCCTCCGAAGCGCCTGCACCTGAGGCTCCGGTGCAGTTCTGATGATGGCCCCGGTCAGCGACGAACTGTTCGAGGAGATGATCAACGACGCGTTGGACACCATCCCGGACCGCTTCGCCGAGCACATGCAGAACATGGTGATTTTGGCCCGCGACTTCAACCCCGACGACCCCACACTGTTGGGCCTGTTCGAGGGCGTGCCGCTGACCGAACAGCACTCCAACCACTCCGGGTTCCTGCCCGATGCGGTGTTCATCTACAAAAACGCACTCGAAGCCATCTGCGCTGACGAGGAGCAGTTGCGCCACGAGGTGAAGGTGACTGTCCTGCACGAGGTCGGCCACTACTTCGGGCTAGAGGAACACGAGCTGCACGCCCTCGGCTGGGGTTAGGCCTTCGGCCAGCTCCCGAGCATGCGTATCTGCGTCGCCTGCTCCCCCACGGCGGCAATCGCCTGGGCGATGGGCTCGTCGTCAATGTGGCCCACCAGGTCGACGAAGAAGTTGTACGTGTTGAGCTCTTTGCGGGTCGGGCGTGACTCGATGCGCGACATGTCCACCCCGCGCACCGCGAACTCTTGTAGCGCGCCGACCAGGGTGCCTGGTTTGTTGGGGGTGCGAAAGACGATGGCGGTGCGGTCGTTGCCTGTTGCGGCCGGTACCTTGCCTTGCTTACCGACGAGCACAAACCGCGTCCGCGCCGTCTCCATATCCGCCACCCCACGGGCGTGAACGTCCAGGCCGAACAGGTCCGCGGCGCGCTCGGGCGCGGCCGCCACGTCCGCTTTACCGTCGGCCACCATCTTCGCCGCGGCCGCGTTCGAGGACGCCGGGACGAACTCCACGCCCGGCGCGTGCTCACCAACCCAGCGTTTGACCTGGCTGTACGCCACCGGATGGGTGGCCAAGCGGCGGGCGCTGCCCAGTGTTTCGCCCGCGCGTGTCATGATGGCGAACGCGATGGACAGTTCCGTCTCGGCGTAGATCTGCACGCCGGGGGTGTCCACGAGCGCGTCGGCGGTGGTGGTCACCGCACCGTCGACGGAGTTCTCGATCGCGCACACCGCCCAATCGGTCTTGCTTTCCGCGACTGCTTTAAGCGCCGCCGCAGGCGAGTCAACCGGGACGAACTCGGCTTGGCCTGTGGAGTCGAAACGGCGCGCCGCCTCCTCGGTGAACGTGCCCTCGGGTCCGAGATACGCAATTCGTGTCATTTACTTCTCCTGTGCTTCCTCTTCGGCGAGTAGCGCGTAGGTGATCAGCCAGTGTGTGGCCATGAAGTTGGTGCCGGTGAGGTGGGGCACGGTGGCGTCGATAAGCATTTGCGTACCCTCTGACCTGCCGATAGCCCGCAGCAACCACGCCCGCGTCAGCATTAGCCCAAGCAGGTGAGCCTGCTGGCCGTCGTCGGGGTCGTTGACCTGGAGCGGGGTGGCGTAGAACTCCAGCGCACCCGGAGTGAAGAAGCAGTCTAGCCAGGCGGGGAAATCCTCGCCGAGTACGCGCTGCATCAGGGCTGCCTGCGCCAGCCCGTTGGGGACGAAGTCGTGGCCGGACAGTTCCCAGGTGTGTGGGTAGGCGTGGTCGTTGTGGAACCAGGCGCGGGCGGTGTCGTCGCAAAGCAAGCGGAGCTTGTGGAGGCCGAGTGCGTCGGCGGCGTCGATGATCAGCAGCAAAGCGAGCGCCGAGTTGCTATGCACGCCGTGGCGCACCGGCAACTGCTGAGTGCCAAGCCAGGCGGTGATGTTCTCCTCCAGTTGGCGGGCCAGCGGCGCCATCGCGGCCTCCCACGGGGTGCCGAGCGTGACCTTGCACAACTGCAGCGCCCACGCCCAGCCATACGGCCGCTCGTACAGCGGGTGCTCGCGCAGGTAGGCAGCCTCGGCGGCGATGTTGTCGGCGGTCAGGCGCTGGTTGAGCAGGTCGGTGAGCGAGGGGTCGTCGACTAGCTTGTGCAACTTCACCCCGCTGGCCAGCATGTGCACGCACGAATGCCAGTCGAAAGACCCCCAAAACGCCGGGTGCAGGCGGCGCGGGGTGACATCCGTGTCGGCCGGCCCGAGGCTCGCGTGGTGCATCGCCGCCGGATACTCCCGGCCGACGACCTCGACGACAGTGCGCGCCCACATTTCGTGCATGGCGCTAAAGTTACCGCATGCAACGGCGCCTGAAGATAGAGATCCTGCTGGTCCTCGCCGTCACATTCGGCACCGCGGGCCTGCGCGCAGCCCTGCGCCTGATCGACTCGCTGCTCAAAGCCCCGCTCAACCAACAAACCACCACAATTTACGACGCCACCTCCACCATCCCGTGGCTCGACCTCGCCCTCCAGGCATGCTCGGCGTTGACCCTGTTCGCGTGGGGTGGGCTCGCATGGTTTCTTCTCGACGACCGAGCGCAACCACCCCGCCTACCCCGCCTCCCCGACCTCGCCCGCGGTGTCGGATTCGCCGCCCTGATCGGCCTGCCCGGGCTCGCGTTCTACGTCACCGCCGTGCACCTCGGCCTGTCCAAAGTTGTCGTACCGACCACCGAGGCCGTACAGATCCCCACCTCCCTACTGTGGTCGCTCGCCAACGGCTTCGGCGAAGAAATCGTCGTGGTGATGTACCTGGTCACCCGCCTGCGCCAACTCGGGTGGAAGCCCTGGCAGTTCATCGCCGCCTCAGCCGTACTGCGCGGGTCCTACCACCTGTATCAGGGCATCTCGGCGGGCCTGGGCAACATCGTCATGGGCGTGGTGTTCGCCTGGTACTTCCACAAAACGGGGCGCATCTGGCCGCTGATCATCGCCCATTTCCTCATCGACGCCGTGGCGTTTATCGCCTACCCACTCCTCGACCTGTCGTGGCTCGGAATCTAACCACACGCGTCACACTGGTTACACTGTTTTTATGTCAACGACGCCCCACTCCAACGACCCCCGCGACAACGCGGGCGAGTTCGTCCTGGGCAAAGACGGAAAACCCCTCGTCGACCGCTACGGCCGGCCCGTCCGCCGCCGGCCCTCACAGTCTGCGCGGCCTGCGGATTCCCGTGCTGAGCGGCCCGCACGGCCCGCCGAGCGACCCCCGCGCCGCGAAGAGTGGCGCCGGGAAGAACGCCGCGTCGAACCCGGCCACACCGTGTACGAGTCTCGTCCCACCTACGAGCCGCGCCGCGCACCCCAGTACCCTCCGCGCGAGCCTGCCCGTCCGGCGCAGTACCGGCCCGGACAGCGCCCAGCGCAGGGCCAGTACAGGCCCGCGCAGCGTCAGGCACCCCGTGATGAACGGCCGATGCCGCTGCAGGTGTCCAAGAGGAGGGAAAGGTCGGCGGGGCGTCGTCGTCAAGCAAAACGCCCTGGATGCGGCAGCATCATCGCCCTCATCATCGTGATCGCGCTCGCGTCCGTCCTCCTTACCGACGCCCGCCTCAACCGCGTCGCCGCACTCCCCGACGAACAAATCGGCAATACAGCCGGCACCAACTGGCTCCTCGTCGGCTCCGACTCGCGCACCGGCTTGAGCGAACAGGACGTCGAACGGCTCGGCACCGGCGGCGACATCGGCTCCACACGCACCGACACCATCATGCTGCTCCACCTGCCGCTGCGCGGCAAAGCAACCCTGATGTCTATCCCGCGCGACTCCTACCTGCCAGTTCCCGGATACGGCTACGACAAGATCAACGCCGCGTTCGCCCTCGGCGGGCCCGAACTTCTGGTGCAGACCGTGGAGCAAAACACCGGGCTACACATCGACCGCTACGCTGAAATCGGTATGGGCGGCATCGCCGGAGTTGTCGACGCCGTCGGAGGCGTGGAAATCTGCGTCGCCGAACCTATCGACGACCCCCTCGCCAACCTGTTCGTCGAGCCCGGCTGCCAAAAGATGGACGGCCCCACCGCACTCGGCTACGTACGCACCCGCGCCACCGCCCAAGGCGACCTCGACCGCGTCGTCCGCCAACGCGAATTCCTCAGCGCATTGACCTCACGAGTGTTCTCACCTGCGGTGTTCCTCAACCCGTTCCGGGTCGGGCGCCTGCTATGGGTCGCGCCGACGCTGCTCACCGTCGGTTCCGGCGACCACGTTTGGAACCTCGCCCGCATCGCCTTCGCTATGCGCGGCGGCCTTGACACCGAGACCGTGCCCATCGGCGGCTTCGACGACACCGAAGTGGGCAACGTGGTGCTCTGGGACGACGAGGCAGCCGAAGCCCTGTTCGCCCGGCTGCGGTAGCGGCTGGTTGGCGGCCGGTTGGCGGGTGGGCCGGCTGCGCCTCCTTTCCCCCGCCCCCGCCCCTCCCACACATGGTGAGAACACAACGGTGAAGACGCGTAAAAACTCGCAAGCTCTCCGTTGCGTTCTCACCATCTGTGGCGGTGGGGTCGGTGGGGGCGTCGCAAAGCTAAACGGCGCCTCCTACACGGTGCATTTCGTCGAAAATCAGCGAAATGAGCTGTGTTGGATGTACCGTTTGGGACCGGCACCCAACCGAACCACCCCGCCACGCACGAAAAAGCCGGCCGCCGGGCGCAAACCCGGAGACCGGCTTAGAGCAGTAAGCGCTTACTGCTCGTCTGGTCGCACGACCGTCGAGCCAGAGCCAGCACCAGCAGCACCTGCGGTGCCCTCAACGCCGGGCCACTTGCCAGCGGCGATGAGCTCGTTCTTGCGCTCAACCCAGAAGTCGGCGTTCTTGATGCCGAGTGCTTCGGGGTCGAAGTGCGGGTCGATACCGGCCTTCTTCTGGCGGCGGTAGTCCCACAAGCACTTGAGGGCCGGGACCTGCAGGAAGAGGATGGCGACGATGTTGAGCCATGCGGTTGCGCCCACGCCGATGTCGCCGAGTGCCCACGCGTTGCCCGGGGTAGTGGTTGCGCCGATGAACACCGCAGCGATGATCAGGACGCGTAGGCCCCAGATGATGGCCTTGCGGGCGCCTTCGTTCTTTACCCAGCGGTTGAGGTAGACGGAGTTGGTTTCTGCCATGTAGTAGTACGCCAGCACGGTGGTGAAGGCGAAGAACATGATGGCCAGCGCGATGAAGGATGGGCCGAGGCCGGCGGAGAAGGAGTTCAGGCCTTCTTGGACGAAGCCGGGGCCGACGGGCACGCCGTCGGGAAGCGAGCCGTCGTAGACTACGGCGCCGTCTTCGGACTGGCCTTCGAACACCTTGTACATGTCGGTGGAGATGATGATGAAGGCGGTTGCGGAGCAGACGAAGAGGGTGTCGATGTAGACGGCGAATGCCTGGACGAAGCCCTGCTTGGCCGGGTGGGAGACTTCGGCGGCTGCTGCGGACTGCGGGCCGGTGCCCTGGCCTGCTTCGTTGGAGTAGATGCCGCGTTTGACGCCCCACATGATGGCTGCGCCGAGCATGCCGGAGAATGCTGCTTCCTTGTCAAAGGCGGAGCGGAAGATGATGCCGAAGACTTCGGGGATGTCGGAGGCGTTGGCGAAGAGGACGACGATGGCGATGATGATGTAGATGGCGGCCATGAACGGGACGACCATGGATGCGAAGTTCGCGATGCGCTTCACGCCGCCGATGATGATGAAGGCGAGGAGGATCGCCATGACGGCTGCGGAGATCTTGACGTCGATGCCCCATGCGTTGTCCACGGCTGCGGCTACGCCGTTGGCCTGGATGCCGGGGAGGAAGTAGGAGGTTGCCAGCAGCATGCAGATTGCGAAGATGATGGCGTAGACCAGCATGAATGGTGCGGCGGTGGTGTGCTTGTAGGCCTTTTCGATGTAGTAGGCCGGGCCACCACGGTATTCGCCGGTGTCGCGGTCGGTTTCCTTGTAGATCTGGGCGAGGCAGCACTCGATGAACGAGGTTGCGGAGCCGAGTAGGGCGACGAGCCACATCCAGAAGACTGCGCCGGGGCCACCGAAGGCGATGGCGGTGGCGACGCCGGCGATGTTGCCGACGCCGACACGGCCGGCCAGGGAGATCATCAGGGATTGGAACGAGGAGATGCCTTCCTCGGACTTTTCGCCGGATTTCAGTTGGCGGATCATGTCGGGCAGGCAACGGATCTGCAGGAACAGGGTGACGAGTGTGAAGTATGCGCCTGCGCCGAGGCACAGGAACACCAACCAGTTGGACCAAATGAGGCCATTGAGGGTGTCGATGAACCCTTCCATGGCGCCCTCCTTTTGTTTGTGTGCTGGGGTTTTCTTGAACGTCGCTTCAAGTAACTAGAGAATCTAGACCATCACTTTGTGCCGTGTGTCACTTTTTGTGTAAAAATTATTCTTCGGCACCAAAAATATTCGGCCCCAATTGTTGGGCAGACGTTGCGGACGCCGCTGCAGTATTGAAAGGATGTTTATGGAACCCGCTGGTAAGCGCACGAATCGCATGCGTAGGTATTCGCCTGCGTGGCCAGTCAAGGATTTGCCCGCAAGTTCGCATGTGCTTGACGACGACTCCACGTCCCCGGCTGATACCAATCCCGACGCCACCCCCGATGCGGATGTGAAAGCGAAGGCGGTGTGGCGTTTCTTTGTGTACAGCGCCATCGGTATCTTCGCGTTTTTCGTGCCGTTTTCTATTAATGGTTCGAAGTCGACGATCCTGCTGGATCACATCGTCACGTGGATCACGACGACCCTCGGCGAGGGCACCCGTTTCCTGGCGCTGGCGGCGATCATCGCTGGCACGATCTACCAGTTCGTCACTGGACGCTGGAAAGAGGACTACGCACGCATGGCGTTTGCGGCACTGTCTGTGCTGGCGATTGTGCTGTGCGCGATGCTGACGTTTGGGTTCGGCCCGGAGTGGTTGTTCAACCCGGATATTGGTCCGTTCATCCTGGATAAGTTGGTGATCTCGGTCGGCCTGCTGATTCCGGTCGGCGCGATCTTCTTGGGTTTGCTGGTGGGCTTTGGCCTGATGGAGTTCATTGGCGTGATGGTGCAGCCGATCATGCGCCCGGTGTTCCGCACTCCGGGCAAGTCTGCGGTGGATGCGGTGGCGTCATTCCTTGGTTCCTACTCGCTGGGCCTGTTGATCACGGATCGTATGTATAAGAACGGCAGCTATAACGGGCGTGAGGCGTCGATTGTTGCTGCAGGTTTTTCTACGGTGTCGGCCACGTTTATGGTGATCGTCGCTAAGACGCTCGACATCATGGAGCACTGGATCGCGTACTTCTTTATCGCCTTCATCATCACGTTTATCGTGACGGCGATTACGGTGCGCATCCCTCCGATTTCGCGCATTCCGGAGGATTATTACCCGGGGGCGACGCCGCATCCGGAGAAGGAGATCACCGGTAACCGTTTCAAGGCGGCATGGCGTGAGGCGAAGATTGAGCTCAACCGTGCGGATTCGTTGGGCAAGGTGTTGTGGACGAACTTCCGCGACGGTTTGGTCATGGCGGTGCAGGTCACGCCGGGCATCATGTCGGTTGGCGTGATTGGCCTGGTGCTGGCGACGTACACCCCGGTGTTCAAGGCCGTTGGCGTGGTGTTCTATCCGGTGGTGTGGTTGCTGCGTCTGCCGGATCCGTGGGCAACGTCGGGTGCGCTGGCGACCGGCTTGGCGGAAATGTTCCTGCCGGCCACGCTGACGGCGGGTTCGGATGACATGGTGTTGAAGTTCACCATTGCTGTGGTGTGCGTGAGCCAGATTTTCTTCTTCTCGGCGATGGTGCCGGCGGTGTTGGCGACGGACATTCCGCTGAACATCGTGAAGATGGTCATCATTTGGTTCATCCGCGTGGTGCTCACCGTGATCATTACGGTGCCCGTCGCCCACCTGCTGTTCTAAGGGGCTTTTGCTTAGCGACGACGCCCTGCCGCCGCCGTTACCGCATCGTCGATAAGCCGCGCCGCGGCTTTGGCGGTGCGGTTATCTACGTCGTAGTCGGGGTTGAGTTCCACAACGTCGAGCAGTGCGACCCGGCCGGTGGCGGCGACGGCGGCGACCATGGCGCGCAATTTCGCGTAGTCCACGCCGAAGCCCGCGGGGGCGGACACGCCCGGCGCGACGGCGGCGGGCAGTACGTCGAGGTCGATGGAGAGGTGGATCGGCAGATCACCGTCGACGGAGGCGAGGGCGCGGTAGACGGCTTCGCGCATCGACATTTCAGCAAGTTCGGTGTCCAGCACGGTGGTCACACCGAGGTCGGCGGCGGTGTCGAAGAGCACCTTGGTGTTGTTGGGCTGGGAGATGCCGAAGACGGAGTAGTCGAAGTCGCTGCCCGCTAGGTCGGCGATCTGGCGGAAGGGTGTGCCGGAGGTGGGTCGGCTGGCGGTGCGCAGGTCGAAGTGGGCGTCGAAGTTGATGATGTGCATCGGGCCGATGGCCTCGTAGGCGCCGCGGTGGGTGGCAAAGGAGGTTTCGTGTCCGCCGCCAAGCACGACGGTCATGCCGTCTGCGCCTTGCGCGGTGACGAGGTCATACACCTTGTCGGAAAGGGTCCGTTGCGCGGTTTCGAGGTCGTCGTTTTGGGTGGTGACGGTGCCGGCGTCGATAAGCGTGCGCTCGTCGTGAATAGCGAGGGAGCCGAGTGCGGCGCGCAACGCGTCGGGGCCCTGGGCGGCGCCTTGGCGGCCGCCGTTGCGCTCAACGCCTTCGTCGGAGGCAAAGCCGATGAGGTGCACGGCACCTTCTTGTGGTTCGGCGCTGGTAGAGACCTCGCTGTGCCAGCGGGCGTGCTCGGCGCCGGGGCCGTCGTCGCGGCCGGTCCAGTCGGGTGCGGGTGCGAAAAGTGGTGCTGTGACTGTATTCATGTCACACGAGCCTAGCGTCGGGGCATACTGAGAGGCGATGAATAAGCCCCAGGTTCCCGCTGCGCACAATGTGCTGCGCATCCTGTCGCTGTTGTCCACTACAGATGCGCCGATTTCTGCGACCCGTATCCAACGCGAGTTGGAGCTGCCCCGTTCGACGACGTACCACTTGCTGCGCGAGTTGGAGGATTCTGGCTTTGTGGTGCACTTGAAAAACCCGGGCACGTACGGGTTGGGCCTGGCGGCGTACCGGATGTCGCAGGCGTACACCACGCAGCAGCCGTTGGTGCGACTCGCGGCGAAGCCGCTGGCGCGTATTGCTGCGCTTGCTGGGGGTTCGGCTCACCTGACGCGCCTGGCCGGGTCGGAGATTGTGTACCTGCACGAGGTGCGTGCTCCGGGGGCGGTGTCGTTGGTGACGGAGGTTGGTGTGCGTTTGCCGGCGTTGGCTACGGCGTCGGGGCGCATCATGCTTGCGTATTTGCCGGATGCGGAGTTGCGCGCGGTGTTCACGTCGTCTGGCGAGCGCCGTAGGTACAGCGAGGTCAAAGCGCAGCTTATCGACGTCCGCGAGCACGGCTGGGAAAGCGAATGCGAGGAAGTCTCGCGCGGGCAGGAGTCCGTGGCGGTTGCGGTGTTGGACCATCTGGAGCGACCGGCGGCGGCGCTTGCGGCGACGTTCCCGGTGGGAAGCACCGATAAGCAGGCACTTTTGGGGGCTTTGGAGGATGCCTCGGCACGCTTGCGCACGCAGTTTTTTGGTAATCGTTGAGCACTACACCGGTGTGATCTAGCATCGCACGCATGACAACTATTACCCCCGTCACAGTAGGCATCGGCGCGCTGTCCGTTGAGGACGTCGTCGCCGTCGCGCGCTACGGCGCAAACGTTGAGATCGATCCGGCGGCGCTCGAGGAAATCGCCGCTACCCGTGAGCGCATCGAGGAGCTCGCTGCGGACCCGACCCCGGTCTATGGCGTCTCCACCGGCTTCGGCGCCCTGGCCACGAAGCACATCCCGGAAGATATGCGCGCGCAGCTGCAGGTATCGCTGGTGCGCTCCCACGCTGCGGGCTCCGGCCCGGAGGTGGAAGAAGAGGTCATTCGCGCACTCATGCTACTGCGCCTGTCCACGCTATGCACGGGCCGCACGGGTGTGCGCCCGGTGGTGGCGGAGACCTACGCCGCCGCGCTGAACGCTGGGATCACGCCGGTGGTGCGCGAGTACGGTTCACTGGGTTGCTCCGGCGACTTGGCGCCGCTGGCCCACTGCGCCTTGGCCCTGCTGGGCGAGGGTGAGGTCCGCGTCAAGGGTGGTGAGATCATCCCGGCCGCTGACGCCCTGTCCCAGGCGGGCATCGAGCCGCTGGTCCTGCGCGAAAAAGAAGGCTTGGCGCTGATCAACGGCACCGATGGCATGCTCGGCATGCTGTGCCTGGCCATCGCGGACCTGCGCGAGGCGGCCAAGGTTTCGGACATCGCAACCGCGATGAGCGTGGAGGGTCTCAACGGCACGCTGTCTGTTTTCGACGACGACCTGCAGCAGCTGCGCCCACACCCGGGCCAGGCGGATGCCGCGTACAACATCCGCACCATTGCGGCAGATTCGCCGATTCTGACAGCTGCGCTCGAGGGCTTCAAGGCTAACGACGTGCAGGATGCGTACTCGATCCGTTGCACCCCGCAGGTCGCCGGCGGTTTCCGCGACACACTGACGTACGTGACCACGGTGGCGGACCGCGAGCTCGCCGCCGCGAACGACAACCCGGTGGTGGCCAAGGACGGCCGTGTCGCCTCGAACGGCAACTTCCATGGCGCACCAGTGGCGTACGTGTTGGACTTTTTGGCGATTGTGGTGGCAGATTTGGCGTCGATTAGCGAGCGCCGCACGGACCGCTTCCTCGACCCGGCACGCAACCGCGGCCTCAACGCATTCCTTGCGGGCGACCCGGGCGTGGATTCCGGCCACATGATCGCCCAGTACACGCAGGCAGGCATTGTCGGCGAGCTCAAGCGCAACGCGGTGCCGGCGTCTGCGGATTCGATCCCGTCGTCCGCGATGCAGGAGGACCACGTTTCCATGGGCTGGTCGGCGGGCCGCAAGCTGCGCCGCAGCATCGATGGTCTGCAGCGCGTGCTTGCGGTGGAGATCCTCACCGCCGCGCGTGCGCTGGACATGCGCGAGGGTGAGCCGTCCGTCGGCACCGGTGCTGCTCTGTCCACGCTGCGCAAGCATGTGGAGGGCCCGGGCACCGACCGTTTCCTCTCCCCGGAGATCGAGCACTCCGTGCATTTGGTCAAAGGCGGGGATTACGTTCAGGCCGTTGAGGCGGTCGTCGGTACGCTGCGCTAAAACGCGCGAGAAAACGGGCAGCGCCGCGGTGTCGGTGCTGCCCGTTTTTCTCTTTCGCAACACCATTGGTCTGTAATCCCAGACAACTCGAGGGGCGGGCCCCTTCCTTACCACGGGAAACTTCATACAATGTCGCCTACATCATTAACCCCCGCAGATTGTGATTGGAGTCTCACCATGGCTGGCCGGTACCCGAATGGCGATTTCTACGACTTTGAAAGCGAACTGTCCACGGAGGAAAAGGACATCCTCTACAACGTCCGCGATTGGGCGAAGGAGAAGGTGCTCCCCATCGCGGTGGACTACTGGAACCGTTCGGAGTTCCCGCACGAGCTGCTGCCGTCGATTGGCGAGCTCAACATCATCAGCCTCGTGCGCGGCCAGGGTCGCTCCCGCCTACTCGCAGGCCTCGTCGCGGCGGAGATTCACCGCGCCGACGGCTCCGTGGGCACGTTCTTCTCTGGCCAGGACGGCCTGTTCACTGGCAGCATCGAGCTGCTCGGCTCGGAGGAGCAGAAGGAGCGCTGGCTGCCGGACCTCTACGCCGTGCGCAAGACCGGCGTGCTCGCGATCACCGAGCCGGAGGCCGGCTCCGACGTTGCCCAGGGCATGCGCACCACAGCCACCAAGGTGGATGGCGGCTGGATCCTCAACGGCGCGAAGCGCTGGATCGGCAACGCCACCTTCTCCGACTACGTCGCCGTCTACGCCCGCGACCCGGAGGATGAGCAGGTCAAGGGCTTCATCGTGGACACCACGTCCGAGGGCTACACGGCCACGCTGATGGAAAACCGCATTGCCATCCGCGCGGTGCAAAACGCCGACATCACCCTGGACAACGTGTTTGTTCCGGACAGCGACAAGCTCGAGGGGGCGAACTCGTTCAAGGACATCAACAAGGTGTTCAAGAGTGCACGCTCCACGGTGGGTTGGCAGGCCGTCGGTACGCAGATGGGCGCGCTCGACGTGGCACTCGGCTACGCGGATGAGCGCATCCAGTTTGGCAAGAAGATCTCCTCGTTCCAGCTCAACCAGAACAAGCTGGCCACCATGCAGGGCAACCTCGTTGCCTCCGAGTCGATGATGGCCCAGCTGGCCCGCATGGAAGATCGCGGTTCTGCGAACAACGAGCAGTCCGCGCTGGCCAAGGCATTCACCTCGAAGCTCATGCGTGAGACGGTCGCGCTCGGCCGCGAGATCCTCGGCGGCAACGGTCTGATCTCGGATTACCGCATGGCGAAGATCTTCAACGACGCCGAGGCCATCTACTCCTACGAGGGCACCTACGACATCAACCAGCTCATCGTCGGTCGTTCCATCACGGGCGAATCGGCCTTCGTCTAGTCCACGCAGGAGGCAACACTATGAATGCACCACTCTCTGGAATCCGTGTCCTCGACCTTTCCCGCGTGCTCGCAGGCCCGTTTTGTTCGATGATCCTGGCGGACCTCGGCGCCGAGGTGATCAAGGTGGAGTCGCCGTGGGGCGACGATTCGCGCCAGTTCGGCCCGTTCGTCGACGGCACGTCCGCCTACTACCGCCTGTTCAACCGCTCGAAGATGGGCATCACGCTGGACTTCAAGAACGACGACGACAAGGAAGTGTTGCGTGATCTGGTCCGCCGCGCTGATGTGGTCGTCGAAAATTTCCGCCCTGGTGTGCTTGAGAAGCTCGGCCTTGCGCCGAAGGATTTGCTGGAGATCAACCCGCGCCTCGTGGTCACGAGTATCTCCGGCTTCGGCCAGACGGGCTCGCTTGCCAAGGAACCGGCGTACGACCTGGTTGCGCAGGCGATGAGTGGCCTGATGTCGATTACGGGTTGGCCGAACAGCAAGCCGACGCGCGTGGGCATCTCGCTGGGTGATCTCATCCCGGGCCTCTACGCCGCGATCGGCACGGTTTCGGCGCTCTACCAGCGCGAATCCAGCGGTACCGGCCAGCATTTGGATCTCGCGATGTACGACTCGCTCGTGTCCGTCATGGAGTCCGTGGGCATGCGCGCGCTTTACGACGACACCCCGCCCACCCGCATCGGCAACGACCACGGCCTGTCCGCGCCGTTTTCCACCTACGCCACGAAGGACGGCGATGTGGTCATCGCGATCACCACGAACCGCCTGTTCGAGCGCCTTTCCAACGCGCTTGGCATGCCGGAGTTGGCAACCGACCATCGCTTCGCGGAACCGGTGGCCCGCTCCGAAAACCGCGTTGCGCTGCGCGAACTGATCGAAGAAGCGCTGAGCACGAAGACACGCTCGGAGACCATCGCCCTGTTTGAAGAGCATGGCGTGCCCACCGCCCGCGTGTACGACCTGGACGAGGCGCTGCGTAGCCCGTTCGCCCAGGAGCGTGGCGTGGTGGTTGAAGAAACGGATGGGTTCCGCACCCTCGCCTCCCCACTCAAACTCGCCGGCATGGAAAAGCCGACGCCGGCGCCGGAGTTGGGGCAAGACAACGAACGTATCCAGTCCTGGTTGAGCGAAGATCCGCGCACCACCTGAGTTCCGTAAAGGAGCAGCACCATGGATAAAACGCAGACCCCACGTCGTGGTGGCAGCACCCGTTGGATTCCGGGCGACAATATTGCCGCCGTCCCGTCCCTTCCGCCCGAGCATGAGGTAGACAGCGCAGAGCCGAAGAACAAGTGGAGGTTTTTCCTCTACAGCGCGATCGGTTCCTTTGCGTTTTTCGTCCCGTTTACTGTCGGGGAGAAGAACACGATTCTGTTGGACCACATTGTGGGCTGGCTCCAGTCCTCACTTGCCGGCGCCCTGCCGTACATCACCCTGGTGATGATCACCGCCGGCGCCGTCTACCAATTCGCCACCGGTAAGTGGCGCGAGGATAAAGCGCGTGCCGTGTTCGCGTTCCTCTCCGCGTTGGCGGTGGTGTTGTGCGCGATGCTCGTGTTCAACTTCGGCCCCGCATTTCTTTTCGACGAACGCCTCGGCCCCTTCATCCTGAACAAACTCGTCATCCCCGTCGGCCTGCTTATCCCAGTGGGTGCCGTATTTTTGGGTTTGCTGGTTGGCTTCGGCCTGATGGAATTCATCGGTGTGATGGTGCAGCGGTTCATGCGGCCGGTGTACCGCACGCCGGGTAAGTCGGCCGTTGACGCAGTGGCGTCGTTTTTGGGGTCCTACTCGCTGGGCCTTTTGATCACCAACCGCGTCTACCGCACCGGCGGCTATACGGCGCGCGAAGCGTCGATCATCGCGGCTGGGTTCTCCACCGCATCCGCAACGTTCATGGTGGTTGTGGCGCGAACGCTGGACCTGATGCACATCTGGGGCGTGTACTTCGCGGTCACGCTCATTGTGTGCTTCCTGGTCACTGTGGTTATCGTCCGCATTCCGCCGCTGAGCACGATCCCGGACGACTACTACCCGGGCGCTACCCCGCAGCCGGAGGAACGCGTGGAGGGCAACCTGTTTGCCGCCGCCTGGAAGGAAGCGAAGGCGTTTTTGGCGCAGGCGGAGTCGCTGCCGAAGACCATTTGGCGCAACTTCAAAGACGGCGTGATCATGACCATCCAGGTCATCCCAGGCATCATGGCCGTGGGCATCATCGGTTTGGCGCTGGCGTTTTACACCCCGGCGTTCAAGATCCTTGGAGCACTGTTCTACCCGCTGGCGTGGCTGTTCCAGCTGCCAGAGCCGTGGCTGGCGTCCGAGGCGTTTGCCATCGGCCTCTCTGAGCTGTTCCTGCCGGCAACGCTGGCGGCTGGCAACGAGTCTGACGTACTGCGCTTCACCGTTGGTGTGGTCTCCATCAGCCAGGTGTTCTTCTTCTCCTCGATGATCCCGGCGGTGCTGGCCACGGACATCCCGTTGAAGATCAGCCACATGGTGATCATCTGGTTCCAGCGCGTGGTGCTGTCCATCATCCTGACGGTGCCGATTGCGTACCTGATCTTCTAACCCCCACTGCCCGGTCTGTCTCGTATCCGAGACAAACCGGGCAAAAACTGTATTCCAGCAACCACATTGCCCCCTTATCCTCAATGTAACGCGGGTTACATTCCTGTCGGATTGTGGTCCTGCATCACGAAACTCAATGAGCCGTAGAAAGGATTCCCATGGCGAAGAACTGGTCCGAAGGTGCACGCGAGGTCCGCTCCCCGCGAGGCACTGAGATCACTGCAAAGTCCTGGCAGACCGAGGCCCCGCTGCGCATGCTGCAGAACAACCTTGATCCGGAGGTTGCGGAGCGCCCCGATGACCTCGTCGTCTACGGCGGCACCGGTCGTGCGGCACGTAGTTGGGAGGCCTTTGACGCGATCGTCGATACGCTGAAGGACCTCGAGTCCGACGAGACGCTGCTGGTCCAGTCTGGCAAGCCGGTCGGTGTATGGAAGACCAACGAGTGGGCGCCGCGTGTGCTTATCGCCAACTCCAACCTGGTTGGCGACTGGGCGGACTGGGAGCATTTCCGCGAGCTCGAGGACGAGGGCCTGATGATGTACGGCCAGATGACGGCCGGTTCCTGGATCTACATCGCAACCCAGGGCATCCTGCAGGGCACCTACGAAACCTTCGCGGCTGTGGCGAAGAAGCGTTTCAACGGCACGCTCGCCGGCACCCTGACCCTGACCGGCGGCTGCGGCGGCATGGGTGGCGCACAGCCGCTGTCCGTCACCCTCAACGGTGGTGCCTGCCTCATCGTCGATGTTGACGAGGGCCGCCTGAAGCGTCGCCAGGGCAAGCGCTACCTCGACGAGGTCACCACCGACCTCGAGGAAGCGATCAAGCTGGTCACCGACGCGAAGAACGAGAAGCGCGCCCTGTCCGTGGGCCTCGTCGGCAACGCATCCGAGGTCTTCCCGGAGATGCTGCGCCGCCAGCGCGCGGGCGAGTTCACGGTGGACATCGTCACCGACCAGACCTCCGCACACGACCCGCTGTCCTACCTGCCAAGCGAGATCCCGTTCGCCGACTGGCACACCGAGGCAGACGCCGACCCGACCACCTTTACCAAGAAGGCCCGCGAGGCCATGGCCGCACAGGTCCAGGCAATGGTCGAGTTCCAGGACGAGGGCGCCGAGGTGTTCGACTACGGCAACTCCATCCGCGACGAGGCCCGCAAGGCCGGCTACTCCCGCGCGTTTGAGTTCCCGGGCTTCGTCCCGGCCTACATCCGCCCGCTGTTCTGCGAGGGCCTTGGCCCGTTCCGCTGGGTTGCACTTTCCGGCGACCCGGAGGACATCAAGGTCACCGACCAGGCCATCAAGGAGGCTTTCCCGGACAACGAGCACCTGCACCGCTGGCTCGATGCGGCTGAGGAGTACGTGGAGTTCGAGGGCCTGCCGGCACGTATTTGCTGGCTGGGCTACGGCGAGCGCGCCAAGGCCGGCGTGATCTTCAACAACCTGGTCAAGGAAGGCAAGGTCAAGGCGCCGATCGTCATCGGTCGCGACCACCTCGACTCCGGCTCCGTGGCGTCTCCGTACCGCGAGACCGAGTCCATGCTCGACGGCACCGACGCTGTGGCTGACTGGCCGCTGCTCAACGCCATGACCGCTGTGTCCGGCGGTGCGACCTGGGTGTCCATCCACCATGGCGGTGGTGTGGGCATGGGACGTTCCATCCACACCGGCCAGGTCACGGTGGCTGACGGCACCGAGCTCGCCGAGGCGAAGCTCAAGGCTGTGCTCACCAACGATCCGGGTATGGGCGTCATCCGCCACGTGGATGCCGGTTACTCCCGCGCCAACGAGGTCGCGCAGGAGCGCGGCGTGCGCATCCCGATGAAGTTCCAGGCACGCGACTAATCACGCGTCCCGAGCGCTGACGTTTCCCTCACGGGCGCGTCAGCGCTTTTCGTTACCCTGGGCCCCACGAGCCCTCCGAAGAAAGGCACCCATGAGCACCTTTATTACTGGCATTTCCGAGCTCCGCACGGTCTCCGAGCTGGGCACCATTAAGAACGCAGCATTGCTTATCGACGACGGCGTGATCGCCTGGGTCGGCCCCGCCGACGAAGCCCCCGCGGAAGCAGCAAACGCCGCGGAGACCGTCGATGTTGACGGGCGCGCAGTCCTGCCCGGCTGGGTAGATTCCCACTCCCACATGGTTTTCGACGGCAACCGCGCCGAAGAGTTCGAGGCCCGCATGGCCGGCGAGTCCTACGCCGCCGGCGGCATCGCCGTGACTATGGAGGCAACCCGCTCCGCAGGCGAGGAGCGCCTGGATAAGTTGGTGGCGGAGCGCGTCGCCGCAGGCCATGCAGGCGGCACCACCACCTTTGAGACCAAGACCGGCTACGGCCTAAACGTCGAGTCCGAGGCGGAGGCGGCTCGCGTTGCTGCCCGCCACGTGGATGAGGTGACGTTCCTCGGCGCACACCTGGTCCCGCCAGGGGCGGACGCTGACGAGTACATCGACGAGGTCGTCGGCCCGATGCTGGATGCGGTGAAGGACCACGTGCAGTGGATCGACGTGTTCTGCGAGCGCGGAGCGTTTAACGAGGAGCAGTCCCGCCGCGTCCTCGAGGCCGGCAAAAAGGTTGGCCTGGGTGTGCGCGTGCACGGCAACCAGCTTGGGCAGGGCCCGGGCGTGAAGCTTGCGGTGGAGATGGGCGCGGCCAGCGTGGACCACGTCAACTACCTCTCTGATGAGGACTTCGAGCTGCTGGCCGGTTCGGACACCGTAGCCACGCTGCTGCCTGCCTGCGATCTGTCCACCCGCGAGGATCTTGCACCGGGGCGCAAACTTATCGACGCCGGCGCCACCGTCGCCATCGCATCCAACCTCAACCCCGGTACGTCGTTTACGTCCTCGATGAACTTCTGCGTGACCACCGCGGTGCTGCAGCAGTACCTCACGCTCGACGAGGCGATCGAGGCTGCCACCACCGGCGGTGCGAAGGCGCTGCGTCGCCACAACGTCGGCGATGGCAAGGACCCGCAGGGCCGCCCGGCCAAGGGCACGCTAGTGCCCGGTGCGGCAGCCGACCTGCACATCCTGGATGCAGAAAACGCCATCAACCTGGCCTACCGCCCAGGCATGCCGATGACGTGGCAGACCTGGGTGGCAGGCAAGAAGGTCTATGGCTAGCTAGATAGTCACCTGACGGGACTTAATATTGTCCAGTTGTTTGCGCTCGTCTGCAGATAATGCAGCGTCGTTGGCGTACTCGGCGGTGATCTTCTTGTCCAGATCTGCCAGCGCTGCCTCGTAGGAGTCGGCCGCCACGGACGGGTCGAGGTCGAACACCGGCACAACCAGGCCGTGGGTGCGGAATGCGCCGGCGAACTTGGTGTCCTCGCCCAGGTTCAGCTCGCCACGTGCCGCGATGCGTGCCAGTGCGGACAGCATCTGCGCCTCGTTATCTTCGGTGCGCACCCAGCGGATGTGTGCCTTGCCGCCGCCCGGGTTAACCCACCAGATTGCGCCCGGCAGGTTCTCGCCGATCTTCTCAGACGGCAGGACGGCGTCGTTGGCCTGGCGCAGCGCCTGCTGGATCTGCGGCGGGACCGAAGCCCCCTCCGGGAACCACCAGGAGAAGTCCTGGTAGGTGGTGATGTCCAGGGTGGCGTCGTCGCTAAGAAGCTCCGACAGCTCCGGCTGCGAACCGTCGGCGACGGTGGACTGCAGCGTCTCGCCCGGCTTCGCATTCACAACCCAGTTCAGGGCGTACGCGAGGTCGCGGCCCGGGTTCTGGGAGTGGGAGGTGACCTGGAGCGCGACGAAACGCTCGCCGCCCTGGTCCTCCTCGCGCACGAGCGCAGCACCCGCGCCCGGCAGGACGGTCACGATGTTGACCGGGGTGCCCTTCACATCCACCGTGGTCACGGCAGAGGGGACGAACTCCTGCAGCGCTACCAGGTCGGCTTCTGCTGCCAGACCGCCGTACGGACGGGGGTCCTTCTGGAACTTCTCGCGCTCAGCGGCGCGGGCTGCGAGTTTTGCCTCGCGGCGCGACATGCCCTCGGGCAGGTCTGCGCGGTTCTTCTTTTTCTTCGGTTTGCGTTGCACCATGCGCGCAATCGTACCGGCGTGCACGACACCGGCGGGCAACAAGCTAGTCAGACACAACAGCGGTGTGGTTGCCAAAGATCTCCAGGGCAAGATCGGGAAGGTCCGTTGCCATCACATCCACGCCCTTGTCAGCGCACCACTGCATACCGCGAGGCGTGTTTACGGTCCAGGTGTACGTCTTCAAACCGCGGTATCCCAGCAGTTCCGTGCGCAGCTGCAGGTGCTGCAGCGCGGGACCCACGCCGTAGGGGCGGGAGAACATGCGGTTCTTTTTGTTCCACTTCATCTCGCGCAGGCGGAACAGGTAGAAGGTTTCCAGTTCGGGCGCCATGTCGGTGAAGTAGCGCACCGCGCGGTGGGAGAAGGACGCGAGGTGGATGTTCGGTGAGTCGTCGAGACGCGCGTACCTGAGCATGCGGAAGGTCTGCTCGTCCACCTCAGGCCCGTGCGGGGTGGGGTGTTTGGTCTCTATGTAGATGTGTTTGTCGGGGTAGTCCTGCATGAGTTCGAGCAGTTCTTCCAGCAGCATGATCCGCTGCGGGTCCTCTTTGGTGCCGACGTTCAGTTCGCGCAGGTCGTTGTAGTCGTTGAAGTCGATGCGCCCCGGCACGCCCGCAGTGCGGATCAGGGTGGGGTCGTGGAAGACGACAACTCTCCCGTCACGGGTGAGCCGTACATCGCATTCGATGCCGTGGATGGGAAGTTCGAGCGCCTTTTCAAACGCGCGTTGTGTAAGTTCTGGGTAGGCTCCGGAAAATCCCCGGTGGGCGACGATTTTTGGTGCGGTGTTGTGGCTCACGGCCCACAGGCTACTCGCCCTTGCGCCCGCCCGCGAGCGTAAGAAGTTTGGGACAATAGCGAGCGTGCTTATCGACGACACCCGCAACGCCATCCGCAACATCACCGCAAAACTGCCCAACGCAGTATGGCGTGCGCGCCAGCGGTTCTCGTTCAGCCGTGACGGCTGGCTGGCGGTACCGATCGGCGCGGTGCAGGTGTTGGGAGACCTCTCCCCCGCGATCCGTCTGCTTGGCCCGCACCGCCTGCCGCCCGCGTTTCGCTCTGGTTTGGTCGGTGCGGAGGTGGCCACGTGGGGTGCGGTGTCGCCGTCGCTGCTGCCGCACAACTGGTGGGCAACGGCGGCGAACGTGGCGGTGCTCCAGGGCATCGGCCACGGGGTTGCGACGGGCCTTGCGCACGCGTTCGGGCCGACGACCCCACCAACCGGGACCGGCCGTTTGCCCCGCCCGGCGCGTGTTGCGATGACTGCGACCACGGTTGCGGTGTTCGCCACCTCGATCCGCCGGCGCATACGGCTGAAGCGCCTGGTACAAAGCGACGACACGTTCCGGGCTTCTGACCTCGCGGGCGGCGTGATGCTGGGCACGCTCGGCTACGGCACGGTGCTGCTGGTCGGCGATGCGATCCAGTCCTTCATCGACGCGCTCAACGAGCTGCTGGGCAAGAAGTTGCCGCCGGTGGCGTCGTGGCCAATCGCCATCGTGGGCGGTGGTGTGCTGCTGGTGTTGGTAAGCGACCGGGTGGTGCTGCGTCGGTTCCTCTCCAATGCGAGCCGGCGCGCCTTTGAGCTAGACCGTGAGTACATGCGTGGCGCGGTGCAGCCGCATCGCCCGCAGCGTTCGGGTTCGCCGGAGTCTTCGGTGGATTGGAACATCATGGGCCGTCAGGGCCGCGCGGTGGTTTCCGGCGGCCCGCGCAAAGATGACATCGAGCGTGTCCTTGATCGGGAGGCACGGGAGCCGATCCGTGTCTTCGTCGGTCTGGATCTGGAGCGTGAGCAGGACGAGCCGGACTTTGAGCAGATGGCGCGCCTGGCCATTAAGGAGATGCATCGCACCGGCGCGTTTGAGCGCTCCCACATTGCGGTGATGTCGGCGGCCGGCACGGGATGGATCAACGATTTCCACACGTCCGGTTTCGAGTTTGTCACCGGCGGCGATAGTGCGATCGTCGCTATGCAGTACTCGTATCTACCCTCGGCGTATTCGTATCTTGCGGACCGCACGAACCCCGTGCGCTCCTCGCGCATGTTGATCGAGTACATCCTGCGTGAACTCGAGGACATCCCAGAATCGTCTCGCCCGAAACTCTTCGTCGGCGGCGAATCGCTCGGCGCCTACGGGGTTTCCGACGCGTTCGAGTCCATCGACGAACTCTTCGAGCTCACCTCCGGCGCCGTGTTCACCGGCACACCCGGCTTCGCCCGCAACCACAGCGAGTTGACCAAGCAGCGCCAAAAGGGTTCTCCGGAGCGCCTTCCGCTTATCGACGACGGCCTCCACGTCCGCTTCACCGCCCACCCCGACCACCTCAACCACGACTTCCAAGGCGACGCCTACGCTCAGAAGTGGGAGGCCCCGCGCGTCGTATTCGCCCAACACGCCTCTGATCCGGTGGTGTGGTGGGAGCACAGCCTGGCCTGGCGCCGGCCGGATTGGCTGAAGGAGCCGGGCTCGCGCGGGGTTCCAGCACCGAAAAAGCAGCACTTGGATGCGCTGCACACCATGCGGTGGATGCCACTTGTGACGTACTGGCAGCTCGCCATCGACCAGTTGTCCTCCAAGGATTACCCGTCGCCCCACGGGCACAACTACCACGAGGAAACCGTGGCGTATTGGAACGGCGTCATCCACGGCGAGCGTTCAGACGAGGATTCAAACGCCGCGCTTTCCAAGGACGAGATCAAACGCGTGGCCGCCTGGATCCACAACGACGCCACCAAACTGCGCCGCCCCGTCGGAGGGTTCCCCTCCAAGCACGGCTACTAAATGCCGCAGGCCACGCCGGTGGAGTGGTGCGGGCAGTAGCCGTTGGGCACCTTGTGCAGGTACTGCTGGTGCTCCTCCTCAGCGAGGTAATACGGCGCGCCGGCGCGCACTTCGGTGGTGATGTCGCCGTAGCCAGCGCTGTTCAGGTCCGCCTCGTACTGGCGGATCCACTCACGGATCTGCTCGGCCTCTTCCTCGGTGTCGGTGTAGAAGGCGGAGCGGTACTGGGTGCCCACGTCGTTGCCTTGGCGGTAGCCCTGGGTTGGGTCATGCGCCTCGAGTGCAGTCTTAACGATCTCCTTCAGCGAGATCACCTCCGGGTCGTAGACCACCTCCACCAACTCCACGTGGTTGGTCTGGCCGGAGCAGACTTCGCGGTAGGTGGGGTTCGGGGTAATGCCGCCGCCGTAGCCGACCGAGGTCGATTCAACACCGTCGAGCTGCCAGAACATCTTCTCCGCACCCCAGAAGCAGCCAATCCCGATGAGGATGCGCTTCTGCCCCTCACGCCACGGGCCGGTAATCGGGGTGGTCAGCACGGCGTGCGGGCGGGGGTTGGCAAGGACGGGTTCGGGGCGGCCGGGAAGGGCCGTGGTGTCGTCGACAAGCTTTGGCTCAGGTGCGAAAAGAAATCCCATATCTGCTGTAACGAGTTTGGGCACAACACTGTTCCCAAATTTTCTCTACGATGGTTGCCGTACACGAAACCAAACGAAAGGAAACCATCATGGCTGTTTACGAGCTTCCTGATCTCCCGTACGCATACGACGCACTTGAGCCGCACATCTCCGCAGAGATTATGCAGCTGCACCATGACAAGCACCACGCTAACTACGTCAACGGCGCAAACACTGCACTCGAGGCTCTTGAGGCAGAGCGCAACGGCGACGCAAACGCCGACAAGATTCGCGCACTGACCAAGAACCTTGCGTTCAACCTCGGTGGCCACACGAACCACTCCATCTTCTGGAAGAACATGGCACCGAACGCTGGTGGCAACCCGACCGGCGCAATCGCCGAGGCTATCGACCGCGACTTCGGCTCCTTCGAGGGCTTTAAGAAGCAGTTCGCTGCCGTGGCTAACGGCCTGCAGGGCTCCGGCTGGGCAGTGCTTGGTTACGACCACATCGCTGGCCGTCTGATCATCCAGCAGATGACCGACCAGCAGGGCAACATCTCCGTGGACTTCACCCCGGTCCTGATGCTCGATATGTGGGAGCACGCTTTCTACCTGCAGTACAAGAACGTCAAGGCTGACTACGTCGAGGCTTGGTGGAACGTTGTCAACTGGGACGACGTCAACGAGCGCTACGCAAAGGCTTCTGCATAAACCTGCAGCGACCTAGCTCGCACAAGCGCCCGCCACTTCCTTTCGGAGGTGGCGGGCGCTTGTTGTTTTCCCTGTGATACGTCGAGTCCGCATGAACTCAAGAAGCAGTCTAAGTTAGGGTCGCCTTAACTGCAAGTATTTTCGCAAAGTTTTTGTTGCGTAATTCCCCCGCGAGAAGTTTCGTAACATAGGCAGGGTGAGAAAAGGCAGTCCTGAATACCGCAAAGCAACGCTAGCGATGCTGGCGTTCGGCCTCGCCATCTTCAACACCCTCTACGCAACCCAGGCCCTACTGCCCACGCTCACCACCGAGTTGGACATCACCCCCTCCACCGCCGCACTGACGGTCTCCGCCGCCACCGGCGCCCTTGCGCTGTGCGTGGTGCCGGCGTCGATCCTCTCGGAAAAGTACGGGCGCGGACGCGTCCTGGTCATCTCCGCACTGGCCGCCACCGGTATCGGGTTGCTCCTGTCCATCGCCCAAAACGCCGAGCAACTCATCGCCATGCGTGCCCTCCAGGGCGCGATGATCGCCGGCACCCCGGCGGTGGCCATGGCGTGGTTGTCCGAAGAACTCGACCACCGGGACTTACCCGGCGCGATGGGGCTCTACATCGCCGGCAACAGCATCGGTGGGCTCACCGGTCGCCTCATCCCGGCAGGGCTTTTGGAGGTCACCTCCTGGCGGTGGGCGCTGTTAGGCAGCGGCCTCGTTGCCTTCCTGCTGGCAGTGATTGCCGTGTGGCTGCTTCCGGAGCAGCGCAATTTCGTACCAAAACTCTCCATCCGGCCGAGCGCGGAAATTCGCGCGATGGCCCGCCACCTGCGCAACCCCCGGCTGCTGGTGCTCTACGCCACCGCGTTCGTGGCCATGGGCGTGTTCGTGTCCATGTACAACTTCTTCGGCTTCCGCGCGGTGCTCGACTTCGGCCTACCCGCCGCACTGTCCGGCCTGGTGTACGTGGTGTACCTGTCCGGCACCTGGTCGAGCGCGCGTGCCGGAGTGCTGCTGAAGCGCCACGGGCACGGGGTGGTGGTGCTGGCATCGTCGATACTCATGCTCCTCGGTGCGCTTGCCGCAGCCAGCGGATCGCTGTGGGTCACGCTGCTTGGCCTGTTGGTGTTCACCGCCAGCTTCTTCGCGCTGCACTCCACGGCGTCCGGTTGGGTTGGGCTCATCGCTGAGCGCGACCGTGCGGAGGCCTCCAGCATGTACGTGTTCTGCTACTACATGGGCTCGTCGATCCTGGGCGCCGCCACCGGGCGCGCGTACGAGGCGTTGCCGTGGGCAGGCTTCGTCGGGGTGCTCGCTGGGCTACTTGCTGCCCTCGTGGCCACGGGTGCGGCGCTGTGGAAGGCGGAGCCCCGCTAAACCCCGCTAAACCTCGCCCAATCGTGGCACGCCCGGCGCGCCGGCGTCGAGGAAGTCGCGCACGGCACGGGTGGCCAGGCAGTCGTCTTCGTTGTAGCGGATGAGCATGTCGCGCGCGTCGGTATCGCCAAGCCTGCCCGCGCGGCGCAGTGCCACGGAGCGTTCCCCATCCACGTCGTCGTCTTCC
The DNA here is from genome assembly GCF_001810365.1 of Corynebacterium sp. HMSC055D05. Lineage (NCBI taxonomy): Bacteria > Bacillati > Actinomycetota > Actinomycetes > Mycobacteriales > Corynebacteriaceae > Corynebacterium > Corynebacterium sp. HMSC055D05. The sequence goes on from NZ_KV801036.1 coordinate 77,140, forward strand.
CACGCGAAGCCGACCACAGGCCCGAGTACTTTCAGGCCGAGCCCATCCGTGCCGACGAGCGAACGTCGCACCAGGGCGAACACGTCGACCCAATCCTCAGACGCGATGAACTCCGCAACCTCCGCCTCGTCCACCGAGGCAAACCTGCGTGCCGACGACCGCAGCCAGTGGTTCTCCCCACCCGCCGCATAACAGTAAGCGCGGAAGGTCTGGCCGGCCTCGCGCGCGTCGCGACGCCGCTGCATCAGCCACGACCAGAACGCGTTGAAGTTCGCCTCCTCGGCCGCACCACCAACGTCTTCCCAGGTGACAAACGCGCGGTACTCCTCGCCGTCGTACGCGCCCCACAAGTAGGCGCCCTGGTCGAGGTAGGCCTCCATGTCGATGTCGATCTCCACGTCGGCGCGCGGCACCGGCGCTAACTTCTCACGCCGCAGCACCGGGATACCGGCGCGCCAGGCGCGGGCGATGGCTGCGGGTTCGGCGGGGCCGTCGTCGATAAGCGACTGCACCGTGGTGATCCCTTCCTCGCGCCACACGTCCCCGCGGCCGCCCGGCAAGAGCAGCGAAATGTCATCGAGTTCCTCCAGACGCGGCTTGCACAGCGGCCAGAATCGGCAGGATGCGCACTGCTTCATCCGCTTCGGCTCGTCCGGGATCTCCACGGCGAGCGCCTCACGCAACTGCGGGACGTAGCGGGCGGGGTCGACGACGTACACGCGCGCCCGATCCTGCCCAACCGCTCCGCCGCGACCATCCGCAAGCGTGCCCAGCAGGACATGCGCCATGGCCAGGCGGTACCCGTCCACCGTGTGGTGGCGGCCCTTCGCCTTCACCGTCATCGCGCGCCCCAACCCGAGCCTGGCGGTGGGCACCATCAACATCTCGTTCGTCGGATGCTCCCGCGCTACCCGGTGGTTCGAGATGATCACCGGCGCGTACCCGCGGTCGGTGCGCACGAGGATGTCAACCTCCGCGAGTGCAGGCGCCCCATCGATCTCGCCTTCGAGCGCCGCGTTAGTGATCAGGTGTGCGCGCCGCTTCAGCGCCAACCGCGTATCGACGACCCGCGCATCCACCCCCGCACCCGGATCGATATCAATGCGCGTAAACGCCTTTCCACGGCCATCCCCAACCGCCCGCTTCACCGGCAACGCATCGAACACAGCAGCACGACCCGCATCAATCTGCGGTTGGCGCAGCAGCGCATCCGGCAACTCAGGCGTATCCGGGTGCGCGCGTCGCTGACGCAGCCGGTAGCGGCACCCGACAAGATCGGACGCGCGCACCGGCTGCGCTGGTTGGGCAGTTCCGCCCACGGTGGGAGGTTTCACAATGCCTGCCACGATACCCGGGCGGTGTTGTCGGACCGGCAGGTACAGTTGTTTGGAGTTAACGCAAACGAAAACGCAAGGAGTACCGACCATGGGTGTCCTGGGCATCATCCGCAAAGCACGCCGCAACGTCAAGGCCGAAATTAAGGCCGCTGAGGTGCACGCACGCCAACTGGCCAAGGATCAGGCGAAGGCCGACAAGCGCACCGCCGAACTGCTGGACAAGGCAGAAAAGCGTCTGCTGAAGGAAGAGAAGAAGGGCCTCAAGCGCAAGCGTAAGCACGAAAAGGACCTGGCCAAGGCGCACCTGAAGCGCATCGAAGAAGCCGGCATTACCAAGAAGAAGGCCAAGCAGTGGACCGGCGCCGCCCGCGTCATTGTCCCCGTCGCGCTGCCGCTGATCTACAAGGCGCTGACCTCCCTGCAGCAGAACCAGGTGAACGCCAACGCAGCAGGCCTCGGCCTGTCCGCAGGTGATCTGGCGCGCCACTCCGGCCGCGGCGCCGAGCTCAAGGCCCGCATCGAGGCGATCCGCGCAAGCGTGTCCGGCTCCGGCGAGTTGACCGAGAGCTTCAAGCGTGACGCGAGCGTGCGTCTCGACGAGCTCGAGCAGGCCGTCCGCAACGCCGAACACGCCAACCCGGAGCAGCGCCGCCTGGCCCACAACTCCATCGACGAGGACCTCAACGTCCTCGCCGGCGATGTCCAGGAGCGTCTCTCCCGCTAGTTAGAGCACTCCCTGCTCGCGCGCCGACGCCACGGCCGAGGTGCGCGAGCGCACACCCAACTTGTCGTAAATGTGGACAAGGTGGGACTTCACGGTGGCCTCAGACAGCATGAGTTCGTGGCCGATCTCGCGGTTCGACGAGCCAGCAGCCACTAGTTGCAGCACCTCCAGCTCGCGCGGCGTCAGCGACGAACGTGGCGTACGCTCGCGCGTTTCCAAACGGTCGCGCACCACCGGCGACATCGTGGCATCACCACGGGCAGTCGAGCGCACCGCCGCGACCAGCTCTTCTGGCGGGGCGTCCTTCAGCAGGTAGCCCACCGCACCGGCCTCAATCGCACCGAGGATGTCCGCATCCGTGTCGTAGTTGGTCACCACCAGCACCTTCGGCGGGTTGGACATCCGGGAACGGATCTCCGCCGTCGCCTGCGCACCCGTGGTCACACGCTGGCCTTCCGCGCCGGCGCCGAAGCGCAGGTCCATCAACACCACGTCAATGCCGCCGGCTTGCGCTGCGGCGATCGCGCCTTCCGCGGTGGCAACTTCTGCCACGACCTCGATGTCGTCCGCTTCTTCGAGCACGGCACGCAGGCCGAGGCGAACGATCTCGTGGTCGTCTGCCAGCAGGACTCTAATCACCGGGGACCTCCTCGTTTACGTCTTTTGGTTGATATTAACCGGCACGGCGACAGAAAGGGCCGTAGGCCCGCCCGGCGCGGACTCAATGTCCAACTTCCCACCCAGTTCTGCCGCACGCGAACGCATCGCGTCCAGCCCCAAATGCCCCAACCCACTGGGTTTGAGTTCCTGACCGTCCACGTCGAAGCCGCGTCCGTTGTCCACCACGTCCAGGCGCACCTCGTCCGGCGCGTAGGTCAGCGTGATGCGGGTACGGGTGGCCTCGGCGTGGTTGACCACGTTGGACACCGCCCCCTGCGCGATACGCAGCAGGCCGGCCTCCACGCGCATGGGCAGCTGGATAGCCTCGCCGTCTGTCTCCACCTCAATGTCCAACTCGCCTGCCGCGGCAAAGTCACCCGCGACCCGCTCGAGCGCTTCACGTAACGACGACTCCGTCAACGGCGCCGGCGCCAACGCCGCAATCATCGCCCGCGTTTCTGCCAGGTTGTTCGACGCCGCCCGCCGCGCAGTTTCCATCTTGCGCAACGGCTGCGTCGCGTCCACACCCAACGCTTGGATGTCGCGCTCGGCGGAGTGCAGCAGCATCTGAATGGAGGACAGGTTCTGCGCCACCGTGTCGTGAATCTCGTGAGCCAATCGTTCGCGTTCCTGCGCTACACCGGCGGCGCGCTCAGTTTCGGCGAGAAGGTCGCGGGTGGTCAGGAGTTCGTCGATAAGTTGCTGGCGTTCTTGGCTGACCTTATTGATGGTGAAAAACGCCCAATCAATCGCCATCACCACCACCGCCGACAGCGCCGGCCCCATCACCCCGCCGAGCGTGAGCCCCGCCGGGATCTGCACCGCGATGCTAATCGCCAGCCCCACCGCCACCCAGACGTAGCCGAGCCAGCCGCGCATCGCCCGCAGATAGACGAAGAACAGCACGAACACCCAGTACACCGCCACCGGCGACACCGTCGTATCCGCCACCCACAGCGCAGTCGCGCTAAACGCCCACACGATGCGGCCCCACCTGCCCCACCGGTACATCTCCACCATGCCGTAGAACAGCAGGAACGCGAACCCGGCGGTGAGCAAAATGTGCAGCAGCGCCTCGTTCAGAGGCATCCGCGCCAGCGCGCCCAGCGACACCACCATCAGGCACACAGCCAAAATGGTGATGCCGGAATCAAGCGCGCTGTTTTCGGTACGTTTTCCGGGGTGCTGCTCCAGCAGCACTAATCTGGAGCTCATGCGTTCGAGATTACCCATCGTGCTGCTCGTGCTCGCCCTCGCCGGTTGCGGGGAGCAATCGCTTAACGACGACACCCCCACCCCCGAACCCGCTCCCGCCCCCGATTCCGGCCTGCCCGTCGAAGCACTGCCGGAAACCGCACGCGACGGATGGCAGGAATGCCCCTACCTGGACACCGAGTGGGTAGCGCGCACCAACGGCCAACGTGTCACCGGGGTGGGCACCGACACCCGTTTCGACACCCCCGCCTGCCAGTTCTGGTCCTACCCCGAAGAACCCCAACTGACCGTGATCGTGCGCCACATGGACTCCCCCGAACAGGCCATGGCGGTGGTGGACTGGGCCACCCCAGTGGACCTCACCCAACCCGCCGACCACCCCGCAGGCTGGGACGGCGGCCGCCATGGCGGCGGAGACGTCCCCAACCGCATCGGCGCCGCATACTCCGTGGCCAAAGGCAACGTGGCCGTGACGGTGTTTACCAACCAAGACGAGTCGGTCAAAGCCGAAGCGGTCGCCACCGAAGCAATCACTAACCTAGGGCTGTAATGAACACCATCAACGTCGCCGCCATCGTATTCACCGACAACGCCGGGCGCGTCCTGTGCGTACGCAAACACTCCAGCCCGCGCTTCCAACTCCCCGGAGGCAAGCCAGAAGGCGGCGAGACCCGCCTGCAAACCGCAATGCGCGAAACCCGCGAAGAAGTCGACATCGACGTCGACCCCGAACACTTAAGCTACCTGGGCACGTTTACCGCCGAGGCCTCCAACGAGCCCGGCCACAGCGTGACCTCCACTGTGTTCCTCCACCCCGGCCTGCCCGCCGATCCGGCCCCCGCCGCCGAGATCGCCGAAGCCACCTGGATCGACCCCACGAACCACGCCGACTTTGAAATCGCGCCCCTGCTGCGCACCCAAATCTTTCCCGCGCTAACCCCCGCGAACATCAACGCCATCGCCGTGTTCGCCGGCGCCCGCGAGGGCACCGACCCGAACAACGCCACGCTCGCCCGCAGTTTCGGCGAGGCACTGGCCCGCCACGACATCACTCTGGTCTACGGCGGATCCAAGCTCGGGTTGATGGGTGAGGTGGCGAGGGGGTCGTCGAAAAGCATTGGCGTCCTCACACACCACCTGGCGCAATACGAGATCCAGTACGACGGGCTCGAGCGCCTCGAAATGGTGGACACCCTCGCCGAGCGCAAAGCACGCATGAGCGAACTTTCCGACGCCATCGTGGCCCTGCCCGGCGGCGCCGGCACCCTCGACGAACTTTTCGACGAATGGACCAACCAACAACTCGGCCTCCACCGCAAACCCATCGGGCTGCTCGGCCGCGACTTCTGGGCCCCCTTCATCGCCATGGTGGACCACATGGTCGCCCACGGCTTTGTGCGCGCCACCGACCGGGCACACCTCATCGTCGCCGACGACCCCGACGAACTCATCGCAGCACTGCGCGCCTGGCACCCACCGGTACCGCGCTGGCTCTAAGGGCTACACCGCGACGTCGTTATACGGCATCTGCGCCGACACCCATGGGTAAATAACCTCCATGAGCAGGAGGAACAGCAACACCAAAATGACGGCGGTGAGCAGCCACTTCACCACCGGCGGGCCGGGCAGTTTACGCCACAACGCTGCATACATGGGCTAATCCACCTCCGCCATCGCCGGCGGGAGCGCGCCCGCCTGGTCCTTCGGCATCACTTCCGTGCGCACCGCGTGAATGATCATGCGCTCCGCATTAGAAAACTGCGGGTGGCACGTGGTCAACGTAATCAGCCCCTCCATGCCGGGCTCCACCTTCGTGGACTTCGACCCAGGCATCGGGTTGACCACCTCAATGTTGCCCGGCAGCGTGATCTCCCGGCCAAGCACGTGCTGATAATCCCCCGACGCGATCCGCTCATTCATCTGCTCCGGCAAGCATCCGGCGCCCTCCGCGTGACGAGCCGCCGGATCCGGCGACAACGGCATCACCCGATACGTCACCCATTCGCGCTGCGTCTCCACCACGATCGCGTCACAGGCCTTCAGCGCGCCAAGGTCGTTAAACGGCGCACCCTTGCCCACACGGTGACCGGCAACCGCGAAGTTGCCATCTTGGCCCGGGAACTGCGTATCCGGGTAGTGGCCCGGACCCGTGAGCAACTGCGCCTCCTGCACGCCCTCGACGATGGCGAACTGGTAGTCCTGCCCAAACGCCGGGATATACATCTTCGCAAGCGCGTCCCCCAACTCGGCGTGCTTCGCCTGACGAGGGTTCACCCACTGCTCCTCAAGCTTCGACTGCACCTCGTCCTGCATCTTCGCCGACGCCAAGTTCGTCCAATAGGACTCATAAAACGCGAACAGCAAAAGCAGCACGCCAACCGTCAGGAGGACCTCGCCAATCACCTGCGAGAAGCTAATCCGATTCTTCACAGCCCTACCTAAATGGAGTAATCCGGCGGTGGCGCACCCAGCTTGGACTTAGCCAGAGCCTTCGCGGTGTGCAGCGGTGCGCTATCACGCAAAATGCGCGCACCAGCAAGCCCACCCTCCAAAAAGATCAGCAGCTCATCCGTCAACGAGGACGAATCGTAGCCATTCTTCTCATTGAGCAACTCCGTGATCGTGGAATGCATCCACAGGCGGTGATTCCTGCAGGTCTCCACAATCCGCTCCTCGGATTCCGTCTCCGGGCGCGGGTACTCGGCCGCAGCGTTGAGGAACGGCGAGCCACGGAACTCCTTCTGGGGCTCCTCCTCGATCGCCATATCGAACAAGGCGAGGATCTTCGAATCCGCATCCGGCGCCTTCGCCGCACGCTCACCCCAACGTGAACGGTACTGCTCGTCGAGCTCCTCCAGGTACGCAACAACCAGGTTGTCCTTCGACCCCAGCAGCGAGTACAACGACGCCTTCGCCACATCCGCCTCACGCAAAATGCGGTCAATGCCGATGACGCGGATGCCTTCTTCTGTAAACAGCTTCGTCGCGGCATCCAGCAGACGCTGCCGAGGACTCGGACGATCGCGGCGGCGCGCAGGCGCCTTCTTCTTACTCGTGGCGGCGGCCAATAGGAACTCCTTTCGCGCGCCTAAAACAGGACCATCTCAATATAGACAAAACGGTTCGTCTATTCCAGCGAAAAGCCCCCGGAGCAGCTCACTCCGGGGGCTCAAAGCAGATTGCTTATCGACGACTACCTGTCACCTTATTCACAATCCACAGCAGAATCACCGCACCGATCAGGCAGGTCAGGAAACTAAAGAAGCGTCCACCGCCTTCCACATCAAAGCCGAGCAGGCCAAGCAGCCAGCCGCCGATGAAACCACCGATAACACCGACCAGAATGTTCAGGCCGATGCCCATCTGTGCGTCACGGTTCTGCATCTTGGATGCGATCCAGCCAGCAAGGCCGCCGATAATAATCCAGCCGATAAAACCAAGTGTTGGAGTCATGTTGAAATCCGTCCTTATAAATAGATTTTGTCAGTTACCCCTACCATTGTCCCTCGTTTTTCGGACTTTTGGGTAACGAATCTATTACTCTTCTGGACGGACCACCATCATCGGGCACGGCGCCGACTGCAGCAGCGCACGCGAAGTGGACCCAAGCAGCATGCCCTTGAAACCACCACGACCATGCGAGCCAGTCACCAACAATTGGGCGTTCTCCGCCGCACTGGTCAGCGCACGCACCGGACGGTCACGTGCAATAACCTTCTTCACCTGGACATCCGGGTACTTCTCGATCAGTTCGGCCAACAACTCGTCGAGAAGCTGCTGCTTATCCTGCTTCACAGCTTCCCAGTGATCCTCAGCCACCGCGTACCCAGCACCAGGGCCCTGGATGTGCGTATCCACCCAAGTGTGCACCGCAACCAGCTCCGCACCACGCGCCGCCGCCTCCTCGAAGGCAACTTCTGTTGCGCGCTGCGAAACCTCAGAGCCATCCACACCGACCACAACCGGACCGTACTTGTTCTCCTCGGTCACCGCGCTATCCTCGCGCACCACCACAACCGGGCAGTTCGCGTGCGACACCACAGCACCAGAAACGGAGCCCAGCACCATGCCAGACAGGCCACCCAGACCACGGGAGCCCATCACGATCATCGTGGACTCATTCGACATACGCAGCAGCATGTCAATCGGAGAACCCTCAGCCACCGCGTGGCCAATGTGCAGGTCCGGCGCCACTTCAAGTGCGATATCGCGGGCACGATCCACGGACTGCATCGTCTCGCGCTGGAGTTCGTCGAAAATCTCCGCCGGCGGAACCATGCCCTCCGCGTACAGGAACTGCGGCATGGTGTAGCTCGCAGCCAAACGCAGCGGAATACCACGCTTCATCGCCGTATTCGCCGCCCAACGCACCGCATTATCTGAAGCGGGGCTGCCATCGACAGCAACAACGACGATGTCTTCGCGGGTCTCTTCCTGGGTCATTATCTCAGCCTTTCTGAGCTAGACAGCTGGTTATACCCACATTCTAGTCGCGCAAGCGCAAGTTAGCGGGGAATCTCCACCGGGGTTGCTGCCGGCGCATTCGCCGGATACAGCAAGTTGTAAATCAGGGTCAACGCGTCCGCGATCGCCTTACCAATGCCCTGCGAAAAGAAGCCCATCAACGGCTCAACCAATGCTCCTAAATCCATGCGGGCTAATCTACTACACACTATGGCGAGAAAGAAGGGTCCACCAGCAATGCCGCTGCCACCCCGCGGCGGCCTCGGCGCATCCCGCGCCCGCGTCCCCGAAGGCGACGGCATCCGCGCCATCGACTTCATCTGGCACCTCGTCTCCACTCAGCGCCACCGCCACCCCGAAGACAACTTTTCCGCAGTACAACAGCGTTTCGACGACTCCCTCGTCGTTCACCGCGACACCACCCCAATCTCTCCCGAGGACTGGCTCGAACCCGGCACCGACGTCTTCTTCTACCGACGTCCCGCCCCCGAAACCCCCGTCCCCTACGACATCGTTCCAGTCTTCGAAGACGACAACATCCTCGTCGTGGACAAGCCACCATTCCTGGCGACGATGCCGCGTGCCTCCCACATCACCGAAACCGCCACCGTGCGTCTCCGTCGCGCCACCGGGAACGAAGAACTCACCCCCGCTCACAGATTGGACCGCGGCACCTCTGGTTTGTTGCTGTTGACCAAACGCCGCGAAGTCCGTGGCGCCTACCAGGAACTTTTTGCCCGCCGGGAGGTGGACAAGATGTACGAGGCGATCGCACCGTATGTTGCACTGTCCGTACCTGCAGACTGGTCCCACCACCTGGTCAAGGTTGCTGGCGAAGCCGCTGGTTCTGTACTCGTGGGTGAGGAGCCGAACTCCCACACCGAGGTAGCTTCCGTTACTCGGCTGCCTGCCGAGCAGGAGCAGGAGTTGCAGTCGCTCTATGGCGTTACCGCTCCTTTGGGACGCTACGTTCTCCACCCAACAACCGGCCGCACCCACCAACTGCGGCTGCAAATGATGACCGAAGCCGCCCCCATCCTTGGCGACACCATCTACCCCACATTGCTCCCCGCCGACGCCGAAGACTTCTCCCGCCCCATGCGGTTACGTTGCATCGGCTTAGGGTTTGTAGATCCTTTGACAGGCGAAGATCGCTCCTTCGCGCTGGACTAGGGCGGGAAGGCCTGACAGCTCCTTCGTTGGCCAGTCCGGCTGTCACAATCTGTCGGGACCATTTCTGAACTTACCGGAACCCCGAATGCAAAACTGCACATCACACCTTTCGCCAACCTGGGCGGAGTGTAAAACCCTGCAGCCGACGAGGCACCATTTTGCATCGATAGCTGTTCGCGCCAGACATGAAGTATCTACGGGCGGGTGGAAACCGCTTGGCTCCGCATTGCGGACTAGTGGGGGTGTACCCATTAACTATGCAGCGGCATAGTCATGCCCGATCCCCTCCTTACTCTGCATTGCGGACAAGTGGGTGGACACCAACTATGCAGTGGCATAGTGAGCCTCATTCCGATTCTCACTTCGCGTTGCGGACAACCTGGTGGACACCAACGATTCTGTTGCCTCAGCCAGGTCACGGGCGGTTGGGAACCCAGCCGTTGACTATGCAGTGGCATAGTGACGCCGGTTTTGTCGTTGATTCCGCATTGCAGACATTCCGACTCCGCATTGCGAACAAGTGGGTGGTCACCAACGAAATGTAGAGGGATGGGAATGTGAAAAAACACCCGTAGGTGAAACCGGTTGGGTTTTACCTACGGGTGTTTGTGTGTGAAGTTGTTGGGTCGGCGGTAACCTACTCTCCCACTCCCTCCCGGGAGCAGTACCATCGGCGCGGGCGGGCTTAGCTTCCGGGTTCGGAATGGGACCGGGCGTTTCCCCGCCGCTATCAACCACCGACACATCTATAGGGATTCATAGAGTGTCCATGTGTCGTGGACTGTATTGAGTTCACTGTGACAATGTGGGTGTGTTGTGTCAGTGA
>NZ_KV801037.1:0-33128 GCF_001810365.1 Corynebacterium sp. HMSC055D05
CTCAAACAACACCAGCACACCCAACAACCACAACCATTCAAGGCCACGGCCGTCAAAGCGGCGGAACCAGAGACTACAACACAACGTAAACCAAAGTCAAACCCAAGTTCAACAACCGTTTACCTTGCACAGCAACCTCATGAAATTAACTCGTTCCCTCTCGCCAGCCCCTCAAGGCCGCTCGAAGCAACGGATGAAGATATAACCACGAACTCACAAACAACACAAACACGCAGTACAGCGTAGGTTTTAGTGATAACACGCAATAGGCCCATGCGGACCTTCAATAACCTCCACCGGAGTATTGAAGATGGAGCTCAGCAGGCTGTCGCGCATGATCTCGTCAACCGCACCAAAGGCGGCAACTTCCCCGTCCTTTACTGCGCAGATGTAATCCGCGTAGCGTGCGGCGAAGTTGATGTCGTGCAGAACGATCACGATGGTTCGGCCAAACTCGCGGGATGCGGAGTGCAGGTGCTTCATCATCTCTACGGAGTGGGAGATGTCGAGGTTGTTCAGGGGCTCGTCGAGAAGCACATAGTTCGTTTCCTGGCTAAGCACCATCGCAACGTAGGCGCGCTGACGCTGACCACCGGAGAGCTGGTCGAGGAAGCGATTCTCCAGCTCGCGCAGGCCGAGGAAGTCGATGTAGCGCGAGACGATCTCTTCATCTTCGGGGGTCAGGCGCCCACCCGAGTACGGGAAGCGGCCGAAGCCGACGAGTTGGCGCACGGTCAGACGGGTTACAAAGTGGTTTTCCTGGCGCAGGATGGACACGACTTTGGCCAGGTCCTTCGAGCGCGTCGAGGTGACATCCATGCCGGCGACTTCGATTTGGCCGGAGTCAAGGTCAAGGAGCCTGCCGATCATCGTCAGCAGGGTCGATTTACCTGCACCGTTCGGGCCGACGAGGGCGGTGATGCCGCCTTCGGGGATGTCCAGGGTGACCGGTCCGATGTCAACACTGCTGCTGTATGCCTTGCGGACTTCTTTGAGTTGAATCACAGGCGTCCCTTTCTCAAAACAACGATTAGGAAGGTCAGGCCACCGACCAGTTCGATGATGATGGAGACCACGCCTTGCGCGTAGAAGATGTGGTTCATCACAAAGTACGCACCCGACAGGATGCAGTATCCGAGCAGTATCGCCATGGGGAAGACGTAGCGGTGGTCGTAGGTATCCGCGGCTTGGTACGCGAGTGTGGCCACGAGGAAGCCGAGGAAGGTCATCGGGCCGACCAGCGCGGTCGATACCGCAATGAGGATGGCCACCAGCACGAGGGTGTAAATCGCGTGCTTTTTATGGTCTACGCCAAGGTTCATCGACACGTCGCGCCCCAGCGACAGCACGTTGAGCGCGCGCGAGTTGAAGATCAGTAGTCCCGCCGCCACGATGACCAGCGGGATTGCCAACGGGTAGTACTCCGGGTCGGCGTTGTTCACGGAGCCAAACAGCCGCGCGGTGAGCACGTCGAACTCGCTGGGCGTGAGCATGCGCTGCATAAACGTAGATACTGCACCCAGTCCCCCGCCGAGCACGATGCCGACCAGCAGCATGGCGTGCATGTCGGGGTTGTTGCCGGCGAGCAGCCATGTGTAGAGCACCAGGCTGAGCCCGATCATGAGCACGAGCTGGATGACAAACATCTGCAAGGTGTGGGCGTTAATCAGCCCTGCTGCACCGAAGAAATACACAGTTGAGGTGTGAATGGCGACGTAGAGCGATTCGAACCCCATGATCGACGGGGTGAGAATTCGGTTGTTTGTCACCGTTTGAAACGCCACGGTTGCTGTCGCTTGGCACACAGCCACGATTGCCATCGCGATCACCGCGTTCATGCGACGTTGCGCGATCAGCCAGTAGCCGGTGGACCCGAACTCCATCGGGTTGCCGTACGCGAGCAGCCCCGCGGTAAATAGCAGTGCGGCCACCGCAAGCGCGCCGATAATAATCCAGTAGCGCTTTTTGCTTGTCGACGACTGGAACGCCCCGATCTCACGCATTCCGGCTCCGCCTCACAATCATGGCGATAAACACCGCGGCGCCGACAACGCCGAGGATGACGGACACGGGCATTTCGAATGGCGCGATGATCGTGCGGCCGATGAGGTCGCACACCGTTACCACTCCAATGCCGGTAAGGCAGACCCATGGCAGGTTGGAGCGGAGGTCGTCGCCACGCAACATGCTCACAATGTTCGGCACAATCAGTCCCAGAAATGGCAGATTGCCGACGACAACCGTGACCACGCCGGCGGCCACTGCGACCAGGCTGGTGCCGACGAGCACGATGCGGTTGTAATTCAGGCCAACGTTGGTGGCCACGTCTTCGCCGAGGCCGGCCACGGTGAGCCGGTCGGCGTAGAAGAACACGGCGATGACCACGAACAGCACGATCCACAGCACCTCGTACTGGCCGGCGATCACACTGGTGAACGAGCCAGCAAACCACACGCCGAGCGATTGCAACAGGTCGGCCTGCAGCGCCCAATAAGTGGAGACTGCGCTGACCACGGCGCCGAGCATGATGCCGACGATCGGCACGATCAGGCTGGAGCGCAGCGTGACCTTGCGCAAAAAGGCAAAGAACACCATCGTGCCCACAAAAGCGAAACCGACGGCAAGCAGCATGCGCGTCATGATCGTGCCGTTTGGAAAGAACACGAACGACGCGAGCAGGCCCAGACCGGCCCATTCTGTGGTGCCGGTGGTGGTCGGCTCGACGAAGCGGTTCTGGGTGAGCATCTGCATGATCAACCCACTCATCGCCATCGCTGCGCCGGCCAACACCAACGCGATGGTGCGCGGGACGCGGGTGGTACGGAACATGGCCCAGCCGTCATCGCTATTCAAAATGTCGTACTGCCCCACCGCAAGCGAGGTCAGCAGCAGTAAAACGACAATGACAACACCCACCCCAAGCTTCCAATCCAGAAGCTTGGGGCGGGTGGTAGTCGCAGTTGGATGTGTCATTCAGGGGTTACTTTGCAGCCTCGAACTTGTCTGCCAGATCGTTAAGAATCTCGGTGTAGGTGAGGATGGACTCGTTGGTATAGGTGTCCTTCGGTGCCACGTAGACGTGGTTTTCCTTCACCGCGGTGACGTTCTGCAGCGCGGCAGAGTCGTTGATCACAGACAGAGCCTCCGGGGAATCCTTGATGGACTTGATCGCTGCATCGCGGTCGAGAGCGAAGATCCAGAACGGGTTCGCTTCTGCGATTGCCTCGACGGAGATGTCGTCGCCCTGGTGGTCGTTGGAGGCGTTGGCCACCTCAAGCGCCGGGGTGAAGCCGATGAGGTCGAACAGTGGGCCCCACACGCGACCGATGCCCGGTGCGACGTAGCCGATCTCGCCACCAGAAACGTTCACACCCATGACGGTCTGATCCGGGTTGTACGCGTCGCGGGTGCGCTGGACAGCCTCGGTGAACTCCTTGACGGTCTGCTCAGCCTCGGCCTGCTTGCCAAAGATGTCGCCAAGTGCCAAGGTCTGGCGGATGAGCTCGCGGTCAAACGGCTCGTCGTCACGCGGTTCGAACTCAACGAGCACGGCGTTCGGGACCAGCTTCTCAATTTCCTCGTCGTACTTACGGAAGCGCTGACCGGAGACAATCACGTCCGGGTCAGCTGCCACGATGGCCTCGAGGTTCGGCTCCTTGTGGTTGCCGATGTTGACGATGTCCTCGTTGTCCGCAATTCCCGGAATCGTGTTCGGGACGAGGTCGCGCGGCGCTGCGACCGGCTTAACACCCCAGGAGTCCAGGAGCTCGAAGGTGCGGTTGTCCAGAGCGACGACGCGCTGCGGGTTGGCCGGCACTTCCTTCTCGCCGTAGTTGTCGGTCACCTTGACGGTGTCACCGTCGGTGGTGGCGGAGGAGGAGGCAGCCTCGGAGGTGGCTGCTGCGGAGGTGGTGGTCTCAGCGGCCTGCTCTGCGTTGGAGCAAGCGCCGAGGGTCAGCGAGCCTGCGGCTGCGAGGGCGATCAGCGCGGTGCGCGGGAAACGGATCATTGTCGTCCTTCCAGACTTAGGTAAGGGTTACCTGGGACATATTAGGGTAGCCATACTTAAAGTCAACCGGCACCCCCGGTTTCCACCCATTTACACTACAAAACTGTGTTGTAAATGGCCGATGTGGGGTCGTCGCAAAGCAAAAAGCCCCAGGATGACCTGGAGCTTTGCTGTCTTTCGCGATTGCTAATCGACGACACGCACCGGCAACTTCACAAACTCAACCGATTGCCCCTGTGCGGCCAGCGCAAGCGTGGACGGATCGACCTGGAACACCGCCGGGCCGGCGCGCAGGATCGTCTTTAGATCATTCGCGGCAACCTCCGCACCCGGAGGGCACGCCATGCGAGTCTCGTTGAGGTCACCGACGCGCAACCTGCCGGTCGTATCCACCTGGTAGGTGGAGTTACCCGCGTTGCAGCCATCGTTGTAGGTCAGCGTGCCGTCCGGGCGGAAATCAACGGTGACCTTGTCATTGTTCTTGGCACGCAAGGTGGTGTCCAGTGCGGGCTGGACTTGGTCGTTAGGCAACTGCGTCGCGCCTTCCGCAAGCGGAACCATCAGCCCAGTGCCAGCGGGCTGCTGCCCCGCCGGGTTAGAAAACAGGGAGGAACTCATCTGGACAAACTGGTCAATGCTGCTCGAGCGCTCCTGCGCGCCAGCCGTGCCGACACCAAGGGTGCCGCCGGCCAGGGCCGCGAGCGCGGTTGCAATGGACAATGTTTTCTGAGTCTTGATACCCATGCCCCACACGGTAGCGGCCGGATTCGCGGGTTCAAGGGGTTTCATGGGATGCCTATGCAACTCCAAGAAACTCAATCATCTTGCCTTGGGCGCCAAGGGCGATGGTGTCGTCGTTAAGTTTGTACACAGCGGGACCCGCTCGCAGGATCGACTTCAGTTCATCGGACTTGTTCATGCGGGTTGGGTCGCAAAGACGCTGGGTCTCGGCGAACGTGCCCACCTTCACCCCACCGCGGGCGTTGACCTTGTAGGTTGCGTTGCCGACGTTGCAGCCGTCGTCGTAATTGAGCCGGCCCTGCGGAGTGAACGTCAGGGTGATCGCGGCATCTTCCTTCGCCTGCAGCGGCTGTGCGAGAGCTTCCTTTGCATCCTTTGCTGCCAGTGGCTTGGCGCCCTTCGGCAGATCCTTCAGCAACATGCCTCCCTTATTGCCCAGCACGGCGCCGGTGTAGGTGTCCCAACCCTTCTGCACCAACTGGTCCAGGTTCGGGTTGGCCGACGAGAGCTGCGCTACCCGTGCGTGCGCGGTGCCAGCACCAATGAAGCCGCCGGCGAGGGCGGCTAGGGCGGTTGCAGCGGACAACGTCTTCGCAGTCTTTGAAATCATGCGCACGACCGTAGCGCCGGGCTGTGGTCGCGCCAAGGGATTTAATAAACCTTTTAAGCTCCTCCAATACAACGTTGAGGCCGTTTTTCGGTTGCGCTGCTCGGCACAGGCTATGATATTTGTTGATATGTCACATAACTCATCTGGAGGACCCCATGAAAGCATTCGGTTTCTTGAGCTTCGGGCACTACGCCATCGGCGGCCAACGCGGCCCCTCGGCAGAAAAGGTAGCGAGAATCCACCTCGAGATCGCCAAAGCTGCCGACGAGATCGGCGTCAACAACGCATCCTTCCGCGTCCACCACTTCGTCCCGCAAGCCTCCGCCCCGATGCCGCTGCTCGGTGCAGTTGCAGCCTCCACCGAGCGCATCGAAGTTGGCACCGGCGTGATCGACATGCGCTACGAAAACCCGCTCTACCTCGCCGAAGAAGCCGCCTCCCTCTACCAACTCTCCGGCGGCCGCGTCGCCCTTGGCGTATCCCGCGGCGCCCCCGAGGTCGCCGAGCGCGGCTGGGAAGCATTCGGCTACAAGGGCGAAGCGCCGAACGGTGCCGACGTCGCCCGCAACCACCTCGAAACCTTCATGGCCGCCGTCGACGGCCACGGCTTCGCCACCGCCGCGCCCCTCGAGCGCCAGTACCCCAACATGTTCCAGCCCGGCTCCGCCCTGCCGGTCTTCCCCATGGCACCTGAACTGCGCAAGCACATCTTCTACGGCTCCGGTACCCACGCGTCTGCCGAGCAGACCGCGCGAGACGGCCTGAACCTCATGTCCTCCACCCTGGTCTCCGAGACCACCGCGCAGACACTTGGCGAGATCCAAGTCGACCAAATCAACCGCTACCGCGCAGCTTGGAAGGAAGCCGGCCACGACTGGACCCCGCGCGTGTCCGTGTCCCGGTCCATCTTCCCCATCGTCGACGGCGCCGACATGGCACGCTTCGGCATGCAGGCCTCCGGCTCCGACCAGGTAGGCATGCTTCCCGAGGTCGGCGCCTCCACCTTCGGCCGCACCTACGCCGCCGAGCCGGACAAGCTCATCGAGCAGCTCAAGGCCGACCCTGCCGTCATGGCCGCCGACACCCTTCTGCTCACCATCCCGACCGGCATGGGCGTGGACGTAAACGTAAAGATCCTGGAGAACTTTGCCACCCACGTCGCCCCAGCACTCGGTTGGCAGCCGAACACGGAGGGCCCGGTCACCGGCTACGAGATCGTCTAGCTCCCCTCCGGGTGCCGCTAGACGGTCTCGCAGTGGCCTCGACGTTTCCCCAGGTCATATTGGGGACCGTTTTCAGTATGGAGCTGATCGTCTGGTTGCCCTCGCGGGGAGCTAGACGATGTCGAGGAACTAGACGATGAGCACCGCAGAGTGGGGGCTGTACTCGGTGCAGGTTCGCCGGCAAATAATAAAACCCGCTGGCCGTTTGGCCAGCGGGTTTCGCACTCGGTGGAGCCGCCGGGAATTGAACCCGGGTCCTTCACCACCGCACCAGGGCTTCTCCGTGCGCAGTTCGCACAGAATCTCTGCTCGGCCCTCCGGATCAGGCGAACATGTCCGGATGACGGGCCCAGTCAGTGAAAAGTGTCCCTCCCAAGGCCCCACTGACAGGGCCGGAAGGCAAGTCCCCTAAGTCGACGCCAGGTACCGGGTCGGGGACATCCCCGGCCTGACGGACACGCAGGTCGCTGGACCTTTCTAATTAGGCAGCGAGGGCGTAGTCACGCTGAGAGTTCTTCTCTGCGTTTATTAGTTACAGCGACGCTTTCGGTGGTCTCCTGCCTGCACCGGCACGCTTCCCCTGGCTAAGTGATGAAGTCGAAACCAAATCGACCCCTTCAACTACGAAGAAACGTAGGAGAAGAAACGTTACCCGACGCGGCGCACAAGCACAAGGGGCCGAGCGCACCGGAGCCCAAGGAGCCGAGCGCGCCGGAGCACAAGGGGCTGGGCGCGCCGGAGCTTGAGCAACGCCGGCAAGCCCGCCTCAGCCGGCAAGCCCTGCCCCAGCCGGCAACCTACCCCGTGAACGCTGGGCGGACGCGGAGGAATTCGATGACGGCGTCGGGGCCGGCTTCGACAGCTAGGCGGGCTGCCTTGGCTACTTCGGTGGCGGCCATCTTGGGCAGGCCGTCGTCGCCGGAGAGCATGTCGGTGTCGGTGCGGCCCGGGTGCAGCGAGGTCACGCGCACCTTGCCGGCTTCCTCCTGTGCGAGCGAATCGGTAAAGCCGCGCAGCGCGAACTTGGAGGCGCAGTAGGCGGAGTTGTTGGCGATGCCGTGGTAGCCGGCGCCGGAGTTGATGGTGATGATCAGGCCGTTGGATCGTCGTAAAGCAGGAAGCAGCGCGCGAGTCAGGGTCACGGGCGCGTGGAGGTTGACTTCCATCATGTTGCGCCAGGATGCGTCCGTGAGCTCCGAAAGAGAGCCGTTTTCCATCACGCCGGCGGCCAGCACGAGGACGTCGAGTTCGTCGATCTCAGCGGCGGCGCGCTCGATAGCTGCGGTGTCCGTCAGGTCCACCTCGAACGGCTCCGCGCTGGGAAGCGCCGAAACAATCTCGGACGCATCCTGTGACGCACCAGCGTAAATGTGGTGGTCCTTGCCAAGTTCGTCAGCGATCGCGCGACCGATGCCGCGGGACGCTCCAGTAATCAGTGCCTTTTTCATAGGCCCCCACCGTACTGAAAACGCTACGCCTTGATGCCCTTCAACTTGCGGCCCAGCTCACGGGTGATTTCGCGGTCCTCGGTGCGTCGCTTGATGGCGCGGCGCTTGTCGTAGTCCTGCTTACCCTGGCCGAGGCCCAACTCGACCTTGGCGCGGCCGTCCTTGAGGTAAAGCGACAGCGGGATCAGGGTGCGGTTGCCGTCGCGGACTTTGCCTTCCAGCGAGTCGATCTCGCGGCGGTGCAGCAGCAGTTTGCGGGTGCGGCGCGGCGGGTGGTTGGTCCAGTGCCCCTTGGAGTATTCGGGGATGTGCATGTTGCGCAGCCAGACTTCACCGTTGTCGATGGTGGCAAACGCCTCCACCAGCGACACTTTGCCTTCGCGCAGCGCCTTGATCTCGGTGCCTTGCAGGACGATGCCGCATTCCCATGTGTCCAAGATGGTGTAGTCATGGCGAGCTTTCCGGTTGGTCGCTAGGACGCCGGTGTTGGAAAGCTTCTGCTTTTTGTTCTTCTTGGACATAGGCGCTCGAGTGTACTACTTACGCACGTAGGAGCGAAGCGCCACCTGTGCTGCAAGGCCGCCGAGCACCATGGCGACGAGCCCGGTCAGTGGCATGACGGCCCACACGGCAGAGTCGGGGACGCGGGCGATGAGTTGGGATGCGTAGAGGTCGCCGAGCAGCGGGTCCACTAGGAACTGCTTGCCGGCCCACACGCCGAAGGTGGCCAGCACCGCGCCGAGCAGTACGGAGATCACGGCCTCGAGCACGAACGGGGCCTGGGTGTACCAGCGCGAGGCGCCGACCATGCGCATGATGCCGATCTGTTCGCGGCGGTTGAACGCAGCCAACTGCACCATGTTCGCGATCAGGAACACGGCAGCCAGAGCCTGTGCTGCGGCGATGACGAAGGCGGCGTTGCGGAAGGTGTTCAGGGTTCCGGCGGCGGAGCGCACGGTGTCGGCCTGGTCGGAAATGACGGTGACCTGCGGCATCTCACGAATCGCGTCGAGCGGTGCCGTGTCAGTCGGGTCCTCCAGGCGCACGTGCAGCGCGGCTGGCAACGCATCCGGGGTGGTTTCGCGTACGAGTTCCGGCTCGGCATCCTGGAACAGTTCCACGAACCGTTCGTAGGACTGCTCGCGGGAGCGGAAGGTGACTTGCTCGACGCGCTCGTCGCCCTGCAGTGTGTCGCGCACCTGCTTGCAGGCGTCGGTTGAGCAGTCCTTGTCGTTAGCGGAAATTTCCTCGTCAAGTTCGACCATCACTTCGACGCGGTCGAGGTAGAGCTTCTTCGTATCGGCCGTGGCCTGCGAAATCAAAATGCCGGTACCGACGAGCGCGAGCGACAGCGCCGTGGTGATCACCAGCGCGATGGTCATGGTCAGGTTGCGGCCGAGGCCTTTGAAGCCTTCGCGGAAGATGAAATTCCAATTCATGGTTACTTCCTCACATCCCCGTAGACGCCGTTTTGTTCGTCGCGCACGACCTTGCCTAACTGCAGTTCGATGACGCGTTTGCGCATGTCATCCACCGCACGCGCGTTGTGTGTGGACATGACCACGGTGGTTCCCATGCGGTTAATACGCGCAAGCAACGCCATGATTTCGTCGGCGGTGCCGGGGTCGAGGTTGCCCGTGGGCTCGTCGCAAAGCATGAGCTTTGGCTTATCGACGAACGCACGCGCAATCGCAACACGCTGCTGCTCACCACCTGACAACTCGCGCGGCATACGATTCGCCTTCGCGCCGAGGCCGACAAGTTCGAGCGCCTCCGGCACGAGTTTGGCAATGCGGTCCTTCGGCTTGCCGATGACCTCGAGCGCGAACGCCACATTGTCGTACACGTTGAGGTTGGGCAGCAGGCGGAAGTCCTGGAACACGTAGCCGATGGACTGGCGCAGTTTGTTGATCTGCTTGCCAGACAGTGCGTTGACGTGGAAGTCGCCGAAGTAGATGTCGCCGGAGGTGACGTTTTCCTCGCGGATCATCAACTGCAAAAACGACGATTTGCCGGAACCGGACGCGCCGATCAGGAAGACAAACTCGCCGTCTGGGATCTCCAGGGTGACGTCGTTGAGCGCGGGGCGCGTGGACGTCGGATACGTCTTGGTCACATGGTCGAATCGGATCACGCGACACACCTTACCCGTTACTGGTGTGACTCTTGTTGCTGCTGTGCCATGCGCCAGCGGATGCCAGCCTCCAGGAAGCCGTCGATGTCTCCATCGAGCACCTTCTGCGGATCCCCCACCTCATAGTCGGTGCGCAGGTCCTTGACCATCTGGTACGGGTGCAGGACATAGGAGCGCATCTGGTTGCCCCAGCTGGCGTTGCCGCCCGCGCCGAGGGCGTCCATCTCCGCCTTTTCTTCCTGGCGCTTCTTCTCCAGCAACTTGGACTGCAGCACGTTGAGCGCCGAGGCCTTGTTCTGAATCTGGGACTTCTCGTTCTGACAGGTCACCACGATGCCAGTCGGAATGTGGGTGATGCGCACCGCGGAGTCGGTGGTGTTCACGCTCTGCCCGCCCGGGCCAGAGGAACGGTAGACGTCCACGCGGATGTCCGAATCCGGGATGTCGATGTGGTCGGTGTGCTCCACGACGGGCAGCACCTCCACCTCTGCGAACGAAGTCTGGCGACGACCCTGGTTATCAAACGGAGAGATACGCACCAGGCGGTGCGCGCCCTGCTCCACCGACAACTGGCCGTAGAGGTAATCGCCGTGCACAACAAAGGTGGCGGATTTAATGCCAGCCTCCTCGGCGTAGGAGATGTCGTACACATCCACCTTGTGGCCAGCCTTTTCCGCCCAACGCACGTACATACGCATGAGCATCTCCGCCCAGTCCGCCGCGTCCACGCCACCGGCGCCAGAGCGGATGTTGACCACGGCCTCGCGCTCGTCGTATTCGCCGGAGAGCATGGTCTGCACCTCAAGCGAATCGATTTGCGCTGCCACGTCCGCCAACTCGTCGTCGGCCATCGAGGGGTCGCCTTCTTCTTCGGCGAGTTCGTACATGACCGGCAGGTCGTCGATACGCGAGCGCAACGACGTGACCTTCTTCAACCGCGACTGCACATTGGAAAGCTCAGTGGTCACCTGCTGTGCGTGCGCCGGATCGTCCCACAGAGACGGGTCGCCGGCTTGGGCCTCGAGTTCGCGGGCGCGCTCGCGGAGCACGTCGAGGTCCATCACCTTCTCGATAGTGGAAAGTGTGGACGAAAGATCCTTAATCCGCGCTTGAGTCTCGAGCTGCATAACCGGGAAGTCTAGCGAACTGCCTGACGCAGCCACCACGACGGGATAGAGTGTGCTGCGACCCCACACGGGCGCCCGAGGCATCGGGCTGAGATCGCGCTACGCCTGCGCGAGCACCGTTCGAACCTGTCTGGTTAGCACCAGCGAAGGAAGTAAGGAGAAGGTCGTGCCTGAAACGCATGCCGATATTTATGCCCAGGAAATCCACCCCAAGCACGCATACGCGCCGATTCTGAAGGACGGGCTGGAGGTTCCGGAAACCGCGATCCACCTGGACGACTCCCCTACCGGCCCCAACGAGCCGTTCAAGATCTACCGCACCCGCGGCCCCTGGGCCGAGCCGGAAGTTGGCCTGCCCAACCTGCGCGGCGAGTGGATCACCGCCCGCGGCGACGTGGAGGAATACTTCGGCCGCGAGCGCAATTTGCTTGACGACGGCCGCGCTGCCGTCCGCCGCGGCTCCGCCAGCGAAGAGTGGCGTGGCGCCTCCCGCAAACCGTTGCGTGCCAAGCCGGGCAAGCGTGTCACCCAGATGGCCTACGCCCGGCGCGGCGAAATCACCCGCGAGATGGAATTCGTGGCGCTGCGTGAACACTGCGACGTGGAGAAGGTCCGCGCGGAGGTTGCCGCCGGGCGCGCGATCATCCCGAACAACGTCAACCATCCGGAAAGCGAGCCGATGATCATCGGCAACGCGTTTCTGACCAAGATCAACGCCAACATCGGTAACTCCGCCGTGACCTCCTCCATCCGCGAAGAGGTGGAGAAACTGCGTTGGGCCACCCGCTGGGGTGCCGACACCGTCATGGACTTATCCACCGGCAATGACATCCACGCCACCCGCGAGTGGATTCTGCGCAACTCCCCCGTGCCCATCGGCACTGTGCCCATCTACCAGGCGCTGGAGAAGGTCGACGGCATCGCCGAGGACCTGACCTGGGAGATCTTCCGCGACACCGTCATCGAACAGTGCGAGCAAGGCGTCGATTACATGACCGTCCACGCCGGCGTACGCCTCCCCTTCGTGCCGCTGACCTCCAAGCGCGTCACCGGCATCGTCTCCCGCGGCGGCTCCATCATGGCCGGCTGGTGCCTCGCCCACCACAAGGAATCCTTCCTGTACGAAAACTTCGACGAGCTCTGTGAGATCTTCTCCCAATACGACGTCGCATTCTCGCTTGGCGACGGCCTCCGCCCCGGCTCCGTCGCCGACGCCAACGACGCCGCCCAATTCGCCGAACTCAAAACCATCGGCGAACTCTGCCGCCGCGCCTGGGACTTTGACGTCCAGGTCATGATCGAAGGCCCAGGGCACGTGCCCCTCAACATGATCCAGGTGAACAACGAGAAGGAACAACAGTGGTGTGGCGGCGCGCCGTTCTACACCCTTGGCCCCCTGGTCACCGATATCGCCCCTGGCTACGACCACATCACGTCCGCCATCGGTGCCGCCAACATCGCCGCCGGCGGCACCGCGATGCTGTGCTACGTCACCCCGAAGGAACACCTGGGACTTCCCAACCGCGATGACGTGAAAACCGGCGTGATCACCTACAAACTCGCCGCCCACGCCGCCGACGTGGCCAAGGGTCACCCCGGCGCGCGCGACTGGGACGACGCCATGAGCAAGGCACGCTTCGAGTTCCGCTGGCACGACCAGTTCGCCCTCTCCCTCGACCCCGACACCGCCCAGGCCTACCACGACGAAACCCTGCCAGCCGAGCCCGCGAAGACCGCCCACTTCTGCTCCATGTGCGGGCCTAAGTTCTGCTCGATGCGCATCAGCCAGGACATTCGCGACGAGTTCGCCGACCAAATCGCAGACCTCGGCATGCCGTCGTTCGACCTCACGGGCGGCGCTGGTGGCGCGGGCGATGCTGGTTCCGTCGCAGGTTCCGACGCCAAGGCCGGCGAGCGCGAGATGGCTCAGGAGTTCCGCGACTTAGGCTCCAACGTCTACCTCCCCGAGACCCGCGAGGGTGCGCCGACTGCGCCATAATGGCGGCGTGACTGAAGCATTTATCAACGCACACCGTTCCTCCTCCGACGCCGAACTGGCCGCCGCGCTTGTCCAACACGCCGGCGGCCTTGCCCTTCGCATGCGTGCCGAGGGCCTGGGCACGGAGTTCAAAACCTCCGTATCCGACGTGGTCACGGAGGCGGACCGTGCCGCGGAGCGTTTCGTCGCTAATGCGCTCGAGGCGCTGCGCCCGGACGACGGCGTCATCGGCGAGGAGGGCGCCAACCGCCCCTCCCACACCGGCCGCACTTGGGTGATCGACCCCGTCGATGGCACCTACAACTTCTCGCAGGGCTCCGACTACTTCTGCTCGGCGCTCGCTCTTATCGACGACTCCCCGTCCCCCACCCCAACCATCTCCGCCATCCACCGCCCTGCCCTGGACACCACCTGGGTCGCCGCCGACGGCGAGGCCACCCGCAACGGCGTTGCCCTGCCCGACCTCGAGGACGCCCCGCTCGCCGAAAGCGCGGTGGTGACCTACCTCCACCCCACCTTTATGTCGGATGATGCCGTTCGCGAGCCCTGGCTGCGCGTGGTTTCAGGCGCCGCCACGATCCGCATGCTCGGCGCTGGCTCCGTCGACCTGGCCAACATCGCCGCAGGTCAAATGGGTGCGTGGATGCAGCACTCCGTCCCCGACTGGGATTGGCTGCCCGGCAAGGCGCTCGTCGAGGCCGTCGGTGGTCGCTGCGTCAAGGTCGACGCCGGCGGCGTGACCTGGTGCGTGGCGGGCAACCCCCGCGTGGTCGACGAGATCGCCGCCCGCCTCCGCGCTTAGCGGTCTTTCCCGGCGGACCCGCGCCCCGAGCCCACGAGATCTACGGGAGGCGGAACCCGCCATTCACGGACGGCAGGACCGAGTCCAGGCGCGCCGAGGCGGTTGGCGCGTGGATCGGGCCTTGTAGCGGGCTGTGGCACGCGATGTCGAATGGTGCGCGCCAGGTGCCGCCGTTGATCATGCCGATGACGCGGTCGCCGACCATGAGTGGGGCGCCGGAGTCGCCTTGCATGGCGCAGACGTGGTTGACGTTGTGGGTGTCCCAGTCGGTGAAGGTGGGTGCGCAGGTGTAGCCGGAGGCGACGCCTTTCTTGCACACGGTGCCGCCGGGGCGAACGGGGGCGCCGCCGACGTGGTTGGCGGTGATGCCGTCGTAGGTGCGGGTGACTTCGGTGTTTTTGTCCAGGGTGATCACGGCGAAGTCTTTTTGTTTGTCTACTTGGGTGATTGTGCCGGTGGTGCCGAGTTGGGGTGCGTCGGCGGATTTGACCTTGTCGCCAACGTTGCCGCAGTGGCCGGCGGTGAGGGCGACTTTTTGGCCGCGGTCGTTGTAGCCGGCGACGGTGGTGGTGCACATGAATTCGGAGCCGGGGGTGTTGCCGACGTAGAGCGGGGTGCCGGGTCCGTAGAGGGCGTTGCCGCGTGCGCGGGCTTGGTCGGCTTCGGCGGGGACGCGGGGGGCGTCGTGGAAGGATCCGGGGACGCGGTGGAGGACGCGGTCGGCGCCGGGTTTGCCGGCGAGGGCTTTGGAGATGATGTCGGTGCGCCAGATGTAGTTGGGGTCGGCGGTGTCGACGGGCGCTGCGTTTTGTGCCATTGCGGGCGCGGCACCTGCGCTAAGAGCAGGCGTGACGACGAGCGCGAGGGCGGAGACGGCGGCAGCGACAATGGTGCGGGCCGATGGGAGGCGGCGCATACTTATCCCCTATCAGTGTTTCGAAGGCGCGTGAAGACAACTTTTGCCACAGTAATCACTTGGGCAACATTGGCACCATTCAACCATACGAAGACCCACCCGGGGGTGCTTTCGGGCACGTAAGGTAGGCCCATGGCTGACTTACCGAAACTCACTGGACGCCTCGCAGGTTTCGAGGACACGATCGACAAGACGCGCGACAAGCGCGAAGACCTTTACAAGTGGTTCCACCGGAACCCGGAGCTGTCGATGCAGGAGTTTGCTACCTCGCAACGCATTGAGGAGCTACTCACCGCGATCGGTTACACCGTCACGGCGGTGGGCAAGACGGGCAAGGTCGGCGTGCTGGAAAACGGCGAGGGTCCGGTGGTGTGCTTCCGCGCGGATTTCGATGCCCTGCCGATCAGCGAGGCGACCGGCCTGGAATACTCGGCGGACCCGGCGCTGAACCGGATGCATGCGTGCGGCCACGACATGCACACGACTGCCCTGCTGGGTGCGGCGGAGGCGTTGGCGCAGCACAAGGACCTGTGGTCGGGCACGTTTATCGCACTGTTCCAGCCGGGTGAGGAAACCGGCGCGGGCGCGGTGGATATGGCGCAAGCGGGTTTGGCGGAGAAGATCGTCAAGCCGGATGTGGTGTTGGGCCAGCACGTGGGCCCGTGGATCGACGATTACGGCGTCGGCGCACTGTCCGGCCCGGTGTTTTCCACGTGCGTGCAGACCAAGATCACGATTTTCGGCCGCGGCTCGCACGGCTCGATGCCGCAGCATGGCATCGACCCGGTGGTGCTTGCGGCGAAGGTGATCATGAGCCTGCAGACGATCATTTCGCGCAACATCGATCCGCAGGAGATGGGCGTGGTCACGGTCGGCGCGGTCCACGGCGGCGATTCGCCGAACACCATCCCGGATTCGGTGGAGCTCAAGGTGTCCACGCGCGCGTTTACGCAGGAAATTTCGGACAAGCTTAACGGCGACATCAAGCGCATCGTCCAAGGAGAATGCGCCATTGCGGGTTGCGACCGGGAGCCCACCTTCGAGGTCATTGGCGGCGCCCCGGTGTTTAGTAACCACGAGGAGCCGACGGAGAAGGTCATGGCGGTGTTCCGCGAGCAGTTTGGTAAGCGCGCGGGCAACTTCGGCCGGTTGTCGGGTTCGGAGGACTTCCCCACCATCGCGGAAGCTTGGGGCGTGCCGTACTTCTACTGGGCGGTAGGCAGCAAGAAGGAAATGGAGGGCGCCCCGGCAAACCACTCGCCGCTGTTCGCTCCGGATCTGGACCCGGTGCTGGATCATTCGACGCGCACAATCTTGGCGGCGGTGTCGCCGTGGCTGATGCCGTAGCGAACATGTCGCGGTAGCCGTGTAGGTTGAGCCGCATGAATTCGCATGCGGCACCGCACCCGAACCAGCAACCCGCGCAACCTCAGCAACCCGCGCAGCCCGCTCACCCAGCGCAGCCCCAAACACAGCGCCTGATCGTGCCTGACCTGGCGCGCGGCACCGCACTGCTTGGCATCGCGATGGCCAATGTGGCGCAGGCGTGGATCACCAATGATTGGTCGGAGGATCAGTCGCGTGCGGGCTGGTCGGTCGGTGGCGTGCGCCCGGACAGCATCGTCGACCAGGTCAGCGCTGTGTTCGCGGCGATGTTTATTCACGTGCGCGGGCTGCCGATGTTCTCCACCCTGTTGGGGTTTGGCTTCGGTCTGGTGGCGGCCAGTCTCTACCGCAAGCACTATCCGTTGAAGGATGCGCGGCGGGTGTTGGTTCGTCGATACGCAGTGCTCGCATTGTTTGGCCTGGCGCACATGCTTGGCCTGTTTTATGGCGACATCATGCTCACGTATGGCTTGGTGGGCATCTTGTTGGCGTGGGGGTTGTCGTGGTCGTCGAAGACGTTGCGCATTGTGGCGTATTCGATCCTGGGCTTGTTCACCACGTTCGGGGTGTTAGGTGGCGTCTCGGCGTTTTTCTTCAATTCTTCGGAGGCGATCATACAGCCGGATCCGACGATCACGTTTGATACGCCAGCGGCATATTTCTCCTCAAACCTGCAGATGGCGTTGGGCATGTTGGCCATGCAGCCTGTTGCGGCGTTGCAGTTGTGGGCGTTGGCGATTATCGGGTTTGTGTGGGCGCGGGAGCGGGTGCTTATCGACGTCATCACGCACCGCAAAACCCTCATCACCTGGACCGTTATCGCTGCGGTGATCATCGTGGGTATCGGCCTGCCGTGGGGCCTGGCGGCCGCGGGTGTGCTGCCGGCACAGTGGGAGCTGCCGCTGTTCATCCTGAACCAGGCGCTGGGCTACCTCACCGGCCCGGGCATCCTGGCGGCGCTCGCGCTGGCCACGCACCGGTTGAACAACGACGTGCCGGGGTGGGCGCGCGCGTTCGTGGCGCTGGGTAAGCGTTCCATGTCGGGCTATCTGGCACAGTCGGTGCTGTTCGTATTGTTGTGCACCCCGGCGTTTCTGGGCATCGGCCTGGACACCACGGTGACCGGCAAGCTGGGCATTGGCCTGCTGGTGTGGGCGATCACGCTCGCGCTCGCGGTGCTGCTGGAGCGCGCGGGCAAGCAGGGGCCGTTTGAGTGGGCGCACCGCCACCTCTCGTATGGCAAGACAGGAAGGATTGAGCCGAAAAATGATCAGGTTTCTATCGCTGGATGAGATGACGCCGCGGCAGGTCCATCAGTTGTACAAGTTGCGGGTGGATACGTTCGTGGCGGAGCAGCAGTGCCCGTACGCGGAGATCGATGATCAGGACGCCAACCCCGAAACGAAGCACATTCTTGCACTGCTTGACGACGACACCTTCGCCGGCTGCGCCCGCGTCTTCCCCACCGAGACGGGATCGCGCTTTGGGCGTTTCGTGGTCCACCCCGACCACCGCGGATCGGGCCTCGGCCCGGAGATCGTGCGCGCGGGTATCGAGTACACGGAGCGCTTCCCCGGGGATTTGGTCATCGAGGCGCAGGCCGGCCTTGTCGGCTACTACGAGCAGTTCGGGCTGGTGGCCGAGGGTGAGGAATTCCTGGATACCGGAGTTCCCCACCGCAAGATGCGAATCAAGCGCTAGGCCTGGCGCTAGTTCAAGCGCTAGTCCTGGCGGCGTTCGTCGACAATGGTGTCGCGCTCGCCGCGCTCGAGTTTGAAGCCTTCGGGGAACTTCCAGGAGTCGTCCTCGGCGTCGTATTCGAGTTCGGGGCGCT
The DNA here is from genome assembly GCF_001810365.1 of Corynebacterium sp. HMSC055D05. Lineage (NCBI taxonomy): Bacteria > Bacillati > Actinomycetota > Actinomycetes > Mycobacteriales > Corynebacteriaceae > Corynebacterium > Corynebacterium sp. HMSC055D05. Next base: position 18,230 of record NZ_KV801037.1, read on the forward strand.
CCACCTCGTTGCCTTGCGCGTCGTAGCCCGGCGCGGGTTTGTTTTCGCCTTCTTCGAGTTTCTCGGCGGTGTCGGTTTTCTCCCAGGTGCGGGAGCGGGTCTTGCGGGCGGCGGCGGAGTCGTCGTTCATGGCCTTGATCAGGGAGTACATCATGACGAAGTACATGAAGAAGAACGGCAGGGCGATGATGATCACGACTTGTTGGAGGGCGTTGATGCCGGAGTCGTTGATAAACAGCAGCGCGCCGGTGACCAGGCCGACGGCGACGACCCAGCCGACGCGGTAGTAGGTGGGTGATTTGTTTTCCTCGCCGGAGGCAAACATGTCCATGACTAGGGCGGCGGAGTCCATGGATGTGACGAAGTACAGCACGATCACAATCAGTGCGACGGTGCCGGTGATGGTGTAGAGCGGGTAGTCCGCAAGGAGGGTGAACAGTGCTTGTGGGGTGTCGCCGTCTTCCACCACGGGTTTGGTCAGCACGCCGGGGTTGTGTTCTTCCATGTCGATGGCGGCGCGGCCGAAGATGGAGAACCAGATCAGGTCGAACGCGGTGGGCAGCAGCAGGGTGCCGCCGATGAACTCGCGGACGGTGCGGCCGCGGGAGATGCGGGCGAAGAACATGCCCACGAATGGCGACCAGCAGATGGTCCAGGCCCAGTAGAAGGCGGTCCAGGTGGCGTGCCAGCCGGGGTTGTCGTTGTAGGAGTCGACCCAGAACATCAGCTCGGGCAGGGATTGTGCGTAGATGCCGAAGGATTCGGTGATCTGGCCGAGCAGTTTCAGGGTGGGGCCGGTGAGCAGCACGAAGAGCATCAGGGCGATGGTGCCGGCGATGTTGAGGTTGGACAGGATCTTCACGCCCTTGTCCAGGCCGGTTGCCACGGAGATGGAGGCGGCGATGGTGATGCCGCAGATGATCGCGATCTGCACCGGGGTGACCAGGGGCACGTCCCAGAGGATGTTCATGCCGGCGGAAATCTGCAGTACGCCCAGGCCGACGGAGACGGCGAGGCCGAAGACGGTGCCGATGATGCCCAGGGCGTCGAGAAGTTTGCCGGGCGCTTCGTACACGCGGCGGCCGAGCAGTGGCGCGAACATGGAGGACATTCGCGCGGGCATTTTGCGCTTATAGACGAAGTACCCCACCGCCAGACCAGGCAACGTGAAAATGACCCACATGTGGATGCCGAAGTGGTAGTAGGTGAACTCGAACGCTTGGATGATGGCGTCGCGGCTCATGGATTCGTAGCCGCCGCGTGGCGGGTTGAAGGCGTGGTTCAGCGGTTCGGCGGCACCCCAGAACAGCAGCGTTGCGCCCATGCCGGCGGCAAAGAGCATGCCGAACCAGACGGGGTATGAGTATTCGGGCTCATCGTCGTCGTCGCCAAGCCGCAGGTTGCCATAGCGGGAGACGAACACGCAGATCAAAAAGACCAGCGTGGCAGAAATGCCGCCGACGTAGAGCCACGTGAAGTGGTCCATCAGCCAGCCGGAGACGGCGGCGTAGGACTCGCGGGCGGTATCGCCGAACGCGATGGTGCCCGCAACGAAGATGAGGATGAACCCCAAGGCGGAGAAGAAAACCAAGGGGTCTGAGTGGAGACGGCGTGTGCGCGCCATAAGGGGTGTTCCTAACTGGTGGGAAACAACAACGCGCCCGGGTTACCGCCCGGGCTTGATCAGTGCACCGGCGGCAGAGGAGGTCACAGCGGACCCGATAAGTACTCCGACGGTGTAAAGGATGCCGGTGACGCCGAGCATTTGCAGCAGCCAGCCAAAGAACAGCGCGCCCACGACGGCACCTGCGATTGCGACGACCCAACGGCCCATGGTGTGTTCCTTTCAATGAGACAGCATTGACGTGGACAACCAGCGTACGCAAGTGCTACGATTCGTCCCGCTATGAATACCCAAGAACCCGCCTCTACCAGGGCAGCTGTTGATGAACAAAAACTTTTAGAGCGCTTCATGTGGCTCTCCATCGGCGCTACCATTGTCACGATTGTGCTGAAGGCAATCGCGGCGTGGGTGACGGGTTCTGTGGGTTTCTTATCGGACGCGTTGGAGTCCGGGATCAACCTCGTCGCAGCCGCCGTGGGCCTGTGGGCGCTGAAGCTTTCAGCCAAGCCGGCGGACGACAACCACAACTTCGGCCACTCCCGCGCCGAGTACTTCTCCGCCCAGGTGGAGGGCACACTCATCCTGATCGCCTCTATAGTGATCATTTATACGGCGGTGGATCGCCTGATCAACCCGGTACCGGTGCAGCAGCTCGGCATCGGCCTGGCGTTCTCTATCGTGGCCACGCTGTTGAACCTCGGCGTGGGTGTCGCGCTCATCCGCGCGGGTAAGAAGTACCGCTCCACCACTCTGAACGCGGACGGGCACCACTTGATCACGGACGTGTGGACCACGGTGGGCGTCATCGTGGGCATGGCGCTGGTGTGGCTGACCGGCTGGCAGCCGCTCGACCCGATTGTGGCGCTGCTGGTTGGTCTGAACATCTTGTTCACCGGCTACACGTTGCTCAAGGGTGCGATCCTGGGGCTGCTGTCGCACACGCTGCCCGAGGATGAGCAGAAGGTTGTCCATAACTTTCTGGATGCCTATGCCAAGGACAACGGCGTGACGTTCACGTCGGTGCGTACGGCGGAGGCTGGCCGCGACCGCTTGGTCAACCTGGTTATGCAGGTGCCAGGCTCCTGGACGGTGGATCACTCCCACGATCACGCGGATGCGGTGGAGGAAGGTATCGCCGCAGCGCTTGGTGGCGCGGAGACGATCGTGCACATCGAGCCGCTGGGCCATCCGACGCGTACCGGCCCGCTGCAGATCTAATCCGCATAGGGTGATGTGCATGGATTCGCAGCTTATGGGCAAACCCGAACTCGATTTACGCTGTTATTTTGTCACCGGCCAGGGTGACGACATTGTGGAGCGCGCCCGCGCCGCCGCGGCTGGCGGTGCCGGGGTGGTGCAGGTGCGCTCGAAGCCGATTAGTGCGCGCGACCTGTACGACCTTGCCCGCGAGGTGGCCGAGGCCGTCCACGAGGTGAACCCGAAGACGCAGGTGCTTATCGACGACCGCGTCGACGTCGCCTTAGCCTTACGCGACCACGGCATCGCCGGCGTGCACGTGGGCCAAGACGATCTGGACGTGAAGGTAGCGCGCGACCTGCTCGGCCCGGACGCGATCATCGGCCTGACCACCGGCACGATGGAACTGGTTCAGGCTGCGAACGCATACAAAGACGTGATCGATTACATCGGCTGCGGCCCCTTCCGCAACACCCCGACGAAGGACTCGGGCCGGCCTCCCCTAGGCTTCGGCGGCTACCCGCCCCTGGTGGAGGCTGCCCAGGTGCCGCTGGTGGCCATCGGGGACGTGACGGTGGACGACGCGTACCACCTGGCGCTTGCCGGCGTGGACGGGTTGGCCATTGTTCGCGGCATCATGCACGCCGATAATTCCCAGGACTATTGCGAGCGCGTGGTCGCGGAGTTTGAAAGGGGCCAAACGGACCGGGCAAAAGCGCTACCCTGATCGCTGTGAATATCTCGGTTGTCGGTGCTGGCATCATCGGTCTGTCCACTGCGCTTACGTTGGCGGATCGGGGCCATGCGGTCACGGTGTACGACCCGGCACCGGTGTCGGGGGCGTCGCATTATGCGGGTGGGATGCTCGCTCCTACCGCTGAAGTCGTCTATAAGCAAGACCCGCTCTTTCCGCTGATGGCGGCGTCTGCGGCGCTCTACCCGGATCTGATCAAGCTCACCGCGAAGTACTCGGATTTGCCCACGGGCTATCGCACGGAGGGCACGCTGGTGGTCGCGCGCGATGTTGCGGACAAGACGCACCTGGCGGAACTGAGCGAGTATCAGGAAAAGCACGGCATGGCGGTGGAGAAGGTCACCACTCGGCAGGCGCGCAGCCTTGAGCCGGCGCTCTCCCCTGCCATTCACGGTGCGGTGCGGATTGCAGGTGATCACCAGGTGCAGCCGCGCTTGTTTACCAAGGCGCTCATGGATGCCTGCGCGAATGCCGGGGTGACGTTCATACACGAGCGCGTGGATAGTACGGACGAGCTGGACGGGGATCAGGTTGTCGTCGCTAATGGCCTGGGTGCGCGCGACCTTGTGCCGTTTCTGGATCTGCGCCCGGTGTACGGCGACGTGCTGCACGTGCGCGTGCCGGAGCACCAATACCCGCTGCTGAACCATGTGGTGCGCGGGTTTGTGGAGGACCGCCCGATTTATCTCATTCCGCGCGAGGACCACACGCTGACTATCGGGGCGACCACGCGCGAGGACGGCCGCGACCAGCCCCAGGTGCAGGGCGTTCACCAGCTGCTGCGGGATGCGATTGAGGTGGTGCCGGCGGTTGAGGAGTGCGATTTCCTCGAGGCCGGCGCCGGTGCGCGCCCGGGCACACCGGACGATCTGCCGTATATCGGTCGTATCGACGAGCGCACCGTGGTCTCCACCGGTTACTTCCGGCACGGGATTTTGCTGGCGGCGTTGGGGGCTCGGTGTGGTGCTGGGGTCGTCGAAAAGCAAGCACCATTCATAAACTTATCTGCATGCGACCCGAGGAGGCACGAATGCAACTAACGCTCAACGGTGAAAGGACCACCACCGAAGCCACGACTGTGCAGGAGTTGGTGGCGGAGGTCGGCGCGCCTGAGGCCGGCACCGCGGTGGCGGTCGACGGGGAGGTCGTGCCGCGCTCGCAGTGGGGGCAGGCGCTTATCGACGACACCACCGTGGACATCCTCACCGCCGTTCAAGGAGGCTAGACGTGCTTGAAATTGCTGGTCAGCGGTTTGAATCCCACCTGATTATGGGCACGGGTGGGGCGAGTTCCTTTGACATGCTGGAGCGCGCCCTGGTGGCAAGTGGAACGGAGATGACCACGGTGGCGATGCGCCGCCACTCCGCGACCACCGGCGCGGGCGAGAGCGTGTTTGACCTGCTGGGGCGTCTAAATATCCGTCCGCTGCCGAACACCGCGGGCTGCCGCACGGCACGCGATGCGGTGATCACGGCGAAACTTGCGCGTGAGGCGCTGGGCACGGATTGGGTGAAACTCGAGGTCATCGCGGACGACCGCACGCTGCTGCCCGATGTGGTGGAGACCGTCGACGCCTGCGAGATGCTCGTGGACGAGGGCTTTACGGTGCTGGCGTACACGTCGGACGACCCGGTGGCCGCCAAGCGCCTGGAGGATCTCGGTGCTGCGGCGGTGATGCCGTTGGGCTCCCCGATTGGCACAGGCCTGGGCATTTTGAACCCGCACAACATTGAGTTGATCTGCTCGCGCGCGCAGGTGCCGGTGCTTATCGACGCCGGCCTGGGCACCGCATCCGACGCCTCCCTTGCCATGGAACTCGGGTGTTCGGGCGTGCTGTTGGCCAGCGCGGTGAACCGTTGCCAGGACCCGGTGGCCATGGCGCACGCGATGCGCCACGCGGTGGAAGCCGGCCGCCTGGCCCGCGCTGCTGGGCGCATTCCGAAGCGCGAGCACGCCGTGGCGTCCTCCACCTTCGACGGGTTGGCCAGCTGGGCCGACTGGGAAGACGCGGTGCTGTAGGGCCGTGCTGCCGGAAAACGAACTCAAGCGCACCGCGCGCCAGATGAACCTGCCCGGATTCGGCCCGGAGCAGCAAGAACGCCTATACGACGCGCACGTGTTGGTCATCGGCGCCGGTGGCCTGGGCTGCCCCGTCATGCAGACGCTGGCCGCCACGGGCGTTGGCAACATTACGGTGTGGGATGACGACCACGTGGACATCACCAACATCCACCGCCAGATCCTCTTCGGCGCCGAGGACGTCGGCCGCAGCAAGGTGGAGGTGGCCGCAGAGCGCCTGCGCGCGCTCCAGCCCGGCATCACTGTCACGCCGGTGAAGGATCGCCTGACCGCCGACAACTTCATCGGAGCGCTTGACGGCATCGACTTGCTTATCGACGGCTCCGATACCTTTGCCACCAAATTCCTCGCCGCCGACGCCGCCGAGATCACCGGCACGCCGCTGCTGTGGGGTTCGGTGCTGCGCTACCGCGGCGACATCGCTCTGTGGCACTCCGGCCCCGGCGCGCCCGAGGGCGGCGTGGGCATGCGGGACCTCTACCCCACCCAGCCGGACGCGGATTCCGTGCCGGATTGCGCCACCGCGGGTGTGCTCGGGGTGACCACCTCCGTGGTCGGCTCGCTGATGTCCACCGAAGCCGTGAAGTTCCTCACGGGCATCGGCGAGGCGGAGATCGGCCGGCTGCACATGTACGACGCGCTGACCACCACCATCCGCCGTTTCACCGTCCCCCGCGACCCGGCGCGCCCACTGACCACGCGCTTGAGCACCTACACCGATGCCTGCGCCGTGAGCACCGAGGGGCAGTTGCTTTACGACGACATCACTACCCGCAAAGCTCACGCCCTGGACATCCGCGAACCCCACGAGCGGGCGATCGCGGACCTGCCGGTTAACTCCACCCACCTGCCACTGACCCAGATCGAACGTGACCCCGAGGCGGTTTCTCGCGCGCTGTCGCAGTACGCCGAAGGCGACGACGTGGTGGTCTATTGCGCCGGTGGAGTGCGTTCTGAAAAATTTGTGAAAACCTATGCGGAACAGGCGAAACAGCATGGGATTGTGCTGAAATCGCTGCCAGGAGGCGTGCAACGCTGGGGATAGCCTGGAATACTTCTGTTATGCAGATCACACGTACAGCCCCAGTAACCGTCGCTGCCGTCGCGATCCTTACCGCCACCGCAGCCCTCGCCCCCTCCGCCGCCGCACAAAACAACGTCGGTACCTACTCCAACCAGAACGGCAACGTGCGTTGCGAGTCCTACCAAGTCGGCGGCGAAACCAAAACCATTTGCGTCTCCGACACCGCCCGCAAAACCCAGCCGGAGTGCAACCCTCCAGAGCAGCTCATCCCCGCAGTGTCCATCAGCCGAGGCTTTACCGGCACCCACTGCTGGAACCAGGGCTTTACGGGCCAGCCGAAGAAGCTCAACCCACTGCAGGTGCAGCGCTTCGGCTCCGCGTTCATTGTCCCGGGCTTTACCGGTGAGCTCTACGTCTTCGACACCGCCAACATCGCGCTCGTGCGCGCAGGTTCCACGAACTCCGTGATCTGGAAGTTGCAGCGCTAGCCACACATCCGTTCGAGAATCCGCCTTCGCGTGTCGAGGGCGGTTTTATAATGTCTCTTTGTCTGAACACAGTCCGATCACAACCGAATAAGGAGGCGTTGTTGGGCGAACTGCTCAAAGCCGCAGTGGGGTGCATTGAAGCCCCGTCCCTATTTCCCCGAGAACTGAAAATTTTGATGCAGGTGGCATTGCTTGCCGACGACACCACTGGCCCCACCCTTACCCCCACCGGCACCGTCCGTCAGGCAACAGCGGGCCGGGTGGAAAACTTCGGTGGGCCCAGCATGACCAACTGGCTCAAGCGCGACATCATCGATGCGACACTGCCCACCTTCACCGGCACGGGTTGGCTCCAGGAGGTCCCCGGCCCGGAGAACGACGGCGCTTACCAACTCAACCTGACACGGTTGAAGCGGCTACTCGACGAGGCGGAGGCGCACCTTGCCACCGGCGAGCACGACCAGGAAGCCCTCGAGCATGCGGATCGGGAACTGCCCGGCGACTTCGACACGGCACCCGAAGACCTGGCCGAGCAGGTGGATCGGATCCTGGTCAGCAACCCGGCGCGCTAGGACGCCGGGGCATAACCGGGCACAGCGCCTAGGCCGCAGTCCCCTCTTGGCGGCGGATGCGGCCGCGGCGCCCAAACCACGCCGCCACAAACGAGAGCACGAGTGCGACGAGCACACCGAGGTTCGCGTCCGCCCAGTGCTCCCCAACCAGCGGCAGGAAGTATCCCTGCCAGTTGTTCCAGGAAGCTTCCTCCGCAAACATGTTGGCCACAAGACCCCACCCGATTACCGAAGCCACGGCAAGAATCCCGATCGAGGTCCAGTCCACGGCGCCGTAGCGACCTGCCGAATCGTACAACGCCGGCTCGTCGTAATCCTTAGTGCGGGCGAAGATGTCCGCAATGAGAATGCCTGCCCAGCTAGCCAGTGGCACGCCGAGAGTGATCAGGAAAGACTGGAACGGCCCAAGGGAGCTTTGGGAGAAGAAGACCACCCAGATGGTGCCGATGGTCAAAATGACGCCGTCGATAGCTGCAGCCGCCGGGCGCGAGATCTTAATCCCCAGCGTGAGCAGCGTCAGACCCGAGGAGTAGATGCCCAGCACCCCCCGACGGCGGCAAGCCGTAGATGGGGGTCTCCCCTGCCCTGTATGGCCCTGTAGCGGCCTAACAGGATGTCGCCAGGGTCAGTGTCCAGCGACAGCGCTAAAACCGCTCTAATTCAGCGAAAATCGAAGAATTAGAGCGGTGTTTTTTGAAGCGTCCTGGGTTCAGATTCAGGTAACTCAAGGATGAGTGTGAATCCGGGGTTTGTGTCTTTGAGAAGGCCCTTTAGAAGCCTTCAAGTACTTCGTAGAGGGCGGTGGCTAGGGTTAGTCGCCGTCGCTAGCTGTGCTTGGCTGTTAATGTCATGTCGACCAACTGCAGGAAGCGTATAACGTAGTCTTTGACAAAGCCTGCGGTGCCTTCATTGAGATGGCCGGAGTCTTCGAAGAGGGTGGGGGATTGGCCAAGGAATACCTCGGGCTGACCAGGAAGCGGCATATCGAAGTAGGACAGGGCGAGCCGGAGGTTCTTCTGTGAACTGTAGCCGCCCATGCGGCCTACAGAGTGACTGATGATACCTGCGGGAAGGTTCTTCCAAGCCACATCCGAGTTGGGCTTGGAACCGATGTCCACTGCATTCTTGAGACAGGCAGGGATAGTACGGTTATTTTCCGGGGTAACAAAGAGGACGCCGCTCGAGTTCTTGATGGTGTCGCGGAAAGTGGTGTACTCAGCTGGAATGGGCTTGTCCGTGACCGAGGGGTCATCGTAGTCGAAGTCATAGAGCGGCAAGTCACGGATTTCAACGATGTCTGCCTGGTAGTTTTCAGGAATCATTGTGAGCACTTCGTGTGCAATCTTGCGCGCAAATGAGCCGCGGCGCAGGCTGCCGACGATAACACTAATGCGTGGGGTGGTCATAGGAAGTCCTTTCTTCTTAGTTGGGCGTAGGTACGTGCGATCAAGGGAGAAAAGGCTTGCAGCCAAAGGCAGGCGGTGGCCCGGCGGCGTGGGCGGCAGTAAGAAAGTTATCCACTTTGTCTTCTTCATGGCGGAAGTACAGTTCGATGAGTCCTAACAGTCCCCCGAGGACGGCCTCCCGTGCGGCGGACGTATCCAAAAGCCGCATGGCTGCTGGTTGGTTTCCTTCGCGGATGGCTTCAAACAGCGCGATGGTCTCAAGCCAGCTTCCTTGGTCTGGTCGTGGAAACGGTTTAGAAATCCCAGTCATCATCACTCGTTTCTTCAGCGGTGCCAATGACATAGGAGGAACCGGAGCCGGAGAAGAAGTCATGGTTTTCATCTGCTCCAGGTGCTAGGGCAGCGAGGATTTCCGGGTTCACTTCCGTTTCTTCAGGTGGGAAGTAGTCCGGGTAGCCCAAATTCATGAGCGCCTTATTGGCGTTATAGCGAACGAATACAGCTACATCATCCATGAGCCCCAACGGCTCATATAGCTCGCCGGAATAATCCAGCTCTAGGGCATAAAGCTCTTCGAGCAAGGAAATAGTGAAATCATGCATCTCCTGTTGCCGTTGTGGAGCAGACGTTTCCAGTCCGCGCTGGTACTTGTAGCCTGAGTAGTAACCGTGCACTGCCTTGTCACGCAGAATGAGGCGAATCATGTCTGCCGTATTTGTCAGGGTGGCGTGGACGGAAAAATGCAGGGGAAGATAGAAACCCGCGTAGAGAAGCAGCGAGGAAAGCAGCGTCGATGACACTTTGCGCTTGAGTGGATCGGGTCCAAAATAATGAGTGAGCACTTTTTTGGCGCGTGCCTGGAGAAGGTCATTATTCACCGCCCAGCGGTATGCCTCATCAATTTCTTTCGTACTGCTCAAAGTAGAAAACACTGAAGAGTAAGAACGGGCATGGACTGATTGCATGAAGGCGATGTTGGTATACACGGCCTCCTCGTGCTCGGTGCGGGCATCTTGGATCTGACAGATTTCGCCCACAGTGGCCTGGACGGTGTCCAGGGTGGTGAGTCCCGTGAACACCCGCATGGTGAGGTTGCGTTCCTCCGGTGTCATCCTCTGCCACGCCGGGAGATCGTTTGAAAGTGGAACCTTTTCTGGCAACCAAAAGTTGGCGGTGAGGCGGTTCCACACTTCAAGATCCTTCTCATCGCTCACCCGATTCCAATTGATGGCGCGGATGCGGGCTGAAGGGTCATGCCGGTAACTTGGCGGCGTAACTGAGATGCTGGTTAGCTCAGCAGTGTTTGATGTTGAAGACATAGCTTCTTTCTTTCTTGATGGATGGTTGTGAATGAAGGAAGGACCGTGTTCCTACAGAGCACAGGAAACGCAGCCTTCGACCTCGGTTCCCTGGAGTGCAGGTTGGCGTAAACGGATGTAGTACAAGGTCTTGATTCCGGCTTTCCAGGCATAGATTTGTGCCTTGTTGATGTCCCGCGTAGTGGTGTCAGCGGTGAAGAACAAAGTCAGGGAAAGCCCTTGGTCCACGTGTTGGGTGGCCATAGCGTAGGTGTCGATGATTTTTTTGTACCCCACGGTGTAGGAGTCATCGAAATACTCCAAGTTGTCGTTGGTCATTTCCGGTGCGGGGTAGTACACGCGCCCCAAGCGGCCTTCCTTGCGTATTTCAATCTTGGAGGCAATCGGGTGTATGGACGCGGTGGAGTCATTGATGTAGGAAATTGATCCAGTGGGTGGAACTGCCTGCAAGTAGGCGTTGTAGATGCCGTCTTGCATCACTTGGTTCTTGAGCCGTAGCCAATCCTCGCGTTGAGGAATCTGCACGCCAGCCTCATGGAATAGCTGTTTTACGTGGTCAGTGGCCGGCGCCCAGTCTTGGTCGATGTACTTGTCGAAGTAGACGCCAGTGGCATAGGTGGATTCTTCAAAGCCAGTGAATCGTTGACCTTTCTCAACCGCTAGCGCATGGGATGCACGGAGCGCATGATAGGTCACGGTCAGGAAATAGATATTTGTAAAGTCCAGTGCTTCGGCGCAGCCATAAGGAATACGCTTGGAAGCCAGGAAACCGTGGAGATTCATTTGGCCCAACCCGATGGCATGCATGGATGCATTACCGTGAGCGATGGAAGGAACAGCTTCGATATTTGTTAGGTCTGAGACCTTCGTGAGAGCGCGCACCGCGGTTTCAACAGTTTCCCCAAAGTCCGGTGATTCAAAAGCTTTAGCGATGTTGAGCGACCCTAGATTGCAGGAAATGTCCTGGCCAACGGTGGTGTAGTTACCTGAGGCGCCGTAGGTGGATGGCGTGTTGACCTGGAGGATCTCACTACACAGATTGGACATATTGATATGTCCTTTGAGGGGATTAGCGCGGTTGACCGTATCCTCAAAGAGTATGTAGGGGTATCCAGATTCAAACTGAAGCTCAGCCAGCGTGGTGAAAAACTCGCGGGCCTTGATAGTCGTATGAGAAATTCGCGGATTGGAAACCAGCTCGTCGTAATACTCGGTGATAGACATGTCAGACATGGCTACGCCGTACTCGCGAGCGATGTCATACGGGCTAAAAAGATGCATATCCTTGTTCTCTTTGGCCAGCTGGAAGGTTATATCTGGAATAACAACTCCCAGCGAAAGAGTCTTAATGCGGACTTTCTCATCGGCATTTTCCCGCTTGGTATCCAGGAAACGAAGAATATCTGGATGGTGCGCATGTAGGTAGACGGCTCCAGCGCCCTGTCGAGCGCCCAATTGGTTGGCATAGCTGAAGCTATCTTCCAGAATTTTCATGACTGGGACTACGCCGGAAGCTTGGTTCTCAATCTTTTTGATTGGGGCTCCGGATTCGCGCAGATTGCTCAGTAACAAGGCCACACCACCGCCGCGTTTTGAAAGCTGCAGTGCAGAGTTCACGCTGCGGCCAATGCTTTCCAAATTGTCTTCGATGCGAAGGAGGAAGCAGGAGACCATTTCGCCACGCTGGGCTTTTCCTGCGTTGAGAAAAGTAGGGGTGGCGGGCTGGAAGCGTCCGGTCATGATGTCATCCACCAGCTTCTCCGCAAGCTCTTCATCGCCCTGTGCAAGGTACAAAGCTGTGGTGGCGACGCGTTCTTCGTAGCCTTCCAGAAATCGCGAGCCATCAAAGGTTTTCAGTGCGTATGAAGTAAAGAACTTAAATGCGCCGAGGAAAGTGCGGAACTGATGCTTGGCTCGGTGGGCTCTGTCGTACATAGTGCACAGAAAATCGTCATCATAAAGCTCAAGGAATTCCCGCTCGTAGTATTCGTTATCAACCAACCACTCCAAGCGCTGCTTGGTGGATTCAAACTGATGCATGCGGGGAGTGACATGGTGCGCTAAAAAGTCTTGTGTTGCCTCAATGTCCTTGTCGAACTGGATTCTTCCCGAATCGTCGAATAGGTTCAGCTGCGCGTTGAGTGCATGGTAGCTCTTGCGCTTACCGACACCGCCGGCATCGTCTGCTGAAGCGGTGCGGGGCGTAGGGCCAATGGGCTGTGTGGGGGTGGCCTTAAGTGGCGGCATTGTGGTTTCCAATCTGTGTGTTGCGGATGTGGTCTTCATTTTGTGGGAAATCAATGGGGTGTAATTGTTAGTTGCTTTGCTGCTCCCAAAACTTGTGAAGGCCCTGCTTTACAGCGGCAACGTCCTTCTGCGTGCCGAGTAGCTCGAAGTGATACAGCTCTGGAACGTGGCACTTAGCGGAAATGATGCGGCCGGCGACGCAGTAAGCGCTTCCGAAGTTGGTATTGCCTGAGGTAATCACGCCCCGGATAAAGGAACGGTTGATTGGGTCATTGAGGAAGTCGATGACCTGTTTGGGGACTGCGCGTTTGAGCGAGCCACCGCCGTAGGTTGGAACGATGAGTACGTACGGGTGTGAAACCTGGATCATTCCGGTTTTCTTGGGCCGCAGTGGAATGCGCACTGCGGGTCTATCTAAGCGTTCGACGAATCTTTTTGTGTTTTCAGAAACGCTAGAAAAGTACACCAAATCTGGTGAGTCTGACATGACAATCCTGCTCATCCTGGCCTTAGCCATAAGTGGGATAGGTGATGATCGAAAAGATTAACTACGTACTACCGTAGTTGCAAACTACGCCGCACCGTAGTTTTTAAAAGGGCAGGTAGGGACAGGATTAATGAGAAAGGGAAAGACTACAGGCTGTGGTGTGCTACAAACACTGCGTCCGTAGCTGGGCGCCCAAGTACTACCCACTGAGTACTGTCGGCTACCTGTACTTCGAGCGATTCTGAAAAGGGCGTTCCTTCGCGCGTGGTAAGAACAGCCCCAATGACGATGCCTTGCTCTTTGAGGAAGGCCAGCAGTTGTGGGTCGGAATCAGAAATGCGTTCCACGGTCACCTGCGGTTGTGCGCCGCTGTCGGTGAGACGGTGCGCACTGGGGATAGTGACCTGTCCATCAACCGTAGGGATAGGGTCGCCGTGTGGATCCCTAGTGGGGTAATTGAGGAACTTATCCACGCGCTCTATGAGCATGTCAGACACCGCGTGTTCAAGATTTTCGGCTTCATCATGGACCTCGTCCCACGTATAATCCAATGCTTGAACCAAAAAAGACTCAAGCAATCGGTGGCGGCGCACCATGACCAATGCGTACTGCCTGCCAAGTTCGGTTAACTCCACAGAGCCATAGGGCGTGTGTGACACGAGCCCTTGCTTCGACATTTTGCGCACTGCATCGGAGACCGAGGAGAGCTTGAGTCCCAGCTGTTTCGCTATAAGTGTGGCGGTAACGGGCTCGGATGACCATTCCTTTAGCCCCCAGATAGCTTTCAAATAGTTCTGGGTACTGGTGGACAGCTCAGAAACAGACATGAGTAAATGCTAACCCAGCTTCCGTATGCGCCTTAGGCGCTGTGCCCCAACGCTCAGGTTGCGTCCCTTAGTGTGGTGTAACGCTTGCTGATGGTGGGCCCTTGAAAATAGTGGGCGGCCACCGTCAGTAACCTTTCGACTCAACTTCCACATCTCACCGAAAGGCACATGACGATGACCGCTGCACCGCATTCTATCGACCCGACAACCTATCTGGATGATCTGCTGGCCCAAGCGTCGCCGGATCTGATGCGGCAGATGCTGCAAGGGTTTATCAACCAAATCCTCTCCGCCCAGGCCGACACCGTGTGCGGCGCTGAGTACGGTGTTGCCTCCACCACACGGGTCAACCACCGCAACGGGTACCGCCACCGCGACCTTGACACCCGTGTCGGCACAATCGATGTAGCAGTGCCGAAGCTGCGCCACGGCGCGTTCTTCCCAGACTGGCTGCTCGAGCGCCGCTCACGAGCGGAACGAGCCTTATCGACCGTGATCGCCACGTGCTACCTCAAAGGGGTCTCCACCCGCAGGATGAATGATCTGGTGGCAACCCTTGGCATTTCCAACATGTCGAAATCCCAAGGCTTACGCATGTCGGAAGAACTCGACGAAATGGTCGCAGACTTCAGAAATCGCCCCCTGGACCCCGGCGGGTACGCCTACCTGTCCTGCGACGCACTGACGATCAAAGTGCGCGAAGGCGGCCGGGTAGTCAAATGCTCCGTACTTTTGGCCACCGGTGTTAACGCTGACGGCTACCGGGAAATGCTCGGTATGCATGTTGCCACCACGGAATCCAACGCGTCGTGGAAGGGCTTCTTCCAGGACTTAAAAGCTCGTGGACTTCGCGGTGTCTTCCTTATCACCAGTGA
>NZ_KV801038.1:0-12742 GCF_001810365.1 Corynebacterium sp. HMSC055D05
CGATTCCGGACACACATTTTGTCGCTTAACCCGGTTGGGATGAGGGGCGCGCCGCGTACATGGTGAGAACGCATTGGTGAAGATGCCGATTTTTGGCCGTCTTCACCAATGCGTTCTCACCATGTGCGGGGAAAGAGGCGTGCCGCAAAGCTAAACGACACATGGAACACGGCATACTCCGCTGATTTTCAGCGATATATGCCGTGTTGGATGTGTCGTTTGGCCTCAGCAGACCACACCCCACCCATTTTTGGGATACGCGTCCCATAGCGTGGTACAGTTTCTTCCATTCTGCGACACAGCAGTTTCACACAATGGAATGAGAGGACGGGCAATGACCACCAGCGTCGAGCATCAACCCCCTGCCCCACAAGCGGCCCCTGCTGCCATCCGGGAGACAACGCCACAGGAGCGAAACCGGGTCCGCCTTGCGTCGACAATTGGCACGACGATTGAGTTTTACGACTTCTACGCCTACGCCACCGCAGCCGTCGCGGTATTTCCGTTCCTCTTCTTCCCCAAGTCGGAGTCGAGCACGGTGGCGCTGCTGTCGTCGTTCGCCACGTTTGGCCTGGCGTTTATCGCTCGCCCGCTAGGTTCAGTGCTGTTCGGCCACTTCGGCGATAAGGTCGGCCGCAAGGCCACCTTGGTCGGTGCGCTGCTGACCATGGGTATCGCCACCTTTGTTATCGGCCTGCTGCCCACCTACGCACAGGCCGGCATCTGGGCACCGGCGTTGCTGGCACTGATGCGCTTCTGCCAGGGCCTTGGCCTGGGCGGCGAGTGGTCCGGCGCGGCCCTGCTGTCCACAGAAACAGCAGCTAAGGGACGCCGCGCCTGGGCGGGCATGTGGCCCCAACTCGGCGCACCGTTCGGCTTCCTGCTGGCAAACGGCCTGTTCCTCATCCTGGTCACCGTGCTGGGCCACACCACTGGCGACTTCGAGGGCGCGTTCATGCGCTGGGGCTGGCGCATTCCGTTCCTGCTGTCCATCGTGATGGTCATCATCGGCCTGTGGGTTCGCCTGCAGGTTGAGGAGACTCCGGTGTTCCAGCAGGTGGAGCAGAACAACCAGAAGGCCGCTTCCCCACTGGCGGAGGTATTCAAGACCGCTTGGAAGCCGCTGATCCAGGGCACGTTTGTCATGGTCGGTTGCTACACGCTGTTCTACATCGTGACCACTTGGTTCCTCTCCTACGGAATTGGTTCGGCGGAAGAGGGCGTTGGCCTGGGTATTGCGTACCCGACGTTCCTGAAGCTGCAGCTGGTGTGCATCTTCGGGTTCATCGCTGGCATCCCGATTGCGGCGCATTGGTCGGATGTCTACGGCCGTCGCCCGGTGCTGGGTCTGACCTCGGTTGCGATCATCGTCTATGGCCTGAGCTTCAAGTGGCTGCTGAATCCGGAGACGTTCACCATGGTTTCCCTGGGCATCTTCTTGTTCATCGGCATGGTGTTGATGGGCTTCATCTTCGGCCCGATGTCTGCGATCTTGCCGGAGTTGTTCCCGTCGAATGTGCGCTACACCGGCTCGGGTATCGCGTACAACGTGTCCTCCATCCTGGGTGCGGCTATCGCCCCCTTCATTGCGACGGCACTGAACGCGAAGTATGGCCCGCAGGCTGTGGGTATCTACCTGGTTATTGTCACCGCGATTTCCCTGTGGGCAATCCTTTCCTCCCCAGAGACTAAGCACCAGGAGATGCACGAGATTTAACGCTTGCTTTCCATTCAGGCAAGTGACATACTTGCCAACGTGGAAAGCAACAAGATCTCTCAAGAAGAAGCTCGCGCCACCCTCGAGCAGATCGACATGCTCGAGCGCGACGCGCAACATAAGCCCACACCCCTGTGGGCTTATGTCATTCTCGGCACCCTGTTCGGAGTCACTGCTGCTGGCCTGATCCTGCGGTGGACATACTGGTGGGCATTGTTTGCGGTCATTATCATCGCCTGCATCGCCATCACCGTGCGAGATCACAACCGCAACGTGCGTCCAAGCATGAAGCAGCCGATCCAGGAAGACCCCGAGACGAATTGGGGATCCGTCCTGATGCCACTGATCTTCATGCCAATCATCTGGCTCGTCCCCGAAGGTAGCGTCGCTGGCGCGACTATCGCGGGCGTCCTCTCCGCAGCTGTCATTATCGTCACCGGTTACTACTGGGAGAAAAACCGATGAGTGAGCCAGCCATCGACCCCGTTATTCACCCGTTAGCCAGGTTGAAGATTTGTGCGGCGCTGTTTCATGGGGGTGCCGTCGAAAAGCAATCGTCCCGCTTTGAGATGCGCTTTAGCGCCCTAAAGGACGAGGCAGACTTGTCAGACTCCGCACTGTCCAAGCAGTTGGCCACGCTGGAGGAGCACGGCTATATCACGCGCTTCCGCGAGTATGGGTCGAGCAGAGCGAAGGACACGGTGTGGGTCACACTGACAGCGACGGGCGCGCAGGCCTTCGAGCGACACACGGCAGCGTTGCGAGAGATCGCGGGCGGGTAGATTCGGACGCATGAGTTTTCCAGGACCATCCATCAACTCGTTCGCGTTGATTACCGGCGCGAGCCAAGGCATCGGCGAGGCGATCGCACGCGACCTGGCCAAAGGTGGCCACAACCTCATCCTTGTTGCCCGGCGCGAGGAGGTATTGCAAAAGCTTGGCGACGAACTCGCGGCCGCCCACGGCGTCACCGTCGAAGTCTTCGCCGCGGATCTGTCTAAGGAACGCGACGTCACCGCACTGCTTAACCACATTGCGAACCGCAAGATTCACATTTGCGTCAATTCTGCCGGCATCGCGTCGTTCGGCCCGTTTATGAAGCAGGACTGGGAGTACGAGACGAACCAGTTCAACCTGAACGCGACGGCAGTGTTCCGCATCACCAAGGCGGTGCTGGATCAGATGGTGCCACGCGGCGAGGGCGCGCTGTGCAACGTCGGCTCCGCCGCGGGCAACCTGCCGATCCCGAACAACGCCACCTACGTGTTCACCAAGGCGGGCGTGAACATGTTCACCGAGGCCCTGCACTACGAGCTGAAGGATTCTGGCGTGCACGTGACCCTGCTCGCGCCGGGTCCGGTGCGTGAGGCGCACATTCCGGAGGAGGAGCAGTCGATCGTGGATAAGGTCGTGCCCGATTTCCTGTGGACGACCTACGAGTCTTGTTCTGCCGACACCCTGAAGGCGATGCGCCGCAACCGCCGACGCGTCGTTCCGGGGCCGCTATCGAAGGCGATGGATGTCGTGTCTACCTACGCCCCGCGCGGGATTCTGCCGCCGATTATGGGCAAGTTTTACGCCAAGATGGGAGAGGAATAAATGGAGATCGCAGACAAGGACAATCGCATCGTGTGGGTCGACCTGGAGATGACCGGTCTTGACCCGTCACGCCACGTCATCGTGGAGGTGGCAGCGCTTGTCACGGATGCGGAGCTCAACATTATCGACGACGGAGTCGACCTCGTCGTCCACGCCACCGACGCCGAACTGGCGGAGATGGATGACTTTGTCACCGAGATGCACTCCTCCAACGGGCTGCTCGATGACATTAAGGCCTCCACGACCAGTATCCGGGATGCGGAGGATGCGGTGCTGGAGCTCGTCGCAAAGCATTGCGATCCTGCTCATCCTGCTCCGCTTGCGGGCAACTCGATTGCTACCGACCGTGCGTTTATCCGTGCGCAGATGCCGCGTCTCGACGACGCCTTGCACTACCGCATGATCGACGTGTCCACCGTGAAGGAACTGTCGCGCCGCTGGTTCCCTAAGGCGTACTACAACCAGCCCGAAAAGGGCATGGCTCACCGTGCCTTGGCGGACATCGTGGAATCCATCCGCGAGTTGGACTACTACCGTCGCGCCGTATTTGTGGACTCCCCCGGCCCGGACACCGACACCGCAACGAAGGCTTCTGCCGCTGCAACCGAGTTCTACCAGCGGTTTTTGTAAACTTCAGATGAACGGCTAAGGTGTAATCCGCTGCAAAACAGCAATGGTGGCTGTAGTTCAGCTGGTAGAGCACCAGGTTGTGATCCTGGGTGTCGCGGGTTCGAGCCCCGTCAGCCACCCCAAAGCGTGCCCCGTAACCTCCACAACAGGTTACGGGGCACATTGCTTTTCCACCCCCTCCTTAAATATGTTAGCCTTACCTAACTATTTGGCGTGCGAACTTCCGCCGCCAGAAGCAGCCACGAGTTGTTGAAGGGCAGGGACAACGATGACTGAACAAGCCAACAAAGCGGCCGCGAGGCGTAAACCCCGGAAGGCCAATGAGGCAACCGTGACCGGTCGCCGCCAGCTCTCCCCCGATCTGGTTCGCTTAAGCCTGAACACCCCCGCTTTTGTCGGTAAAGATCTGGAGTTTACGGACCACTACCTCAAGCTGTTGTTCGTGCCGGAGGGCGCCGCCTACTCCTGGCCATTTAACGTCGAACAGGTCCGTGAACAACAGCCGCGCGACAAGCAACCGGTGACCCGGACCTACACGTTGATCAACCTCGACTCATCGACCGGGGATTTCGATGTTGACTTTGTCACCCACGGCGATGCAGGCCTGGCCGGTCCGTGGGCTCGCGTAGCCGAGGTTGGAGAGAAGATCGGCTTCTTCGGCCCAGGTGGCGCGTGGGGCCCTTCGGTCGACTACGAGCACTTCATCTTCGCCGGCGATGAGTCCGCAGCACCGGCCATCGGCGCGGGCCTAAAGCGCCTCCCCGAGGGCGCAACTGCGACCGCGTACATCGAGATCGAAGCCGAAGACCGCAAGTTTGAGCTCCCAGCCCGCGATGGCGTGGACATCCATTGGGTGATCCGCAACGGCGCGACCCATGGCACGGAGCTATCCCGCGTCGTGCGACAGGCCGGCGTGCCGGACGGAAAGAACACCAGCTGGTTCATCCACGGCGTTGCCGAGATGATCAAGGAAATGCGGCGCTTCCTCTTCGTCGAATCCGAGGTCCCCAAGCAAGACGTGTCCATCTCTGGGTACTGGCGCATCGGCATGACAGAGGATCAGTGGCAGGCCTCCAAGCGCGATTTCAACGCCGAGATTGAAGCCGAGGAGGAACGCGCGAAAGCCTAACTGCGCCTGGGGGCACTAACTGCACCTAGGGGCACTAGGAGTAGAGCTGCTCGCCGCTGCCGCCGGAGCGCTGCTCCCAATCAAGGTTCCAGTAGCCCAAGCCGTCGTACGGGGTCAGGGTCGATCCGCCAGTGTTTTTCACCACTACCGGGTCACCCCGTTTGACGTACTCCTGGAACCACTTGGCGTTCTCATAGGAAGCGTTGATGCAGCCGTGCGACTGGTTCTGGGACCCCAACGCCCACAGCGCCCACGGCGCGGAGTGGACGTAGATGCCCGAGTACGACAGCTGGGTGGCGTAATCCACCGGCGTGACGTACCCGCCCGCATCCAACGCCAAGCCGTAGGTGCGCGAGTCCATGACAAGGCTGGGGTGCTCATCCCCCACCACGTAGGTGCCATTCGGGGTGTCGTAGCTACCGTCGGTTCCCAGTGAGATCGGGAACTCCTTCACCAACTCGTCGTTAGCGTAGACGCGCAGCATCTTGTCGTAGTTATCCACGACAGTCTCCACCTTGTCACCGATGGTGAAGCTGATTTCGGTGTCGTCGGAACCGTAGACGCCTTCGGCAAGTTTGCGCCCATACAGATCCACTTTCACAGTGACCTCAGTACCGGGCTCCCAGTACTCCTTCGGGCGCCAGCGCACTTCGTAAGGATCCAGCCAGAAGAATCCACCCTCGGTGTCGTTCGAGGTTTCGACCGAGATGAGTTTCTCCATCTTCTTGGTGTCTTGGATCGGGCTATCAAAGCGGATGGTTACCGCCTGGGCGACACCAACCGTCGAGCCGTCAAGCGGACCAACGTACGCATTAACCGTCACAGCCGGCGACACCGTAGTAAACGACGACACCACCTTCTGACCCTCAACATCACGCGCCTCAATGGTGTACTCGCGTCCGTAACCAAGCGGTTCCGCCGTAGACCATTCGGTTTTGTCGTCGTTGAACTCCGCCTCGACTTCCTTGCCGGCCTCGTTGGTCATCTTCACCGAGGCCAGTCCGACCTCCGAAAGCACCTTCACCGGCTGGCCAGGCTCGACGTCAGTGGCGTTATTGCTCACCGAGACTTTCGGCGGCTTCGCCGCAGGCGTCGTCTCTGCAGCCTGGTCTGTCTCCGCAACCTGCTCGAGACGGCTCGACCCATCCCCCGGTGAGCAGGCCGAAATCATCGCTCCTGCAGCCAGCGCCGTCAGGACCGCGGTGCAGCGGCGAACCGCGCGAAGGTGGAGCACAATGGACCCCTCACAACTCAAATCCAAAACTCAAACGCCAATACTTTAACCGTTAACGGCTAAAAAGCCACCATCCACAAACAAAGCGTTATACAACGTTTAACATCGCCGAAAAATATGCTCTTACCTGCCGATTTCACACATTCAACACACGCTGCTAATGTATTACCTCGTTGCAGAGAGCAACACCAACAAAACAAAATACGCGCCATTAGCTCAATTGGCAGAGCAACTGACTCTTAATCAGTGGGTTCGGGGTTCGATTCCCTGATGGCGCACAGCACAGCGAGGCTGGCAGGTATTTTACCCGCCAGCCTCGCTTTTTGTGTACCCGTCACTTTTTCTCGCAGCTGAGACTAGGCTGATCTTCATGAAAACAGCCTTGGTAATTGTTGACGTGCAAAATGACTTCTGCCCCGGCGGTAGCCTTGCCACCGCCCGCGGCGATGAGGTGGCGTCAAAAATCGCGGAGTTGATCTCCACCCCTGATAACAGGTGTTTGGAGTACGACCACATTGTGGCAACACAGGATTGGCACATCGAGCCAGGTGACCACTTTGCCAAGGAAGGCGAGACACCGGACTTTGTCAACACCTGGCCGCCGCACTGTGTCGCTGATTCCTATGGTGCGCAGATGCGCGGACCGGTGGATACCTCGCTGATTGAGGAGTTTTTCCGCAAGGGCAAGTACACCGCCGCTTATTCCGGATTCGAGGGCGCAACTGAGGCTGGCACATCGCTTGAGGATTGGTTGCGCGAGCGCGAGGTTTCCCAGCTAGACGTCTGTGGCATTGCAACGGACTTCTGTGTGCGAGCCACCGTCCTGGACGCCCTGAAGGCTGGTTTCAAGGTGCGCGTCCTGCGCGCGATGTGCTCCCCTGTCAATGACAAGGGCGGTGCCGCAGCGCTTCAGGAAATGTTTGAGGCTGGCGCCGAGATTGTCTAGTTACTTCGTCGGGTTGTAGCCCAGAAGTTCTTCCATCTCGCCCATTTCGGCGGTTTGCACCTCAATCATGTCTTGGGCCAACTCGCGAAGCGGCTCGTAGGCGCCGCCGTCCACCTCGTCCTGCGTCATCTTGATCACGTGGGCGTGGTGGAAGTGCATCATTTCGAGGAAAGCGGTGCGCAGGTCGTCGCCACGCAACTGCGCGAACTCGTCCAACTGCTCGGGCGGGAACATGCCATTGGCGATGTGCTTCGAGTGGAGCTCCATGTCCTGATCGATGCCCCACTCGTCGGCCCAGGCGTTCATCTGCTCGTTTTCGCGCTCCTGACCGTCCTTGATGCGCTGGGCGAGATCACGCACCTGCGCATCGTCGACGTCGGAGTCCAGCAGCACATCCGACATGTCGATCGCCTGCTGGTGGTGCGGCACCATCATGCCTAGGAAGTGGACGTCAGTGCCGTTGTACTCGGCGTCGGTGTCCGTCGACGTTGCGGCGGTCTCTTCATCCGGTGTGAACGCAGCGCGTATCGACGGCCCCGCCACCGTCAGCACCAGCGCAATCGCGGCAATGACGGCAAGCGCGATCCACAGCGGCTTTTTACTGCCGCGCATCCGCTCGAGTTCGTGGTCGGCCTGATCATTAACCATTGATGCTCCCTTTCGGTCGTAAAACGAGATTACCTTGAATTCAACAAGGACACGAGCGTATCGACGACAAAACGCCGGCACCCACAACATTGCAGGTACCGGCGTACAGACGCTCGCGCTTAGTTACGCGACAGCAGCTTCTGCAGCTCCTTGAGCTCGCTCTTGCGCTTACGGCCGTTGTAGACCTTGATACCGATCAGCGCTGCGATACCGATACCAACGCCAGCGATGATCTTCTGCACAGTCTCGTCCTCGAGCCAGGTCTTTGCCTGCCCCTTAGCCGTGTCGGCCAGGTTGGACGGGCTGGTGCGATCTGCAAGCTCATCAAGCGTGCTGGCCAGCTGGCTACGGGTGCGTGCAAGGTCACGCTCAATGTCGTGAATATCTCGTGCCACGGTTTCAAACTCCTACGTTTACTTGGGACTTTTCTAGACTGACGTCTTTTCGTACCAACAGTAGTGTAAAACGGGGAGGCATGACTGAACCCATCAGACTGCAAGAAGGGGACGTTGCCCCCGCATTCACCCTGAAAAACGACAAGGGCGAAACCGTTTCGCTTGCCGATTTCGCTGGCCAGCGAGTCATCGTGTACTTCTACCCGAAGGCCAACACACCCGGCTGCACCACCGAAGCCTGCGACTTTAGCGACAATATGGACCAGTTCAAGGAGGCCTCCGTCGCCGTACTCGGCATCAGCCCCGACCCGGTGGAGAAGTTGGCAAAGTTCCGCGACGACCACAACCTGACCGTGCAGCTGCTTTCCGACGAATCCAAGGAAACCCTCGAGGCATACGGTGCCTTCGGCGAAAAGAAGAACTACGGCAAGATCGTCCAAGGCGTTATCCGCTCAACGTTCCTTGTCTCCGTCGACGCTGACGGTAAGGGCACCGTGGAGCAAGCCCAGTACAACGTCAGGGCAACTGGCCACGTTGGCCGCATCCTGCGCGACTGGAACCTGTAAGTCCCCACTCCCCCATAAAGAATTGGTGCGCCCGGAGAGACTTGAACTCTCACGCCATAAGGCACTGGAACCTAAATCCAGCGCGTCTGCCAATTCCGCCACGGGCGCGTCGAGAACGGATATTACACGCCGCGCCCCCATCCACAGAAACCGCGGTATCAAACTTTAGTTTGGCACCATGGTTTTACCGGGTAAGATCACCACTCGTGAGCGAAAAGTTGGAACACACGGACGCGGACGGGACCACCCCGATTCCGCAGCGTGAGCGTCTCCGCGTGCGATGGTGGCACATCCTGCTCCTCATCGCAGCCGCAGTGACGTGCCTGCTGCTCGCCCGGTGGCAGTGGGAACGCTACCAATCCGGCACCGGCACTCTCCAGAACCTGGGCTACGCCCTGCAGTGGCCATGCTTCGCACTGTTCTTCATCTACGCCTACCGCGTAGGTATGCGCATGGAAAACGACAAGATTGACGCCGAGAACGCAGGACTGACCATGGATGACCTGTACGAGGCCGATCTCGCCCGCTACGGCAAGCACAAGCCCGTCACGGAAATCGACGAGGACTTCCTGCCCGCACGTCCGGAGATCGACGTCGACGAATACAACAAACTTGTGGCACCGCGCCGCGAAACCCACCCGGAAGGTAAAGGTGAACACGCATGACCGAGCAAACTCAGCCAGCAGCACAGCCAGAGCGCATCCACCCGGAGCGCCAGCGCCGCGTCAAGCAGGCATTGCTGTGGTTCTCCATCGCGGCGTGGGTCACCGGCGTCCTGCTGCTTCTACTGATTGCCCGCATGATCATGCAGTACGGCTTCGACATGAACGTCGACTACTTGTCCTGGGTCGCGCGCGTACACGGCTTTGCTTTCGTCGCATTCTTGATGACGTCGCTGAATCTCGGTTCCAAGGCCCGCTGGTCCGGCGGCACCTGGGTGGCAACCGCTATCTCCGGCGTCGTGCCGTTTATGTCCTTCTTTGTGGAAGAGAAGCGCCGCAAGGAAGTTAAAGAAAAGTTCCAGCTCGCCTAACGCCGGCGAACTGGAACTTCGGGGGATGAAACCGGCGGCGAAACTTATTCGTCGTCGGTTTTTGTTAGCACCATGACGCCGACCTTCTCCGCTTGATCGTTTTGCGGCGACAGTGTCAACGTGTCGCCTGCACGCTCAGCGTCGTACTCCAGATCCTGGTGCGTCAGCGGATCTTCCAGCTTGAACTCTTTATCGTCGCGCAGGCAGTTCGCTTCGTTAGTCTCACCGTCGGTTTCGGTCAGCTCCCAGGAGCAATCCTTACCGTCAATGGTCACAGTGGCCCGACCACCGCCGGTCCCCTCCTGGGTTGCGGTGACGTCGCCCGACCAGGTGCCGTCGAAGTCACCGTCCTGCCCACAAGCGGTCAAAAGAGCGCTGGAGGCGAGAACAGTTGCTGCGAATGCGATTGTTTTCTTCATACCGCCACTGTAACGATTTTCGTCACTCCAGCGCTGCGATGTGCTTTGCCAACTCCCGCAACGCCTTGCCCCTGTGGGACCGTGCGTTCTTCTCCTCCGAGGTCAGTTCCGCCGAGGAACGCCCCGGCGCGTCATCCGGCGCGAAGAGCGGGTCGTAGCCGAAACCGTTGTCGCCGCGGGGCTCGCGAAGCAGTTCCCCTTCCCAGCGTCCCTCCGCGACGTGCACGTCGCCTTCTGGGGTGGCAAGCGCGCAGCAGGACACAAACGCTGCGCGGCGCTGGTTAATATCCTCCATCTGCTTGAGCAGCAGAGCGTTGTTACCAGCGTCGTCGCCGTAGTTACCGGACCAGCGAGCGGACAGGATGCCCGGCATGCCGTTGAGGGCTTCGACGCTTAGGCCGGAGTCGTCAGCGACGCACGGAAGACCAGTCGCGGCAGCACCAGCCCGGGCCTTCAGCACTGCGTTTTCCTCAAAGGACAGGCCGTCCTCGACAGGGTCGGGGTAGGCGGGGGCGTTATCAAGCGACACAAGCTCCACTCCCTCGATGGCCAGCTCGCGCAGCACCTGGTCGAGTTCGCGGACCTTGCCCGGGTTACGGGAAGCGACGAGGACTCTTACCATCCCAACGCCGCCTTCTGGGCTGCGAAAAGCTCCTCACAGCCCTTGGCTGCCACGTCGAGCATCTCGCCGAGCTGCTCGCGGCCGAACAGGCCGTGCTCGCCGGTGCCCTGGATCTCGACGAAGTTGCCACCCTCCTGCATCACCACGTTGAGGTCCACCTCCGCGCGGGAGTCCTCCTCGTACGGCAGGTCAAGGCAGACGTGGCCGTCGATGATGCCAGCAGAGATCGCCGCTACCGGCTTCAGCAGCGGCTCACCCGGCACCACGCCGCGCTCCTTGAGCACAGCGATCGCGTCCGCAAGTGCCACGTACGCGCCAGTGATCGACGCGGTACGGGTACCACCGTCGGCCTGGAGCACGTCGCAGTCGAGCTGGATGGTGTTCTCACCGAGTTCAGAAAGATCCACCGCAGCGCGCAGGGAACGACCCACCAGGCGCGAAATCTCGTGCGTGCGGCCCTTTACCTTGCCACGCATCGATTCACGCGGCATACGCTCGTGCGTCGCGGAAGGAAGCATGGAGTACTCGGCGGTCAGCCAGCCTTCGCCGGAATCCTTCTTAAAACGGGGAACGCCCTCCTCCACCGAAGCGGTGCACATCACGCGGGTGTTACCGAACTCCACCAGCACGCTGCCAGCAGGGTTCGAAGTAAAACCGCGAGTGATACGGACAGGGCGAAGCTCGTCGACGGCGCGACCGTCAAAACGCGAAAAATCAGTCATAGCCCCAAGCGTAACGCAGGCGGGCGTCGCGTCCCTGCAAGCCAACTAGACCCAAGGCGATTTATTAATCACGTTCGGAGGGCACCCCATTGCGGTGAGGATGGGCAACGAGTGTGAGTGCGTCGAAAGATCGTGTCCCGGGAAATTGGCCATCAGGAATTCGTGAGCAATTTTGGTGAGCCCGAAATGTGGCTCTCCTTCGATCACACCGTGCAGGTACTGCAACATGGACAATTTGAAGAATGTCCGGTCTCGCAACGATTCCGGATACGCCCGAATCCAGCTGAGTGTGGAACTTGGTTTTCTTGGCACAAGCGGTGCATCGTCTACACGGTTATACAGTCTCGCGTAATGTGCACACGTATTTCGCAAATAAGCCAGCGATCGCTGCCATGACCCGAGCTCCTTGAACGTGAGCCCGGTATCAGCAGCGATCTGCTCGCGCATCCACTTTGGAAGCAGATCGTACAGATTGTGCAGCGTTCCCCATTCGAAGGTCTGCACTGCAGCCCAAATTGGAAGATCTTCGTTGCGATCCCGGTAGTGGTGTACGAAATCCTCTTTGGAGTAACCAATAGATGCGTCAAAGCGGTCCAACCACTTTGCATACCGCTCTACCTGGTTCGGTTCCTTAATGGGAGGCTGCATCTGCAGGTCAAGCATTGACGGGTCGTCAAGATGAAGATGAAGCAGCGGGTGCACGCTACCAATCGTGTGTGCAATGGCGTTACGGAGCCAAATCTCCACGGGCTCCAACGCACTCAAGGCTGCCTTACGCAATCGGGTATCGAACCTCACGAGTCGAATGATGTCGTCGAAATTCGTTCCCTCACGGAATTCATTCTTGCGTGTGAGTTCGTATCCGTGAAGTTTTTGTTGATTCGGGAATGGCTCTCTAAACGGGTACCAGTATCCGCTCAAACGGTAATAACCGATGTTTCGCAGCGACTCTTCCGCAGACGCAAGATCTGCAATTCGCATCCCCCGTTCGCCCAATAGCGTGAGCAAGTCTTCATAGTTCTGAAACGGTTTCGTGGATACCACGATCCCGGGTTAAGCGACAAAATGTGTGTCCGGAATCG
>NZ_KV801039.1:0-688 GCF_001810365.1 Corynebacterium sp. HMSC055D05
GTGACCGTTCCGGAGGGCACTGATCCGCAGGATGCCAAGGTCATTGTCACTGATAAGGACGGCAATTCTGTTGGTGAGATCGATGTGAACATCGTTGATCCGGACTCTGATGCTGACAAGTTCGTTCCGAACTACGGCGACCCTAAGACCGTCGAGGCTGGTAAGAAGGAGACTTCGAATCCGTTTGCGGGTAAGACTGATGTTCCTGTGAAAGAAGGAACGGGTAAGCCGTCTGCTGGTTCCGATGATTGGACCTTCAACACCGTCCCGAACACTGGTGTTGTTGAGGCTACGGCTCCTGGCTACGACAAGGTCGCTGGGAAGATCGACTCTGAGCTGCCGAACATTGATAGCAGCTGGGATAAGTTCAAGGAGATCTTCACTCCGTACGTTCGTCCGTCGGTAGATGTTGACTTCACCTACAACGATGGTTCGGAGAACTCCGCAACCGCGGACTTTGACCTGGTTGGCAAGGACGGTAAGTCCCTGCTGGATCCGAACGGTGATTTCGATGGTGACGGTATCTCGAACAAGGATGAGATCGAGAAGGGTTCTAACCCGGCTGATGAGGGTGACATCCCGGACACCACCGCACCCATGGTGAACCCAGTGGTCGCCGGTGACAAGACCATCTCCGGTAAGGGTGACCGTCCTGGTGAGGACATCAAGGTCACCCTGCCGAACGGCA
>NZ_KV801039.1:788-8091 GCF_001810365.1 Corynebacterium sp. HMSC055D05
ACATCAAGGTCACCCTGCCGAACGGCAAGGTCATTGAGACCACGACTGACGAGAACGGCAACTGGTCTATCAACGTCCCGGCGGATGTGACGCTGAAGGAAAACGACAAGATGACAGTCGACGATGGTTCCGGCAACGCAACCGCCGCCACAGTACAGCCGGCGCCGGTACAGAAGCCGCTCACGGATGAGTTCGATGCGGTGTACCCGCGCACATATGTGCAGGTGGGGGAGTCGGCGACGTCTGTCACCCCGAACCTGACTCGCTTCACCAACGGGCGTGCCTTCCTGCGCCAGCCGCTCAAGGCCGCGGGTGACGTGACGTTTGAGGTGAAAAGCCCCGGCACGCTCAAGGACAACGGCCGCGTAGAGGCAACGGCGCCGGAAGGGGCGCAGGTTGGGGATACGTTCGGTGTGCCGGTCGTCGTTAAGTATGAAGACGGCTCCACCGACGAAGTTGTCGCAATCTTCGAGGTCATCGCCGGCAACTACGCCGACATGTACGACCCGTTGTACGAGGTAGGCCGCTCCGCGGCACCGGGCCAGCAAGCCAAGGTGCGTCAGGTGGGCGACCGTGATCTGCCGGAAGGCACCACGTTCACCATTAATCGCAACGCGTCCAACCTCAACGGCTGGGGCATCCAAGTCGATGAAACCACAGGCCTGATCAAGGCAACCGCACCGCAATCCCGAGAACACCGGGCAGAGGTTGTGGTTGTGGTGTCGTACCCAGATGGGTCGCAAGAAAACATCACTGCCCTGGTGGATCCGCAGGAAGCCAACGCAATGTCGGACACCATCCCGGTCAAGGACGCGCTGGTGCAAGTTCCCGTCGGCGTGGCGCTGGACGCGGATGTGGTGCCGGAACTGCCGGAAGACACCACATTTGCAGTAGGGGAGTTCTCGGACGAGAACTGGACCGTAGAGGTAAACAAGGACACGGGTGAGTTCACCGTGGTCACCACCGACAAGGTCAAACCGAACGACCGTGCAGTGGTGCCGGTTGTGGTCACCTTCCCGGATGGATCCCAAACCACCGTCAACGTCACCGTCGTTGCGGTGGAACCGAAGACCGCGAAGCACCAGCCTGCCTATGACTCGGCAACGATCGCCCCAGGTGAGCAACGCAAGGTGCAACTGAAGGCCAAGGCTGATGCCACCTACTCGCTGGCCGGAAACGCTCCGGGGCTGCGGTCGGTGATCGATCCGGCAACGGGCACGATCACCGTGGACGCGGACGCCGGCGCGAAGCCAGGTACGCGGACGCTGCCGGTGGATGTCCGCTACGCCGACGGTTCCGTAGAGCGCATCCAGGCACGCGTGGATGTCACGGCGGCAAGCGTGGACCCAACCTGCACCACCGCATCTAGCGGGTCGAGCACGTCGAGTACGTTCAGCACCTCGAGCTGCCCGGGATCCAGCGCGGATACCCGCAACGTGCTCGCCATCATCCTCGGCCTGCTTGCCGTGATCGGTGGCGCGGGCTGGGCGGCCTACATCAACCAGGACGCGGTGCGTGACGTGCTGCGCAACTTTGGCATCAGGATCTAAGGGGAACAACCGTGTCTTTGAAGAAAGCTGCACTCGCAGTCCTGCTCAGCGGCGCTATGGTGGCTCCGCTCGTGGCCGTCCCAGCGGATGCGAAAACCGTGCCGTACGGTGCCGGCTACCGCGTGGACCAAGATGCCACCAACGGTGCGTTCGACGGCACTGTGATCGAACCGGGCCGCCAGACCAACCTGATGTTCGCCAACCCGTTTTCCTCCCCGGGCAGGATGATGGCTAGCTTGGTCGCGGATGTCAAGGTTCGTGACCAAAACGAGGATGTTTACCAAGACATCGACCTCGCAGCGAACACCACCGTGACCAAATCCGACAACGGCAACGTGGTCACGCTAGTAACCAAACAGGACGGCGTGACGGTCACCCGTACCTTTACTATCGACGGCCCCGTGACCGACGTGAAAACCGTCGTCGAGGGCACACCGGGGCAGGACGTGCAGATTAGCTCCACGGTGTGGCTGCAGGAGCTCGAAGGTGCTTACACTGCCTCCTTTGATGAGGGGGCGAACCAGTTCCATCTCACACCGAAGACCCCGGGCTTTGAGGTCAACGTGGGGTTCAGCGAAGGCACCTACTCTAGCGCTGCAGCACAAGATTGGGATGAGCTCAATGCTGCTGTGAAGACTCGGGGTAGCGGAAAGGTCGGTGAGTCCGCCGGGCTGCAAAGTGGTCTTTGGCTGGAGCCTCTCGATGATTCGGGCAGGTTCGAAACCAGTGTGCGTATCGGTGTCACCACGCAGCAAGACGCCGCCGACACCGATGGCGACGGCCTGCCGGACATCTGGGAAGAGCAGGCGTTTACGCTGCCCAACGGCACAGAGATCGACTTGCCGCGCTTGGGCGCGGACCCGCAGCGTCCGGACGTGTTTTTGCAGTTGAACTGGATGCCGTCGGAGTGGGAGTCGCGTGGTTGCGCGGACCGCGACCGCTTTGATGTCTCCACCGGCGAGGTCCTGTCGTACCTCACCTGCTCGCAACTGAACAAAGAGATGTACCGCCCGAAGCGCGCGATGCTGCAGCAGTTGGAGCAGCTTTTCGACGCCCACGGGGTGAACCTCCACCTCGACGCCGGCCCTCTCTATGCCCCGGGGATCCCACCGAGCGAGCGCCGTGGCGGCCAGAATCGTGATCTGTTGCCGTATAAGGAGTACGCGTTTTCCACCGACAGCGCGAAGCGTCGCCAGCAGTTGGTGGATTGGCGCGACGAATTGCTGGGGGATGACCGTGGCGCGGTGTGGCAGGTCGGCGTGATCGGCGATCGTATTAGCACCCACCCGGATTACATCAACACCACGGGGGTGGGGTTGCGGGGCGAGAGTTTCTTCGTCGCCAAGGGTGCTGGCTTGAACACGGACGCTGAGTTCAACGGCACCATCCTCCACGAGTTCGGCCACGTGCTGGGCTTGGGCCACGACGGTGCGGAAACCCCAGAGGCGAAGGCGTACGAGGCGCTGCTGAAGCATTACCCGGCGGGACAGCAGGAGCGTAATTACATCCCTGAGTACAAGTCTGCGATGAACTACCTGTACCAGTTCTCGCACTTCAACCTCACCGAAGGCCCGGATCCGACCGTGGCCGGCAAGTTTGCGATGGATTCCGGCAAGCACCTTTATACGCCCTGCCCGGCTCATCTTTCCGGTACCAACTGCTTCGTGGGCAAGTCCGTCATTCCTGCGGATTGGGACAATCTGACGTTGCGGTCTAGCCACATCGGCAAGGCTGCCGGCATCATCGGACTGCCGAATAAGAAGCCCGAACTCGTGCACGAGGACATCAGCGCCTACGAACTCGCAGTACTCGCTGCGGCTGAGCACAACCATGAAGCAGGGCTTTCGCTTAATCGCGACGCCGGCAACGGCATCGCCCTTACCCACCCCAACAACGCGTTGAACGTCCGCGTGGAAAACCAGGGCTTTGACGCGCACACCTTCAAGGTGGAGGCACGCTGGGGCAACGGCCAGACCGCCGAGAAATCAATCGATCTTGCTGGCATCCTGAACGAGGAAAACCACGCCGCTAACCTTGCGATCCCGCTCGAGGACCTCTCCGGCGTCAGCGGCGCCAAGACACCAATTGAGGTGACGGTGCGCAACCAGGCCAATAAGGCCGTCTTCAATGAGACCTTCCAGATCCCGGTGCTGGACTACACCAAGCCGGAAGCCGAGAAGGTACTCAGCGAACTTCCCACCGCCGATGTGAAGCCGGAGGAAAAGAAGAAAGTGGAGCAGGTGCTGCGGCCGATCGCGCAGGCACCTGCCACCTCTACGCCTCCTCCGACGCCGACGCCGAAGCCTGCGCCGAAGCCGACCGTCACGGTGACCCCGCGCCCGAAACCAGCGCCAGCACCGGTGACTGAGACCCGCGGCCCGGTGGAAACCAAGGCGCCGGTGGACAACGAGTCCGATGGGTCGTCTGCAAGCGGTGGCGTCATCGCCGCAGTTGTGTTGGTGATCCTCGGCGCCCTAACCGCTTTGTTTGGTTGGTGGTACAAGAACGGGGAGCAGTTCAAGCTGCCGTTCTAGCGCTTGGCAGACCCTTGTAGCGACCTGCGCCCGTGGTGGGAAACCCCGCCACGGGCGCTTTTCGTGTTTGACGAGTGACCAGAAATACGTCACTATATACCCCCGTAATGGGGTGGGATAAAAATACTTACGTTTTTCTTAGCGTTAGCAACACGATGTTTCGATAAATGTGGTAAAAGGTAGATATTTTTAGCAAAAATGCTGGACGACTGTACATTGCGCCATTTTGCCCGCTTCTCGGGTGCACTTAAGGCGCTCACAGCAACTGATTTACGGTGGTATAACAGCACTGGCCAGCGGGTTTGTGGTCTGTTGTCGCTTAGGACTTTAAGGAAGTAGACAGCTGTTTTAGAACTCAAAGCTTCGTTGCTGTCTACTGTCAGGTTCTTTACGGTGGTGTACCTAGACCCTGCTGTAGGTGTGTTTTGTTTGCTAGTTGGGGTCGCAGAACTCTGACATTCAGACTTTTTGGAGGGAATTTAATGAAAAAAAGTCACATTGGTCGCCGTCGTGGCACTTCTGTAGCCGCGGCTGCACTGTCGTTTGCGCTTGTTGCACCGTTTGCTCAGCCGGTTGCATTCGCACAAGAGGAAACTGCGGCTGTCGCTGAAGCACAGGCCGCTGAAGATAACGGTGCGATCGTTGCTGACGGTATTGCGAATGGCTACGTCAAGAGCGCTACCGGCATGACGAATGCCAAGTCGACCCTGTCTGGTCGCGCATTTATCGACGATGGTTACGGCTTCAGCCCGACCGATGGTGGCCAGCAGGCTGTTCCGGAGGGCACGAAGGTCTACATGCAGTGGATCGATAAGGACGGTGCCGTTTCGCCGGTGTACGTCGCCCGCACCTCAGACCAGCTGAGCAAGAGCAACATCTCGCAGGCTGGACCGGGCTCTTACGTGTTCGACCTCCGTGAGCCTTGGGTTGATCACCACGGCAAGAAGCACACGTACAAGGCTTCCACGAACCAGTACTACCGCCTGTGGATTGACCCGTTTGTTGATGAGCGCAACGGCTTTACCGTCTACCCGTTCCGTCAGGTCGGTGGCTTCTTCCCGGGCGCATTCCGTAACTCGATGGGTGCTGATCAGCAGGGGGCATGGAACACCATCGGCACGAACATGCAGCGCACTGCTTTATTGATGCAGGCTGACCGCGATGTGCCGTACATGCACAAGCCGAAGGCTGATTGGGTCGCGGATACGGAACCTACGGTGAAGAAGCAGTCGGTCTCGTCCAAAATGAAGGGCCATGTCGGTGGCAAGGTCTGGCACGAGACCACTGATGCGCGTCTGAACGGTCCGAATGACACGCGAGATGTCCCGGCTAAGGATATGTACGTGGTCATGAGTGTCCTGACGCAGAAGGGAGCTGGTGAGTACGCTGCTGCAGTGGATACGCTCCCTGAGGCGCAGAAGCTGGCCGCTGCGAAGAAGCTCCTCACTGAGCACCCGGAATACATTGCGGCTACGGTGCGCTCGAAGGTTGGTGAAGATGGGTATTACTCTGTGAAGTTCCCTGAAGGAACTCTCACGAACGAGACGAAGAAGTACCTGTATGCGCATGTAGAGACTGCTGATGGCAAGATTCCGAGCGCTTACTCGGCATGGCGTGTTCCGCTGTTTAATTCGCCTAAGAACAACGGCACGCGTAACCCGGCTCCGGTCGCTGCGGCAAACCTGGTGCAGAATCCGATGTGGTACAACGTGAACTTCGCGTTGGTGCCACGTCACAGTGTTTCGTTGGATATTACGAACTACAACATGACGGACAAGCCGGCTGATATCGGTGATACCGCGAAGCTGGATGTGACCGGTCCGTTCCCGGTGACGCCAAACAAGGTTGTTTGGAAGAAGAACGGCAAGATCGTCAAGACCTGCGACGACATCGGTAGCGTTGCTGATGCCAATGCCTGCACCATCACCGTTCCGGAAGATGCTGAGACAGGCGATGTCTTCACCGCTGAGTTCGTCACTGGCGACAACACGGTGTTGGCCGCTGACTCGTTCACTGTTGTCGTTCCGGTTGTGCTTCCGTTCGGCTCGGTGAAGGACGAGTACAACGAGTTTGATGTGCTGTCCGTGCTGCCAAAGGAGCCGGAAAACAAGGTTGAAGGCGCTGAGCCGACTTACGAGGTGGATGGCCTTCCTGAGGGCCTGACGTTCGACCCTGAGACTGGTATCTCCGGTACGCCGGCGAAGCCGGGCACCTCTGAGGTGATTGTGACCCGCGACGTTAAGGTCATGGTGGAGGAAGAGCGTCCGGTTCTCGACGCAGACGGTAATCCGGAGTTCATGGATCCGTCGGCACCGGAGGATGAGCGCGTCATCAAGACCGAGACGGTTGAGGTCGAGGAAACCCAGCACGTTCGTGTACCTGCGCTGCTGACGGTCACTGACTCTCCGCTGAAGGCTGCAACGATCAATACCGAGTATGAGCAGGAAGTCGTCCCGACTGGTTTTGAGGGCCACCCGCACAAGCTCAAGGTGAAGGAAGGTTCGCTTTCGGTTGATAAAGAGACCCTGCCGGCTGGTCTGGACTTCGATGAGGAGACCGGCAAGATTACTGGTACTCCGACCGAGGAAGTTGAGGCTGACGAGGACAATCCAAACGTCACTGTGACGTACACCTTGGTTGACCACAACAATAAGGAGTACAAGGTGACCGACCGTGTTCCGCTGCCTGTTGGGCAGAAGACCACGGTTGATGATTCGAATGTGACCCCGGTTGATCCGACTGACAAGGAGCAGGGCACCGGCATCATCGTTAACAACCCGGATAAGGACACCAAGGTCTCGGCTAAGGATGAAGATGGCAAGGATGTTCCTGTCGTAATCAATCCGGAGACCGGCGAAATTGAGGTCATCCCGGGTAAGGACGTTGATGGTCCGATTACTGTGACGGTTGAAGACGAGGATCTGCCGGACGGCGGCAAGGTCGAGGTTGAGGTTCCGGTTAACGGCCACGAGAAGGATCGCGACGATAACGGTTCCGAGAAGACCACGGTTGATAGCTCCAACGTCAATCCGGTTGATCCGACCAACGATCCGCAGGACACCGGTATCAAGGTCACCAATAAGGATGACGACACCAAGGTTTCTGCGAAGGATGAGGACGGCAATGACGTCCCGGTTGAGATCGATGAGAACGGCAACGTCGTCGTTACACCGGGTGAGGACGTCGATGGTCCGATCGACGTGACCATCACCGATCCTG
>NZ_KV801040.1:0-844 GCF_001810365.1 Corynebacterium sp. HMSC055D05
GAGTAAACGTCGGTGACAAACGCGGCGTACACAAAGCCTTTCTTCGTGCGCACATACGTAATGTCGGCCACCCACAGTTTATTCGGGCCCTTAAGCTTTGAATTCACGCTCGACTAAGTCCGGGCGCAGATCAGGCACGTTAGCTTTTCGGGTTGTGATAGGTGATCCGCCTTTGCCTTTGCCAGAAACACCGGCCAAGCGCATCAGCCGGGCGGTTTGTTCACGCCCGATATCAATTCCGCCACGGCGGAGAGCATGCCACATTTTCCGCACGCCGTAGACGCCGTAATTATCCCGATGAACAGTTCTAATGCGGTCGATCAGCACAGCATCGCGAAGGCGACGAGCACTTAATCCACGGGCCTTGGACTGGCGATAACCACGCGAGGTGATAAACCCACCAGCCCGGTTATTCTTCAACGTCTTACAAATGAACTCGACAGAGAAACGATTCCGGTATTTATCGATGAACCGGATCATTTCCGACGTTTTGGGTCGAGTTCCGACGCGAAAAAAGCCGAGGCAGCCTTCAGCAGCTCGTTAGTGTCGCGTAGCTCTTGATTTTCACGGCGTAGCCTCGCGTTTTCGGCGGCCAAGTCTTCAGGCACAGGTTCTGGGATGTTTCCCGCACGGCGGGCCTGCTGGGTCCATTGGCGAGCCGTGTGCCATGAAACCCCCAGCTTTGGGGCTACTGCCTGGCATGCGGCTTGCATTGACATATTTTCCGCCAAGATGCGATCTTCCACGAGACGGACCACGCGGTCCTTGGCATCCTGGTCAAATTTTCTTGGCATATTCCAGATTTTCCCATCTACTCAAACGGAACAAAACCTGGGACACTTCA
>NZ_KV801041.1:0-18427 GCF_001810365.1 Corynebacterium sp. HMSC055D05
CGCTGACTGGGATTAAGTTACACACACCCAAACATAAACACA
Organism: Corynebacterium sp. HMSC055D05; assembly: GCF_001810365.1. Taxonomy (NCBI): domain Bacteria; kingdom Bacillati; phylum Actinomycetota; class Actinomycetes; order Mycobacteriales; family Corynebacteriaceae; genus Corynebacterium; species Corynebacterium sp. HMSC055D05. The sequence continues at coordinate 43 of NZ_KV801041.1, forward strand.
AACCCGCAGGTTACTGCGGGTAAATGCCTAGTCGTTAACACGTTCTACATGACCCCCAAGCCTGTTGAGGTTCTCAACAAACTCCGGGTAGCCGCGGTCGATGTGGTGCACATCGTGAACTGTGGTGACGCCGTCTGCCACAAGACCAGCCAAAACTAGACCGGCACCTGCACGGATGTCCGAAGACCACACGTCGGTTGATGACAGGCTTTCCACGCCTCGGATCATTACGTGATGGCCGTCGACGTTGGCGTCGGCACCAAGGCGCATCATTTCGTCGACAAAGCGGAAGCGTGCTTCGAAGACATTCTCAGTAATGACGGAAACGCCGTCTGCCACTGCAGACAGGGCGATCGCCATCGGCTGGAGGTCAGTTGGGAAGCCCGGGAACGGCAGCGTCTGATAGTCGACGGCTTTCGGGCGTTGACGCATTTGCACGCGGAAGCCGTTGTCGTAGGTCTCCACCTCGGCACCCGAGAGCTTCAACTTCGCCAATGCGAGGTGCAGGTGACCAGGCGCGACGCCGGTAACGGTGACATCACCCTGCGTCATGGCCGCGGCATATGCCCACGTGCCAGCGACGATGCGATCGCCGATCACCGTCCGTTCAGTGGGGTGTAGTTTCTCCACACCGTCGACGGTGATGCAGGATGTGCCGGCGCCAGTGATATTCGCGCCCATTGCGTTGAGCATGTCGCAAAGATCGACGATCTCGGGTTCACGGGCGGCGTTATCCAGGGTCGTACAACCTTCCGCAAGCACTGCTGCCGTGACAATGTTTTCGGTAGCGCCGACCGACGGGAAGTCGAGCTCGATTGCGGCGCCGCGGAGCTTCTCAGCACGTGCAACAACCGCGCCGTGTTCGATATGGGTCGTCGCACCGAGCTTTTCCAACCCTGATTGATGCATGTCCAGAGGGCGCGAACCGATGGCGTCGCCCCCTGGGAGCGCAACGTACGCCTCAGTACACCTTGCGACGAGAGGCCCCAGCACCGCCACAGAAGCGCGGAACTGTCGGACCGCGTCAAAGTCGGCATGTGGGGACAGTTCAGCGGGTGTTGTGATGCGTACGACATCGCCTTCAATCTCCACTTCACAACCAAGGCCGACGAGGACGTCGCCCATGAGCGGGACGTCGAGAATCTCAGGGCAGTTGCGAAGTGTCGTCGTGCCCTCGGTCAGCAGCGCTGCTGCCATAAGTTTGAGGACACTGTTTTTCGCACCCCCGACGTGCACTAGGCCTTCGAGTCGCGTTCCACCTGTGACCAAAAAACGTTCTTTCACGTCCACAACAGTACCGAACTCTGCGGGGCGCTCCAGAACGTCAAGGGTTAGGGAAGCGCGCCAATACGGCGTGCCGCGTTCACCGCTTCATAGCGGGTGTGAGCACCAAGCTTGCGCATCACGCTTCGCAGGTAGGACTTCACCGTCTCCGCACCGATCCCCATCTCTTCGGCCGCTTCAACGTTGGTGTGACCCAGCGCCACACAGGACAGCACGTCAAGCTCGCGGGCGGAGAGCTTCGTGGTCTGCTTCACGCGCACTGGGGAAACCAGCTGCTCGCAAAGCTGCTCAAGTTCCTTGCGCAGGTCTTCGTCGTCGACACGGTTGGTCAACATGCGCAGCTTCGAGTGGGTGGAGCGCACCTGCTCCCATTCGGCACCGCTCATCTGACGGCCGCCCTTGGCGCCTGCACGGTCGCCAGCCCCGTCGCCTGAGCGCAGGGCTGCATTGACTGCCAGTTCTTGCTCGAGGCAACGCGCAGTCATCGTGACTTCCTCAATGACCTTTTCGCCGAGGCGAACCGGCGAGTGAACACCGACGTAGAGGACGCCACGTACCTCACGGTTAACAATGACGGGCACAGCCACGATCGAGTGCAGTCCTTCGTCCTGGATCTGCTTGTCGTACTCGTGGGAAATCGTGTTTGCACGTGTGTAGTCGGAAACACCCGCGGCGCGGCGAGTGTTCACCACACGACCACCGACACCGGTGCCGGCATCGAGGGTGAGGTTCTGCAGCGCAGGGGTTCGCAGTCCGATCCACTGGGTGATCTGCAGTCGGTTTTCCGCAATGAGGGTTCCGTACATGGCAACGGGGATGCCCGTTGTGGTTTTCAAAGCGGTGAGTGCCGCACGGATCGCATCGTCGTCGTCTTTGATGCGCTGCGCGTCCATCGTCATACCTGTTTGCCTTCCACGAACCGGGGTCACCCGTTTGGGCTCACCCGGAGTTGAACTTGGCCGAAAATCTTCACCATCATAACGCGCGAACGGGGGTAGCAAAATTTAGCCCCGCCGATATGGAGCCACAGGAAAGTCGAGCCCAATCGGGCAAGTCGCAAATTTTCCCCTCCCCCGTACCTATCTGTCTATTCGCAACATACCACCCTGTCTGGCGGGGCGTGTATGCTGTCGAGCAGCAATTCCAACAACCAAAGTTTTACAAGGAGCATCATGGCGAAGATTGCAAAGAACGTCCTCGACCTCATCGGCGGCACCCCGCTCGTGGAGCTGCAGGGCATCACCGAGAACTCGAAGGCTCGAGTTCTTGCGAAGCTCGAGTTTTACAACCCTGCGAACTCGGTCAAGGACCGCATCGGCAAGGCAATCGTCGAGGCTGCCGAGGCCTCCGGCGAGCTCAAGCCTGGCGGCACCATCGTCGAGGCAACCTCCGGCAACACCGGTATCGCACTCGCTCTCGCGGGTGCAGCGAAGGGCTACAAGGTCATCCTGACCATGCCGGAGACGATGTCCACCGAGCGTCGCGTGCTGCTGCGCGCGTACGGCGCGGAGATCGTGCTTACCCCGGGTGCCGCTGGCATGAAGGGTGCTGTGGAGAAGGCGAACGAGCTCGTCGAGAAGAACGAGGGCGCTATCCTGGCCCGTCAGTTTGAGAACGAAGCAAACCCGAAGATCCACTACGCCACCACCGGTCCGGAGATCTGGAACGACACTGACGGCGAGGTTGACTTCATCGTCGCTGGCGTTGGTACCGGTGGCACGATTTCGGGCGCTGGCAAGTACCTCAAGGAGCAGAAGGCTGATGTGAAGGCCGTCGCGGTTGAGCCGGCTGCTTCCCCGCTGCTGTCCAAGGGCGAGGCTGGCCCGCACAAGATCCAGGGCCTCGGCGCAAACTTTGTACCGGGCACGCTGGACCGCACGGTTGTCGACGAGATCATCGCTGTCAGCAACGAGGATGCCGTGTCTACTTCTCGCGAACTGGCTGTCAAGGATGCGATCCTCGGCGGCATCTCTGCCGGCGCGAACGTGAAGGCCGCTCTCGAGCTGGCTGCTCGTGAAGAGAACGCGGGCAAGACCATCGTTGTGATCATCCCGGACTTCGGCGAGCGCTATGTCTCCACGATCCTCTACGAGGACATTCGCGACTAATCTGCTTATCGACGACTCCCCTCCCCGCCACCACACCATCGCTGGCAGGGAGGGGAATTTTTATTGTCGGCCCAAATGAACAGGTTGGTACACTGCACGCCATGCTTTCTATGGCCAAATCTGTGGTGTCGACCATCCGCGAAGATCTAGCCAACGCCCGCGATCATGATCCTGCGGCGCGAGGCGATGTTGAGAACGCTGTTGTCTATTCCGGGTTGCATGCCATTTGGATGCACCGTGTCTGCCACGTCATGTGGAAGCGCGGCTGGAAGGGCGCGGCACGTATTTTGGCGCAGGCCAATCGTTTCCTTACCGGTATTGAGATTCACCCGGGCGCGACGATTGGGCGCAAGTTTTTCATCGATCACGGTATGGGGATCGTGATTGGGGAGACCGCGGAGATCGGTGACAACGTCATGCTCTACCACGGCGTGACGTTGGGTGGTCAGGTGCTTACGCAAACGAAGCGTCACCCGACGGTGTGCGACAACGTCACTATTGGCGCTGGCGCGAAGGTGCTCGGCCCCGTGGTTATCGGTGAGGGTTCCGCTGTCGGCGCGAATGCGGTTGTGACGAAGGATGTGCCGCCCCATTCGATTGCCGTGGGGATTCCGGCGAAGATTCGCCCCCGGAAGACGGATGAGCGGGCGCGTTTGGTGGACCCGGACTGCTACGTCAACAAGGGCGACTACATCATTTAGTCTTCGGCCGCGACGAGGTCGGCGTATTCGGGGTTGCTTTCGATGTAGCGCTCAACCGCCGGGCAGGTGGGGGTAACCAGCATGCCGTCGGCGCGGGCGTCGTCGAGCGCGTATTTCATCAGAGGCTTGGACAGGCCTTGTCCGCGGAACTTCGGATCCACCACGGTGTGTGGCAGGTCCCGGACACCGTCTTGGTCAGTGTAGGTGGCGTAGCCCGCGACCTCGTCGCCGACGAGGATTTCGTACTGGCCTTCTGCCTCGTTCTTGCGCACAGTGTTTTCAGGTGTTGCAGACATGGGCCCGACTATAGCGCGAAACGCCCCTTCCGCATTATTGCGAAAGAGGCGTTTCTGATGTGGCCAGAGCCAGGATCGAACTGGCGACCCCACACTTTTCAGGCGTGTGCTCTACCAACTGAGCTATCTGGCCAGAACCTTACGGTTCTGCGACCCTGACGGGACTTGAACCCGCGACCTCCGCCGTGACAGGGCGGCGCGCTAACCAACTGCGCCACAGGGCCAATATGTTGTTATTTCGCACTCACTTCAGTGTGTTCACACTGTCGCTTGCACGAGTTGATACATTACACAGACCTCACCATGGCAGACAAATCGCCTGCTCAATCACTATTTCAGGGCGTTGCTTTGCGACGATTGCGTGCACGGCATCGTCGCAAGGCAAAACGCCCCGAGGAAAACCTCGGGGCGTTATGGCGACCCTGACGGGACTTGAACCCGCGACCTCCGCCGTGACAGGGCGGCGCGCTAACCAACTGCGCCACAGGGCCGTACCCCCAACGGGATTCGAACCCGTGTTGCCGCCGTGAAAGGGCGGAGTCCTAGGCCTCTAGACGATGGGGGCGCTGAAAAGACAGCCCGCTCATCATAAGCTAGGTACGCCATTTCCTCCAAATAGCCTGCTAGCCCGGCAAAATGAGCAGACTGAATGCCATCACAATCATGCCGACAATCATCCCGTAAATTGCGGTGTGGTGTTTGCCGGTTTGGATTGCTGTGGGCAGCAGTTTGTCCAGGCTGACGAAGACCATGATGCCGGCGATTGCAGCGAAAGTGATACCGAGCGACTGTGGCCCCAGGAACGGCTGGAGAAGCAAATACCCCACGATGGCACCCAACGGCTCCGCTAGGCCCGACAGGGTGGCCCACCAGGCGGCTTTGCGGCGGGATCCGGTGGCCTCCCGCAGAGGAACCGCGACCGCGATGCCTTCCGGGATGTTGTGGATCGCAATCGCCACCGCGAGAGGGATAGCAAGGGCTGGATCCGCGAGCGCTACGGCAAACGTGGCAAACCCTTCCGGGAAGTTGTGGATGGCAATGGCAACGGCACTGAGGACACCCACGTTGCGTAACTGTGCTTTACTGACCCCACTTTCCGAGGGTTCTTCGTGGGGGTTGATCTCTTCGGGCACGAGGCGGTCGATAAGCGCGATCAGCCCGATTCCCGCGAAGAAGGCGACGGTGCCCCAGAGTTCCGCACGAGGGCTGCCTGCTTCAGCGAGCCCCTCGATTCCTTGAGGCAGCAGCTCGACAAACGAGATGTAGACCATCACACCGGCCGAGAACCCAAGCGCCCCAGCGAGAAAACCCGCGCAGGTTAGCTGGTTCCACCTTGTGGCACTCGCAAACCCATCAACCCGGCACAGAAGGGGGCCCAAGAACGCGAAAAGCCCCGGCGTTAGCCGGGGCTCACGGTGGGCCCTGTGGGGATCGAACCCACGACCTGCGGATTAAAAGTCCGTAGCTCTACCAACTGAGCTAAAGGCCCGCGGGGGCTAAGTGTAGCCCCCATGTGCGCGCGTGCGGTAATCGCCCTGCACGCGCGCCGGAAGGAGGTTTTAGTTCTCCTTCAGCATGGTGCCAGTCTCCTGGATGCGGGTGTGGAAGTCGAAGGCGTGGCGCAGGTCGTGCGGGGTTGCCTGGTACTTGCACTTCGCGGCGAGCTCGACGTACTCCTCCAGCAGCGGACGGTACTGCGGGTGGGCGATGGAGATCATCTTTGCCACACGATCACGCGGGGCGAGGCCACGCAGGTCGGCGACACCGTACTCGGTGATGAAGACCATGGCGTCGTGCTCGGTGTGGTCGACGTGGGAAACCATCGGCACGATTGCGGAGATGGCGCCATCCTTGGCCACGGACGGGGAGATGAACGAGGAAATGTAGGCGTTGCGGGTGAAGTCGCCAGAGCCGCCCAGGGCGTTCATCAGGCGGGAGCCGTTGATGTGGGTGGAGTTGGCGTTGCCGTAGATGTCCGCCTCGATCATGCCGTTGGAGGCGATCAGGCCGGTGCGGCGGATGACCTCCGGGTGGTTGGAGATGGACTGCGGGCGCAGGATGATGGACTCGCGGTAGCGGGATGCTTCGTTGTTCATCTTCTCTGCGTACTCGGGCGACAGGGAGAAGGAGGTTGCGGAGGCGACGGTCATCTTGCCGGCGTCAATCAGGTCGACCATGCCGTCCTGGATGACCTCGGTGTAGGCCTGGATGTTCTCAAACTTGGAGTCCATCAGGCCTGCCATCACGGCGTTCGGGACGTTGCCCACGCCGGACTGCATGACGTAGCCGTCGTAGGTGAGGCGGCCGGCCTTGACTTCGTTCTCCAGGAAGTCGAGGAAGTTGCCTGCGATCTGCTCGGAGACCTCGTCCGGTGCCTTGAACGGTGCATTGCGGTCAGCGTCGTTGGTCTCGATGACTGCGACGACCTTCTCCGGGTCGATCTCGATGTAGGTCTTGCCGATGCGGTCGCCGGCCTTGGTGATCGGGATCGGGATACGGTTCGGCAGCGGCGGCACGAGCCAGATGTCGTGCATGCCCTCGAGCTCCTCGGACTGCCAGGAGTTGACCTCGATGATGATCTTCTTGGCTGCGTTGAGGAACTCCACGGAGTTACCAACAGAGGAAGACGGGACGATGTTGCCCTCTTCGGTGATGCGCACTGCCTCGACGATGGCGAGGTCAACGTCACCGAAGAAGCCCTGCTCGACCATCATGCCGGAGTGGGACAGGTGAATGTCCTGGAACTTCATCTCGCCAGCGTTGATCTTGTTACGCATGGTCGGGTCAGACTGGTACGGCATGCGGTAACGCAGCGCGCCTGCCTCAGCGAGAACGCCGTCGCACTCCGGTGCCGTGGAGGCGCCGGTGTACAAGTCGATGGAGAAGTCCTGCCCCTTCGCATGGGCGGCCTTTGCCTTCTCTGCAATTGCGGCCGGCATGGCCTTCGGGTAGCCCGCACCGGTGAAGCCGGAAGTACCAACCTTGTCGCCGTGGTTGACAAACTGGACGGCCTCTTCGGCGGTCATGACCTTGTCACGCAACTTGGCGGAAGCAATACGATCGCTCATGTGATCTCCCTCAATCCTGTTAAATCCGTTCAGGTAACACCCCCACCATATTGTGACCCATCACTCATTGCCATGAGGGTGTGTGGTCTCGTCGCAAAGCAAATGCTTATCGACGCCCAAATCACCCCCGAACGGGCGTAGCAACCACGATTGGACGGGGCGACAACGGGCGTGAACAATAGGCAGAACTATGACTACCGCAGCCCCCGCCTTAACTATCGGCGGCATCGATCTGAACTCCCCCGTCATCCTCGCGCCGATGGCCGGGGTGACCAACATGCCGTTTCGTGTGCTGTGCCGGGAGATCGAGGAGGAACTCACCGGCACGTCCTCGGGGCTGTACGTCTGCGAAATGATCACGGCGCGTGCGATGGTGGCTCGCAACGAGAAGACGATGCACATGACCACCTTCGCGGATGTGGAAACGCCACGGTCGATGCAGCTGTACACGGTGGACCCCAAGTTCACGTATGAAGCCGTGCGGATGATCGTCGAGGAAGATATCGCCGATCACGTGGATATGAACTTCGGCTGCCCAGTGCCGAAGGTCACGCGCAAGGGCGGAGGCTGTGCGATCCCATACAAGCGGCGTCTGTACGGCAACATCGTCAGCGCCGCGGTGCGCGCTGCGGAAGGCTCCGGCATTCCAATTACGGTGAAGTTCCGCATCGGCATTGACGCAGACCACCACACGCACCTGGATGCCGGACGCATTGCTGCCGAATCGGGTGCCGCCGCCGTTGCCTTGCACGCCCGCACTGGTGCGGAGCGTTACTCGGGCGCGGCGCACTGGGACGAAATCGGCCGCCTTGTGGAGCACATGGACGGTACCGGCGTGCCGGTGATCGGCAACGGCGACATCTTCGCCGCCGACGATGCGGCGAAAATGATGGAGCAAACCGGCTGCCACGGCGTGGAGGTCGGCCGCGGCTGCCTTGGGCGCCCGTGGCTGTTCGCGCAACTGGGCGCGCAGTTGCGCGGCGAGGAGATCCCGCCGGAGCCGACCCTGGGCAAGGTAGCCAGCATCATCTACCGCCACGCAGAGCTGTTGGCAGAGCACGACGGTGAGCACCACGCGTGCCGCGACATCCGCAAGCACACCGGCTGGTACATGCGTGGTTTCCCGGTAGGCGGGGAATTCCGCAAGTCGCTTGCCCAAGTGACGTCTCTTGCGGAGTTGAAGGAGCGCCTCGCCCCCATCGCGGATTCTGAGGAGATGGCAGAACACGCAGACGACGCGCGTGGCCGTCAGGGTTCTGCCGGCAAGATTGCCCTGCCGGAGGGGTGGCTGGATGATCCGGAGGACGACACCGTGCCGGAAGGTGCAGAAATTGAGAATAACGGTGGTTAACTGCGAGCGCGTAGCATGAAGCGCATGCTGAGAGCCGCCTACCGAGAGACTCTGGAGGCCTTTAACCAGGACCTCATGACCATGTGCGACACGGTGCGCACCATCATGGGGCACGCGTCGAAGGGCCTTCTTGAGCAGTCGCTTGATGACGCCGAAACGGCCCTGACCCTGATCGACGAACTCAAAGAAATCGGCGAACGGTGTGAGGAGCGAAGCATGCGCTTGCTCGCTCTGCAGAACCCTGTGGCGACTGACCTGCGTCAGGTGCTGGCTGCGATCCACCTAGTGGAATATTTCGAACGCATGGGTTCGCTCGCCCGCAACATTGCAGTCCTGGTGCGCCAGCGCCACCCCGCGTCGGTGTATCCGCCACCGCTGCACGGCTACGTCGAGGAAATGACCCGGTTGGTGGCTGCGATGGGTGCCACCACCCGAGCATTGTTGGATGATCCGGATCCGGATGTGGCAGTTGAGCTGCACACTATCGACGAGGGCGTCGACGACATGCGCGCGTTCTTAAGCACGTTGGTCTCCGACCGGGAGTGGGAATACTCCACTCGCGAGGCCGTAGACCTGTCGATGATTTCGCGCTACTACGAGCGCTACGCGGACCGCTGCGTAGATATTGCCGGCCAGATGGTGTTTCTGGTCACCGGCCTGAGGCCTGAGGCGTACTTGCGCCAGCGGGACGAACCTGATTACGAGAATCTGGAGAAGTTCGCCACCATCGAGCGCAAGTTCCGCAAGCCTTAGCCGAAGCGGCCGGAGATGTAGTCTTCGGTTTCCTTCTGCTCTGGGTTTTCGAAGATGGTGGTGGTGTCGTTGAACTCCACCAGGTGGCCCGGGCGGCCGGTGGCCTCGAGCGAGAAGAACGCGGTTTTGTCGGACACGCGCGCTGCCTGCTGCATGTTGTGGGTCACGATGACAATCGTGTACTGATCCTTCAGTTCGTGGATCAGGTCCTCCACTGCAAGGGTGGAAATCGGGTCGAGGGCGGAGCACGGCTCGTCCATAAGCAGCACCTCTGGGCGCACGGCGATCGCACGGGCGATGCACAGGCGCTGCTGCTGGCCACCTGAAAGGCCGCCGCCCGGCTTGTCCAGGCGGTCCTTTACCTCGTCCCACAGGTTCGCACCGCGAAGGGACTGCTCAGCTACTTCCTTGAGCTTCTTCTTGTCCTTCTCCCCCGCCAGGCGCAGGCCCGCGACGACGTTGTCCTCGATGGACATTGTTGGGAAGGGGTTTGCCTTCTGGAACACCATGCCGATGGTGTTGCGCACGGCGACCGGGTCGACGTTCTTGCCGTAGATGTCGTGGCCGTCGAGAAGAATCTGGCCTTTGACGGAAGCGCCGGGGATGACTTCGTGCATGCGGTTGATCGTGCGCAGCACGGTGGACTTACCGCAGCCGGACGGGCCGATGAATGCGGTGACCGACTTGGCGGGGATTTCCATGTTGACGTTCTGCACGGCGTGGAAGTCGCCGTAGTAGATGTTGACGTCGTTGAGTTCGAGCTTGGTGGACATCTGTGAGTTCTCCTGACGGGGACGCGGGCGGGATGGTTACTTCTTGACCGAGAAGCGCTTTGCGATGAAGCGTGCGAGCAAATTCAACGTGACAACGAGGATGACCAGCGTCAGTGCTGCGCCCCAGAGTCGGTCGTTGGCCGGGCCGGTGGCGCCGGACTTCCACATGTCCAGCATGTACAGCGGCAGCGAGGACTGCGGCTTGTCAAACATGTCGAACCAGTTAATTGCGGGGGTGGAGCCGACGAGGATCAGCACCGGTGCGGACTCACCCATGACGCGGGCGATTGCCAGCATGATGCCGGTGACAATGCCCGACAGGGCGGTCGGCAGCACGATGCGCATGATGGTCTTCCACTTCGGCACACCGAGTGCGTAGGAGGCTTCGCGCAGGTCCATCGGCACGACGCGCAACATCTCTTCGGTATTGCGCACGACGACCGGCACCATGAGCAGGATCAGCGCGAGCGAAACGGCGAAGCCGGAGCGCTGCTGGCCCAGGATGGTGATCCACAGGGCGTAGACGAACAGTGCTGCAACAATCGACGGCACACCGGAAAGGATGTCCACCATGAAGGTGGTGAGCCTGCCCAGGCGGTTTCCGTTGGAGTATTCAACCAGGTAGATCGCGGTGAACACGCCGATCGGGATGGAGATCAGCGACGCGATCAGAGTTTGCATGAGCGTACCGATGATCGCGTGCAGCGCACCGCCGCCCTCCTTGGACGCGCGGACACCGACCATGTCGGAGGTCCACCACGCCGGATCCACGATGACGTGCCAGCCGCGGGACACCACGGTAAACAGCAGCCACAGCAGCGGGACGAGGGCGAGGAACATGCAGAACCACATGAGTCCACCCATGATGGAGTTTGTGGTTTTGCGGCTCGAGGCGATGTCGATGAATGGGTTTTCGGGGCGGGCTGTCTCAGCCGGTTTGGATACTGCAGTAGACATGTTTCGCTCCGCTCCTTATTTCTTGTTGACGATCGCACGCGCGATCGAGTTGACGACGAAGGTCAGCAGGAACAGCACCAGGCCTGCTGCGATGTAGGCGCCGGCGGACACCGGGTTGTTGAACTCGGCAGCGGCGTTGGCGATGGCGGTTGCGAAGGTGGTGCCGCCGTCGAAAAGCGAACCGCGGAAATCGTTCGCCGGTGCGACCGCCATGTACAGCGCCATGGTCTCGCCCAGCGCACGGCCAAGGCCGAGCATGGAGCCGGCGATGAAGCCGGACAGACCGAACGGGATGACGGTCATACGGATGACCTCCCAGCGCGTTGCGCCGAGGGCAAGTGCGGACTCGATCTGTCCCGGAGGGGTCTGGACGAAGATTTCGCGGGCGGTTGCGGCGATGATCGGCAGGATCATGATGGCAAGCACGATGCCACCGGTCATGACGTTGCGGGCTGTGGAGAACGGCGGGGAGTTTTGGTAGGTGGCGAACAGGAAGAAGTCGCCGCCCCAGCTGTTGACCCACTCGTAGAACTTGCCCAGCTTCGGGCCGAGCACCTGTGCGCCCCACAGGCCGTAAACGATCGACGGCACGGCGGCGAGCATGTCCACCAGGGTGCCCAGCGGGCGCACGAGGCGCTGCGGGCAGTAGTTGGACAAGAACAGTGCAACACCGAGGGCGACCGGCATCGCGATAATCAGCGCGATGATCGAGATGGTCACCGTGGAGAAGAACAGGTTCGGAATACCGAACTGCATCGCGTCCAGGTCTGCGGTCTGCCACGGGCCACCGTAGGTGAAGAAGCCGAGCACGCCGCCGTCGTTACGCATCAGCGGTGGCAGCGCCTGCGCGAGCAGGAAGATACCAATGGCAGCAACGAGGACGGTGATCAGCGTTGCAGATGCTGTGGAGAAGATTTCGAAGAACCGGTCTCCGGGGCGCTTCACGCGTCCGGAGTTCCGTGCGGTGCGTTCCGCTACCGCAACGTCATTGTCAGCCATGTGCTCGGATCCTTGAGATAAATGGAGAGAAACAGGGGTGGTCTACAGCAATCAACCCCCGATGTCACTGTGTTCAGTCGGGGGTCGTTCGCTAGTTGGCCTTACTGGATGGCGTTGATCGCCTCGCGCAGACGCTCAGCGTGTGCGCCGGTGACCGGGATGAAGCCCTCAGCCTCGAGCTCTGCATCCTGGTGGTCGAGGGCGATGTTGAGGAAGTCCTTGACCATCTTGGAGGTTGCCTCGTCGTAGCCCGCAGAGCAGACGATCTCGTAGGTGGTCAGCACCAGCGGGTAAGCGCCGGCGGTGTCGGTGGCGAACAGGGCGTCGGCGTCGACGACCATGTTGTGACCCTCAGTCTTAAAGGTCAGGTTGTCCAGGGTCTTCGCCACGGACTCGTTGGTCAGCTCGACCGGGCCGTTGCCGAAGTCGATGTTGGCCTTCTTGTCAGCGAAGCCAGCCTCGACGTAGGTGATGGAACCGTCGGTAGCGGAGACTTCCTGTGCCACACCGGAGGAGCCGTTGGCGCCGGTGCCCACTGCGTTCGGGAACGCCTTGCCGGAGGACTCCCACTTGCCGTCGGATGCGGCTGCGAGGAACTTCTGGAAGTTGTCGGAGGTGCCGGACTCGTCGGAGCGGTAGAAGACGTTGATCGGGGTGTCCGGCAGTTCAACGCCCGGGTTAGCCTCTGCGATCTTCGGGTCGTTCCAGGTCTTGATGACGCCCTGGAAGATCTCGACGATGTTGTCCACGGTGAGGTTGAGCTCGTCGACACCCTCGAGGTTGTAGGCGATAGCAACCGGGCCGATGACGAACGGCAGGTGCCATGCCTCGTTGCCGCCACAGCGCTGTGCAGCAGCCTCAACCTGGTCGTCCTTCAGCGGCGAGTCAGAACCTGCGAAGACAGCCTGGTTGGCGATGAAGTTCTTCTGGCCAGCGCCCGAGCCGGACGGGGTGTAGGCGATGGAAGCGCCCGGAACCTCTGCGGAGTAGACGGAGGCGAAGTAGTCGATGGCGTTCTGCTGGGAGGATGCGCCCTCAGCGAGGATGTCACCCTGCTGGCCGTAGAGCTCGTAGTCGCCCTTTTCGGCCGTTGCGGTGGATTCCGCTTCGGTACCTGCTGCACCTTCGGTGTCGTCGGAGCCGCCGCAAGCGACGAGGGTGGCGGAGGAGGCTGCTACGACGCCGATGACTGCGGCGGTGCGCTTGAAGTTACGAATCACGGGGAACCTTTCAGGTATTTAACTGTTCGGTCCGGAACACCAGGCAGATGTCCGATCACTTACGACACAAAACCTAGACAGCGCCGGTTAATCCCTGGTTGCTGATTGGGTGAACTATTGGTGAACTCGTAAAATCCTGGCTAACACCGCAGGTCAGTCGCTATTTTTTGGAGGTCGGTTTGTAAACCACGTGGCGCTCGCGAGTATCGAAGCCGAGCTGGCGGTATCGCTTTACCGCCGGCTCGTTGTCGCCTTCGACATAGAGGATGACCTGCGAGGATCCGCACTCCGCGAGGTAGTTCAGTCCGGCCTGAATCAGCGGTCCCCCCATTCCCTCCCCCCGGTGCTTCGAGGAGAGGCCGACGACATAGATTTCGCCGGTGCCATCTGGGTGTCGTTTGGTCCAGTGGAAGCCCGCAATCTCATCGCCGGCGACGAGGAACCACACGCCGTCGGCGTCGAACCAGTCGGTGTCCATCGCCCGGTGCAGCTGCGCGATGTCCCAGCCGCCTTGTTCGGGGTGCCAGGAGAACGCGTCGTTGTTGACCTCGAGCCATTGCTTATCGACGACCTCACGCCCCCACCGCGACACCAACTCCGGGTACTGCACGAGCTCGTAGCCCTCGCGCACTTCCGCCTTCATGTCAGCATCCAGCGCAGTCCCCATGACCAGCAGTTCTCGCACTGGCTCCATCCCGAGGTCGCGTGCCATCGCCTGTGCTGCAGGCAGGTCACCATGGGCCCAGAAGCCAGCGTCGGTGTTGCGCTCCAGCACAGCCTGAACCAGGGCACAGCCGTAGCCGTGGCGGCGGTGTTCAGGATGGACGGCCAGTTCGGTGGAGCCGTCTTCAGCGATGCCGGCAACCGCAACGGTCTTATCGCCGGTTTTGGCGATGAGGTGGGTGTGGTTGAGGGTGTCGTCGAAAAGCCCGCGCTCGAACGCTTCGGAGAACGCGGCGACGCCGTCCTCGGATTGGGCGGCATCCAGAATGGGGCGGACGAGGGTTTCCGGCAGGGTGGCGCTTACGATGTCGACAGTCATGTCTTAGAGGGTACGTCGGAGGGCGGAAACGATGCGGGCACGTGTGAAAGCGGCGGTCGCCGTAGCGGCGGCGCTGGCTGTGCTGGCTGGCGCTGACACGGTCGTAGCCGCGAACGTGGAACGCACCGTCGCCCAGCCCGGCTTCCAGGCGTCCGTGGGTGGTTTCCCGTACACGGCGTCGCTGCTCACCGGCAACGTCGCACGTGTGAGCGTGGAACACCTCGATGCCGCCGTCGATGGGCCAGGCGTAGCGACGACCGGCGTAGACGTGTTCGACCTCGCCCTCGACAACCCACGCGACGCGCTTTCGGGCGAGTTCGAATCGGGCACCGCACGCCTTGTGCGCCGCCGGGTGCGCCTCGACGGCGTCGGGTTCGGCACCCTGCTCGGCATCACGGACCTGGACATCGCGAACCCATACGACATCTCCCCCGCAGGCGGGGCCGCAAGCGAGGCCCGGCTCACCGGCACGGTTCCCGGTACAGAAGACCCGGTGACGGTTGTGGTTACGCTGCGCCTGATCGACGGCATCTTCCAGATGCGCCCCAGCAAACTTATCGACGACACCTCCCCCGAAACCCAGGCCGCGTTCACCCTCGACCTAGACACCCGCACCCTGCCGTTGGACGGGCCAGCGGACCGAGTGCAGCTGCGCGGCGGTTCGATTGAGTTCTCGCGCGACCGCATCAACACCGCCTTTGCCCCGGCGGACCTCAACCCCATGGGACAAGCAGCTACCCTTGGACACCATGAGTGAAGAAAAGAACGTAGAAAACACCGAGAACACGCCGAAACCGGCCACCTTAAGCGGCAACGACGCCGTCAACCTTGCGTCCGAGCAGTCCAAGTCGACCGCGCACCGCAATATCCCGACGTTCGACTTTGAGGATTTCCCGCTCGAGGACGACACCGCAAACCTGCGCTTCGGCCCGAGCCTGCACGACGGCCTGCTCGCACTTTTGCCGCTGGTTGGCGTGTGGACCGGCTCCGGCCAGGCCAACGACAACGGCGATGAGTACGCCTTCGGCCAGCGCCTTGTTGTCTCCCACGACGGTGAGAATTACCTCCGCTTCGAGTCGCGCATGTGGCGTCTCGACGAGGACGGCAACGCCACCGGCGCCGACCAGCGCGAGGTCGGCTTCTGGCGCATCTCTCTCAAGGACGAAATCGAGGTGACCCTGACCAACTCCCGCGGTTTGGTTGAGATCATGTACGGCGCGCCTGTCAACGAGCGTGCATGGCAGCTCACCAGCGCCTCCACCATCGCAACGGAGACCGGCCCTGAGTCTCACGGTCCGGGCAAGCGCCTCTACGGCCTGATGCCGAACAACAACCTCGGCTGGGTTGACGAGCGCGCCGTCAACGGCGAGATGGTGCCGTACATGTCCGCAGAGTTGAAGCGCATCGCGGGCTAGCGCCGGTTAGCTCAGCGCCGCGGAAATCAGCTCCTTGATCTCGGCTTCATTGTCGGGAGCGGGGAGCTTTTTGCCGTCCAGGCGCTTGACCCGGGTGGCGATGCGCGTGGAGCTCACCAGCCACACCGACTCCGCCTTGAACAGTTCGTTGAGGTAGATGTCCTTCGCCTTGCACTTCCACCCCTGCTCGGCGGCGTATTCAAACAGGGCGGCTTGGGTGGTGCCGGCCAGCACGCCCGGCCCCGGTGCCGGTGTGCGCAACCGCCCGCCCTTCTTCACCATGACCACCGACGAGGTCACCCCCTCGAGCACGCGTCCGGTGTCGGGGTCGATGTAGATGACATCGTCCGCGCCTCCGGCTTTCGCCCAACGCAGCGCCGCCATCGACGCCGCATAGTTGAGCGTTTTCGCACCTTCGCGCATCCACGGCGCATCGCCCGTGACGGTGTAGCCGCGCGGGGTAGTGAGTACGGACACGCCGCGTTCGCGTTGTGCCAGGGTGTCGTCGTCAAGCGGGCGTATGGTCAGCCAAGCAGTTGCAACGCCGGTGGTTTCACGGCCGCGTGAGAGCGTCCATACGCACTTCGCTTCCACGCCTTCGGTGCCGCCGCGCTCACGGCAATAATCGGCGACCGCCTCCTCGGTGGCGCGCTCCCAGTGGGCCGCGCCCGGCTCCGGCAGATCCATCAGTTCCGCCGACCGGGCGAAGCGCTCGAGATGCTTCTCCAGGTTGAGCGGTTTGCCATCTCGAATGAGGATGCTTTCAAAGATCCCATCGCCGCGCGTGACCACCGCATCGTCCCAGAACACGTGGGGCATGTTGGTGTTTTGGCGGCGTACGGACCCGCCGTACGGTTCGACGAGGTAGATCACGGGCGCAGGCGCGAGCGGTGCAATAGACATAATGCCCCCTATGATAGGCGCCCATGGGTTACGCATCGGTTCTTTTGGCCAAGCCGGGTGCTGCGGAGCTTCCGGGCGATTCGCTTCTCGACGCCACCGGCGTCGCCTGGCACTACGGCGATCCGCTGGGGGAACAACGCAAGGCCACCAGAGATACCGTCGCCGTCGACCGCTCCAACCGCGCCGTCATTGCGGTGTCCGGCCCTGATGCGCCGGGGTTCCTCAACAACCTGCTATCGCAAAAGCTTGACGACGCCACCTCCGGGTTCACCGCCTCCGCCCTCGACCTCAACGCACAGGGGCGCATCCTGCACCACGCCGATATCGCCGTAGCCGATGGCGTGTTTTACCTGGACACCCCCTCCTACCAGGCAGAAAGCCTGCTGACCTATCTGCAGCGCATGGTGTTCTGGTCCGAGGTGACCGTGGAGCAAACCGACCTTGCTGTGGTCACGCTGCTCAGCCCCTCCCCTGCGCAGGTTGATGGCGCCGTGTTCACCCGCGTGATTGATGGCTGGGGTGGGGTATGCCGCACCGACGTCGCTATTCCCCGCGAGCAACTCAACGCGATCGCCGAACAGTTTCCACTGGCCGGTCTGATGGCGTTTACCGCCCTGCGCGTCGCCGCCGGCGAGCCAGAGCAGCGCGCCGACCTCGACGAGCGCTCCATCCCCCACGAAGCCCCCTACCTGATCAACCGCGGCGACCACATTGGCGCGGTTCACCTGGAAAAGGGGTGCTACCGCGGCCAGGAAACCGTTGCCCGAGTGGAAAACCTCGGCCGATCCCCGCGCCTGCTGGTCAAACTCCAGCTCGATGGCTCCGCCCCTGAAGAACCAGTGCCCGGTGCGAAGATCACCGCCGGCGGACGAAACGTCGGCCGACTCGGCACCGTCGTACACGATGCCGACGAAGGCCCGGTGGCTCTCGCCCTAGTGAAGCGTTCCGCGTTGGAGGTTCCCCTCGAAATCCAGGGCGCTGCAGCCTCCGTCGACCCCTCCTCGTTGCCACAAGATGAGGGTGAACGTGCGGGCCGCAAAGCTGTTGATCAGCTTCGTCGTGGCGGCATGACGCCAAAATAACCGCAGGTGGGACACCTAAGGGGCATTTTTAAGATACTCAAGCTATAGTGTCCTACAGGAAAATAACGAAGAATCATAAGAGGCCGCCCACACATGGGCCGCCCAGAACCACCTCAAGGGGGTCACGCCATGGGCCGCGGACGCGCAAAAGCCAAGCAGACCAAGGTTGCTCGCCAGCTGAAGTACAACACTCCTGAAATGGATCTCGCCTCGCTCCAACGCGAGCTTGCAGGGAAGACCCCGGGCCGCAGGTGGGATGACGACGACTCCGAGGTGGACGACCAGTACGCCGACTACGCCAACTGGGATGAGGACGACGACCGCTAGTCCACCCTTCACGTAAAAGTGCACCCCGCTCGTGCGGGGTGCTTTTGCGTTGCCTGGGGCCTTCTGCGCTTCTGCTCGACGGTCCTGGCCTGCTGTTTTCCGCTGG
>NZ_KV801042.1:0-14705 GCF_001810365.1 Corynebacterium sp. HMSC055D05
TCCAAAATGTTCATGGACATAACACGTCTAGTTGTGCCGCGAGGGAGCTAGACGATCAGGGAGCAGGGCGGGCAACAGGGCGGCGCGGCGGAAGGGCGGCTCACCGGCGCCGGCAACAGGGCGGCGTGAAACTAGTCGAAGTCGAAGGTTTCGGGCTCGTACTTCGGCGTCGTGGAAGTAGGCACCAGGGCGGCGAGGGCGGACTCGCGGGACATGCCGCACACCATCAGCAGGTCCACGATCAGGGAGCGGGTCTGCGCGAGGATGGCGTAGGCGGACAGGACGGCATCTTTGGGGACGATATCCATGCCGGCGGCCTGGCCCGCAGCACGCAACTCGTTGACGCACTCCGGGATGACGGTGGCTTGGGCGACGCGGGAGTTCACGTCGTAGACCTCGGAAAGTTCGAGGCAGACGCGGGACAAGGTGTCCAAGAGCTCGATTTGTTGTTCGGTGATGGTGTCGCTGTCCTCGACAAGAACGTGAGCCCGGCGCGCGAGCACACGGGAGGTACGCACCGCGTTATCCACCGGCGGGATCACGCGTGCCAGGGAGTTGATGTAGCGGCGAGTGCCCCACAAAAACGGAGAGACACGGCTGGCTTCTTCGCCGGACTTGATCGCGGCGGCTAAGTCATCGATACCCGTTTGGGTGCCACGGATTTGCTCGAGGGCCTCGTCGATGATGTTGGGGTTGCGTTCGCGGAGGCCGGTGGCCACGTCGTCGAGAACCGAAGAGACGATGCCCATCACTTTGGACACTTCCGCGCGGGCCTCCGACATCGGAGCCTGAGGCACCAGGGCGATGACTGCCATTGCAATCAAGCAGCCGATGATGGCGTCGATAGTGCGGTCCACGCCGGTGAACTCGCTACCAGGCGGCATGATTGTCGCGATCAGGATCGAACCGATCGCAGCCTGGTTATTCACCAGAACTGACTTGCTCAAAAACGACGCGATCAACAACGACCCGGCGACAATCACCGCGATCTGCCAGCCGCCGGCGCCGAGCCGGTAGAAGATCAGGTCGCCCACCAGCACGCCGAGCACGCAGCCCATGGCCATCTCCACCGACTTCGACACACGGTCGCCGCCCGTCATGCCAATGATGATCACCGTGGCAATCGGGGCGAAAAACGGCCGGGCGTGACCCATCACGTCGTGCGCAATGTAGTACGCGAACCCGGCGGCCAAGGCGATCTGCAAAATTGGCAACAACCGCTTCCGCACACGCTTCACCCGCGACTGCAGCGACTTATCAACCAACTGCAGTCGGGCGCGCGTGCCCATCCTCTGCTTAGCCATGGTTAAACAGCTTAGGCCCGAAAGGGAAAACCTCCCTGGGCTGTGGGGCCCGGGGAGGTGGTGTCGTCGATAAGCAGTGGCTTACTTGGAAACCGACTTGCCCACCGAGTGGAGGTCCTGGCACGCCTCGATGACGCGCTCAGCCATAGCGTTCTCGGCCTTCTTCAGGTAGGAACGCGGGTCGTACATCTTCTTGTTGCCCACCTCGCCATCAATCTTGAGCACACCGTCGTAGTTCTCAAACATGTGCGACACAACGGGGCGGGTGAACGCGTACTGAGTATCCGTGTCCACGTTCATCTTGATCACGCCGTAACGCAGGGACTCCTCGATCTTCTCCTTCTCGGAGCCGGAGCCGCCGTGGAAGACGAAGTCGAACGGATTCGTACCCTCAGCCAGGCCGAGCTTCTTCTCCGCAACCTTCTGGCCCATATCCAGGACCTCGGGGCGCAGCTTCACGTTGCCCGGCTTGTACACGCCGTGGACGTTGCCAAAGGTCGCCGCCAGCAGGTAACGGCCGTTCTCGCCGGTACCCAGGGCATCAACGGTCTTGGCGAAGTCCTCCTCCGAGGTGTACAGGTTCGCGCCGGCCTTCGCCTCAACGCCGTCCTCTTCGCCACCGACGACACCAATCTCCACC
The DNA here is from genome assembly GCF_001810365.1 of Corynebacterium sp. HMSC055D05. Classification (NCBI taxonomy): domain Bacteria; kingdom Bacillati; phylum Actinomycetota; class Actinomycetes; order Mycobacteriales; family Corynebacteriaceae; genus Corynebacterium; species Corynebacterium sp. HMSC055D05. The sequence goes on from NZ_KV801042.1 coordinate 1,945, forward strand.
TCGAGAATGATGTTCGCCGCGTGCGCCTTGGCCAGAAGTTCCTGGGCAATCTCCAGGTTCTCGTCGATAGGAACCGCGGAACCATCCCACATGTGGGACTGGAACAACGGCAGCTCGCCGGCGTTCACGCGCTCCTGGGAGTAAGCGATGAGCGGACGCACATAGTCGTCGAGCACTTCCTTCTGGCAGTGGTCGGTGTGCAGTGCAATGTTGACGTCGTAATGCTTCGCCACCTCATGCGCAAACGCAGCCAACGCCTTCGCGCCCGTCACCTTGTTCTTCACAGCCTGACCAGACGCAAACTCCGCACCACCGATGGAGAACTGAATGATGCCGTCCGACTCCGCCTCCGCGAACCCCTTGATGGCCGCGTTGATCGTCTCCGAAGACGTGCAGTTAATCGCTGGAAACGCGTAGCCGCCCTTCTTGGCGGAATCCAGCATCTGGTTATAGACCTCGGGGGTTGCGATAGGCATGAAAATCCTCCTGGGATTGGGACCGTTTACGCACACCAGTATGCCCGTTTTAGGAAACTACCGCTGACGGAAAACCACAATGCCCCCAACAGTGGCCAAGAGGAGCCACGCAGCGAAAGAAAACGGGTGGGTAGCAAACGTGTTTGGGCGGAGTGGAAGCTCGACAAGAAGCTCGGCTAGCCCCGCTACACCGAAAACCCACGCTGCGAATTCAATGAGTCTTCGGCCTTTTAGGTTCGAGCGTTCGTCGTAATACGCCATCGTTGCAACAGCAGATTCGAGGTTTGTCTCGGCTCGAGCTATTTCGGCGTCGAGATCACTCGAACGATTGATTTCGTCCAACAAGCTTGAGTGGAGTGCAGGTGAATGAGCCCCTAAGCGTTCACGGTGCCGTGCGACAACCAATACAAAGTCAGACTGGAGGAATCGCATTTTGGAGGATCCCTTCGAATCGAGACCTGCGAGGTCAACCTGTGCTGCCATCTTCGCGGTCTTGTGTGCAGCGAGCCAGGTCGACTGAACTCTGAATTCACTAAGTGAGACGAGTTCCTCTAATCCTGAACAACTTGCCCCGATAACGCTGGCCGACCAGCTGCTCCAGAAACGGTGCCCTTGACTATCAATGATCGGGCACGGAAGATTTGGGATTGTTCCATTGATTCGGTCTACCAAGTGGTTGGTCGACGGAAGGTTGGCTTGATCCAGTCCTAGGGAACAACCAACATCTCTTGGATGCAGAAGCGCGTGGACCAAGCGATCGTCGACGGGCTCAGATACCGCGTAGACCGAGAATGAATATTCGTGCACCGCGTCGTTTGCAGAACCTCGGAAGAGTTCCCGCCGGTAACGCTCCTGAATCTTCCTAATATGCCGAATCAATTCTTCGACTTCACGCACTGTCTTATCTGGTGAATCGCTGAGTGATTGTTGGAACAGAACACGATCCCGAAGCGCGTTTGCCACGGATGCAACTGGCTCTTCCCCGATATCAGCGCGGTAGTCGAATTGGTATCGGGCCACTCCGTACCCGGACTGGGAAAGATAAAGCAAGGTATCGCCCTTTGAGACGATTGCATACGTGCGTGGTAGCAACAATGCGTGATCGCGCGTACCAAACACTTCCGTGCATTGCTCCCACCCGAGAGCTCGGAATTCGCCTTCGATACGAGCTATGACGCGCGCATCTGTGATCGGCCCACCGACATCTGTCGGTGCAAACTCGTATCTTGTAAACCCCCACTGCATTTCGCCCCCCCGAAATTGTTCTTACGCTGCGGTGTGTCCGCGCGTGTGTTTATAACCGATTGTCCGCCCCATCAGACGTGCCGCGGCAGCGTCTGCTTCGGGGCCACCGTTTGTGGCGCAACCCGCTAGGTCCACATCAACATTGACGCCATGGTCAAAGAGGTACGCAGCGTTTTGCAAAACGCACACGTCAGTATCAATGCCGACAAGGGTAGCCCCCGAAATCCCGTGAGACTTCAGTGCAGAAAGCAAAGCCTCGCCGCAACCGTAGGTGTCCTTGTCGATGATGATGTCCGCGCGCTCTTCCACGAGCCGATCGAGCTGCACTTCCTCAGGCGAGGACAACCGATCCCAGTTAATGCGGGTACGGAACGCCGACCCATCAGGGTTGAAAAACCTGGTAGCGATAACCAGGTCAAACTCATCAGAAGCGAGGAGCTCGTGCACGCGCGGTAGGCAACGCGACGTGTAGTCGGACAGGAATCCTGCCTGCACATCAACGACGATCAACGCCCGCTTGTTCTTCTGCATGCGTCCCGAGCACCTCCCTTTGCCACAACGGTGCCCACGATATTACGCCATTGCTGCAGACACCTTCGCCGCTGCTTCAAGCAGCATCCAGCCGGAGAGTTGGACGGAGAGGTCGCGTTCGTCGATACGCACGAGCCCCACGGCCTCGCTAATCGACGCCGGCCCCAACCCATAGTTATGCGGCAGGCGCGCATCCTCAGTCCACTCAGCGGCGAACACCGGCAGGCCGTCGACCTCCAGGCGGTGCGACCACAGCGACTCGGCGGACTGCATGACCAGGCGCGCCGCGATCTTCTTCGTGGCGATGTTCTCCTTCGAATCCTCCGGCAGACGCGTGGCCACGTCGGCGAGGTAGCGCGCGAGGATGCCCTTGAACAGGCCGCCGTCGCCCTCGCCGGACTCCTCCGGCGGGCTCAGCAGCACGCCCTGCGGAGTGGCCATCTCCAGGGCGATGGCCTGCACGATCGCGCGGATGTGGGTGATGTAGAACATGGAAGCATCGGCGCGCTCGGAGTTCTCGAACGAGTCGATCGGCTCGTCGTGGGCCAGCCCGACGTCCTCGCGAAGCGCAAGCGCGATCTCCAGGCTCGCGCCGAGCACCGTGCCCTGATTGTAGGTGTAAATCTTATCGACGACCTCAGGCCCCGACATGCGCATCCGAACACCGTCGCTGAGCAGACCGTCCTCGCGCACCAGGTTGTCAAAGATCCAGTCGACGATCTCGCGCGCCTTATCCAACCGGCCCGTGCGCGCGAACACCATCGCGGCGGTCGCGTTCGACGGAATGTTGTAGAACGTCTCCCCCGTACGCCACGGCAGCACGCCCACCACCGGGTCGATGCCCGAGAGCAGGTCAAACTCCAGATCCTCGAGCACCTTCGAGCGTTTCGACGACACCTTGCCGTTATTCTTCGGCAACTGCCCCGCACGCGCCCAGGCAAGCGCGAGCCACGCCTTGTCGTCGTAGTAAATGTTGCGAGTCAAGCGGCCGCGGCTACGCCCCTGGATCGTGCGCATCGTCTGGAGGATCCGGCGCCGACGCGTCTTCGTCGGACGTCGCATCGCCGCATCCACCTGGCAATCCAGGTACTGCGCCTGCCACCAGTAGTGCCAGTGCCAAAACAGCTTGTCTTTCAGCCCCGGCGGCCAGGCGACGACCGCCATGTTGGTTTTCGGCAACATCCAGAGCTTCTGGGCGTGACGTTCAGTAATTGCCGATTCCGCCAAATCAGCACGATGCGCCCAGGTTTCAGGCACTGATGTCTCCTCTAAGTAGTGACGTTTCCACGTGTGTTGCCAGTTATTTTGCCTGTTATATTGCCAGACCGCGCCGTTTTGCTACCACGCGTGAGACAGGTCTGCATGCTGGCGGATCCAGGCATGCATGGCGATCCCCGCCGCCACGCCCGCGTTAATCGAGCGCGTCGAGCCGAATTGGGCGATTGAGCAGGTCATCACCGCCGCCTCCTGGGCGGCCTCGGTCACGCCGGGGCCTTCCTGCCCGAAGAGGAGCACGCACTCGCGGGGCAGCTCGGCTGTTTCCAGGGGTACGCATCCGGGGGTGTTATCGATGGCCACGACAGCGATGCCCTCGCCGTTCGCCCACTCGATGAGATCCGCGACCGTTTCGTGGTGACGAATATGTTGGTAGCGGTCCGTCACCATCGCGCCGCGCCGGTTCCAACGCTTCCGGCCCACGATGTGGACCTCCTTGGCCAGAAACGCGTTCGCGGTGCGCACGACGGTGCCGATGTTCATGTCGTTTTCAAAGTTCTCAATCGCGACATGGAACGGGTGCCGGCGCGTATCCAGATCTGCGACGACCGCGTCCAGCGACCAGTAACGGTAGGCATCGACAACGTTTCGGGTGTCGCCGTGTTCGAGGTACTCCGGGTCGTAGCGCGGATCATCCGGCCACTCGCCCTCCCAGGGGCCCACACCGTGGCGGCCCTCCATCCACTCGGTCGGGCCCTTCCCATTATCTAACTCAGGCAAGCCCGAGATCCTCCAGGCCCAGCAGGTAGCGGTACTCCAGGCCGGCGTCCGCAATCACCTTGTCCGCACCCGTCGCACGATCGACCACCGTGGCCACCGCAACCACCTCGGCGCCCTCCGCACGGCAGGCCTCCACGGCGGTCAGCGGGGAGTTGCCGGTCGTGGTGGTGTCCTCCACCACCAGCACGCGCTTGCCCTTGATGGACGGGCCCTCGATGCGGCGCTGCATACCGTGCTTCTTCGCTTCCTTGCGCACCACAAACGCGTCGATCGGGCGCCCCTCCGCATGCATCACGGCAGTAGCCACTGGGTCCGCGCCCAGGGTCAGGCCGCCAACAGCGTCGAAGTCCAGGTCAGCGGTGAGTTCACGCAGCAGTTTGCCGATCAGCGGGCTGGCCTCGTGGTGCAGCGTCGCGCGACGCAGATCCACGTAGTAATCAGCCTCCTTGCCCGACGACAGCGTTACCTTCCCGTGTACCACGGCAAGCTCTTTGACCAGTTCAGCAAGTTGTTCTTTCATCATTTCTCCTCAGAATCAAAAATCGACGACGGTCCCTGCACACGCTTTACCCGTGTCAGGTCGGTGCCGGTGCGCTCGTCGCCAGCAATCGCGGCAACATCGTCGCCACCAAGATCGCGCTCCTCGACCTCACCGCGCTCCCCACCCGTGACCCGCGTGGGCAGCTCCACCGGATCTTCCGGCCGCTCAGGGCCCGCTTGCTTTTCGACGACCCCCTGCACCTTCTCCTCCCCCACCCACAACGGAGCATCCTCGACCGGCGGGAGTGTGCGCGCAGCATCCGCCAGCAGCGCCACCGCGGCCAACGACGCATCCCAATCCTGCGCCGTTGACCCCGGTGCGAACTGGGCAATCACCCACGCCCCCTCGAACCACACCGCGTTGACTGCGGGCGGGAGGGTGGATAGGGCGGTGCGCACGCGGTCGTCGATAAGCCTGCGCGCAGGGCCAACACTCGTGGCATGGACCGTGAACGCGCCCTCGCGGGTGGCCTCCACCAGGTCATCGTCGCGCTGTGTCGGCTCGAACCCGTCGCGGCGCATATCCACCACAACATCCGCCTCGCGGCCGGTGGGTACCGCGAGCACCGTCGTCTCCCCCAAATCCGCCAAGTGCAGATCATGGCCGAACGCGGAGCCCGACACGACCTCGCGCGCCGTCGCCCCCGCAGACGCCGCACCACGACGCCACTCCGCCGCCAACAGATCGTCTACCTTGGCAAACGTAAAACCGTGCTGCCGCGCCCACGCACGCCGTGGGCTTCGTTCACGCGCATCAGCGATAAACAGCGCAACACCAGCGGCGAGCGCCACAAACGCGAGAACTAACAGCACAGCAATCATCAGCGACGATGTTACAGCGCCCGCCGACACGACACGCTAAACACGCGTAACCACGCGGTTCTCCTTATTCGCACTCCACTGCGACCAACCGCCCACATAGTGCGTCAACACCGGCAGGCCAGCGTGCTCCATCGCCGCCAACAACTTCGCCGAGTGGTTGCCCGAACCCGAATACGTAATCACGCTCTCCGGATCCGTGTTCTGGGTAATGCCGACCTCCGCCAGGCGGCCGCGGATGGTGTTGGTGTCCTTGATCAGGTGCGTGGTGTCGTCGAAAAGATCTGTCACCGGCAGATTCACCGCACCCGGAATGTGACCCGCGCGCAGGTCCAGGATCTCGCGGCGGCCTGCGAAACGGCGCGCGCTCCTCGCGTCCAGGATCATGCCCTCAAACTCGCGGACATCCTCCATCGACGCCGTCGGCATACTCCCCGGCTCCAGGCGCTCCGGCTCGCGCGGCACCACAATGCCACCCGGACCCGCCACCGTGGGGAGCTTCTCGCGCTTCCACGCCGCAAACCCACCATCCACGATGTGCACATCAGTCACGCCCACCCAACGCAAAATCCACCACGTGCGCGCCGCGAACAGCCCGTTGCCACCGTCGTAGATGTACACCGGGCGATCCTCCTCGATCCCCCAATTCGCAACCGCCTTCTTCACCACACCAAACGCCGGCAACGGGTTACGCCCCGCCTTGCGACCCGGCAGCCCCGCCAACTGCGACGACGGATCACAAAACAACGCCGTCGGCACATGCTCAGACTGAAACTTCGACCACGCCTTACCAGCCTCCGGCTCCCACAGCGAAGCAATAACGGTCTGCTTCAGGCCAGCCTGAATACGTTCATTGAGATCCGCGGCAGAAACGAAAACGCTCATGCGCGCAAGTGTAACGAGGTTTCGGGGTCGGGGCGCGGTGTAAGGCGGTTGGTGCCGCTGCTAAGCCATGTAGCCCGGAGCAAGCTGAATCGCACCCTGCTCCGCCAAACCGCCAAGCCACTCCGCGATTCCCTCGCGCGGACAATCCGCACCAATGCTCGCCGCCAACATGCCACCAGGGCCCAACTCCACGCGACAACCAAACGCCAGCAGCGTCGCCGCAATCTCCTGCGGACTCTCATCCTCCGGCAACACACGCACCGTCGACGCGCCCCCACGCACCACCACACGATCCACATGGAACGCGCCCCCGACCAGCACGCACTCCACAATGTCCCCCAGCGCGAGCGTCGTATCGACGAACGGCACACTCGCCACCACAAACAAATTCGACCCAATCTGCTGAGCCCGAAGCTGCTCACTCTCCACACCAGGAATGACAACACGGGTGAGAATCGTCGTAGTCGGCTGCATAAAGGGCAGTGTATCTCGGAGTGGCCGGATTGTTGGAAGGGTTGGTGGTTTGTAGGGTTTCGGTCGCTGTGCGCCGTCGCCCCCTTCGACGAAGTCACAGTGCTAAACGAAACGAGGGCCTTGCAAGCAACAAATGCTTCAACAAGACCCTCACCGCCGAAGACAAGGTCTATCAAGACGGTCTGTCGGCTAGTGTACAGAAAAACACGCCACAGGCGAAGAGCGGAACGCCTAGTACTTGATGGACATACGGCCAGCGATCTTGCCGTTGCGCATGTCCTCAAACACCTTGTTCACGTCGTCGAGCTCGCACGCCGTGACATGCGGCTTCACCTCGCCGCGGGCGTAGAAGTCGAGCGCCTCCGCCATGTCCTGACGGGTGCCGACCAGCGAGCCGCGGATGGTGATGCCACGCAGCACGATGTCGAAGATCGGTGCCGGGAACTCCCCCGGAGGCAGACCGTTGAAGACGATCGTGCCGTTGGAGCGGCACATCGCGATGGCCTGGCCGAAAGCAGCCGGGTGCACCGCCGTGACCAGCACGCCGTGCGCGCCGCCGTCGGTGAACTCCTGCACAGCCTCACCCGGGTCGGTGTTAGCAGCGTTAACGGTGAACTCAGCGCCGAGTTCCTTAGCCAGTTCGAGCTTGTCGTCGGCAATGTCCACCGCAATCACGCGCATGCCCATAGCCACGCCGTACTGCACCGCGAGGTGGCCGAGGCCACCGATGCCGGAGATGACCATGAACTGGCCCGGCTTGGTCTGTGCTTCCTTCAGGCCCTTGTACACGGTGACGCCAGCGCAGAGGATCGGTGCGACCTCGACCGGGTCGGCGCCTTCCGGGATGCGCGGGGCGTAGCGCGTATCCACGAGCATGTACTCGCCGAAGGAACCATTCACCGTGTAGCCGCCGTATTCTGCCTGCTTGCAGTACGTCTCACGGCCGGTGCGGCAGAACTCGCACTCACCACATGCGGACCAGAGCCAAGCGTTGCCGACCATGTCGCCAACCTTGACCGAATGCTCACCCGGCCCCAACTCGATGACCTCACCGACGCCCTCGTGACCAGGCACGAACGGCGGAGCCGGCTTCACCGGCCAGTCACCTTCCACTGCGTGGAGGTCGGTGTGGCAGATGCCGCTGGCGGAGAGCTTCACCAGTGCCTGGAACGGGCCCGGCTTGGGAAGGTCGATTTCCTTGACATTGACGGTTGGACCGAACTGTTCGGCAACTGCTGCGCGCATAGAAGTTGGGGTGGACATGTGGTGCTCCTTTCCTAAAGGGGACGGTCGCCATGAATGATACGGAGCACACCGGAGTACGTCGAGTGAAGTGAAACACGTTTCCATTAAGCGACAAATGTTTAGGAAAATGGGGCCGGTAGAAGAAAAGGCCGGGCGGATTTTCTCCACCCGACCTGGGCTTACAGCGACAGCACCGAACTAAGCGGCGCTGACGCCAGCAGTGACGTCGAGGAACTCGCCGCCGTCGGCAACATCGACATGGACGGTGTCACCGTCGCGGATGTCACCGGCCAACAACTTCTTCGCCAGACGGTCACCGATGGCCTGCTGGATCAGGCGACGCAGCGGACGAGCGCCGTAGGCCGGGTCGTAGCCGCGATCTGCGAGCCAGGACTTCGCCGAATCCGACACCTCCAGCACCAGGCGGCGGGCGGCGAGACGCTCGGCCAGGCCCTCCAGCTGGATGTCGACGATGCCGACCAACTGGTCCTTGCTCAACGGGTCGAACACCACAACGTCGTCGAGACGGTTGATGAACTCCGGCTTGAAGTGGCGCTTCACAGCCTCCATGATCTGGTCGCGGTCGCCACCGGCGCCCAGGTTGGAGGTCAGGATCACCACCGTGTTGCGGAAGTCGACCGTGCGGCCCTGACCGTCGGTGAGGCGGCCTTCGTCCAGCACTTGGAGAAGTACATCGAAGACGTCAGGGTGGGCCTTCTCTACCTCGTCAAAAAGCACGAGCGAGTACGGGCGACGACGAACAGCCTCAGTGAGCTGGCCGCCAGCGTCGTAGCCGACGTATCCCGGAGGGGCACCGACCAGGCGCGCAACCGAGTGCTTCTCACCGTATTCGGACATGTCGATGCGGATCATTGCGGTTTCGTCGTCGAAAAGGAACTCCGAAAGCGACTTGGCCAACTCCGTCTTACCCACACCCGTCGGGCCGAGGAAGAGGAACGAGCCGATCGGACGGTTCGGATCCGCCACGCCCGCACGGGAGCGACGCACCGCGTCCGACACCGCGACGACGGCTTCCTTCTGGCCGACGACACGCTCACCCAGCACAGATTCCATGTTGAGCAGCTTCTCGGTCTCACCCTGCATCATCTTGCCGGCCGGAATGCCCGTCCAGGAAGAGACGACATCGGCGATGATGTCCGGCGTGACTTCCTCCTCCAGCATCGTCTTGTTACTGGCCTCAGACTCCGCCTTGGCTACCTCCGCCTCCAGTTCGGGGATGCGGCCGTAGCGCAGCTCGGAGACCTTGGCATAGTCGCCGTCGCGCTCCGCAATCTCGGACTCGTTGCGCAGACGCTCGAGCTCCTCCTTCGCGGACTGGACCTTGTTCACCTCAGCCTTCTCGTTTTCCCAACGCGCCTTCATCTCACCGAGGCGTTCGCGCTGATCAGCAAGTTCCTCGCGCAGGTGCTCGAGACGCTGCTTCGACGCCGCGTCAGACTCCTTCTGCAGCGCGATCTCCTCGATTTCTAGACGACGAACAATACGCTCCAGCTCATCAATCTCCTGCGGGGAAGAATCGATTTGCATACGGAGGCGGGAGCCGGCTTCGTCCACAAGATCGATCGCCTTATCCGGCAAGAACCGGTTCGTGATGTAGCGGTTGGAAAGCTCCGCCGCCGACACCAGCGCCGAGTCCTGGATTCGCACACCGTGGTGCACCTCGTAGCGCTCCTTCAGGCCACGCAGAATACCGATCGTGTCCTCGACCGTCGGCTCCCCAACGTAAACCTGCTGGAAGCGACGCTCCAGGGCGGCATCCTTCTCGATGTACTGACGGTACTCGTCGAGCGTCGTCGCACCGACCAGACGCAGCTCACCGCGAGCCAGCAACGGCTTAATCATGTTGCCGGCATCCATCGCGGAATCACCGGTGGCGCCGGCGCCGACGATGGTGTGCAGCTCGTCGATAAACGTAATGATCTGGCCGTTCGACTCCTTAATCTCATCGAGCACAGCCTTCAGACGCTCCTCGAACTCACCGCGGTACTTCGCACCCGCAACCATCGAGCCAAGATCCAACGAAATCAGGGTCTTGCCCTTCAGGCTCTCCGGGACGTCGCCCGCCACAATGCGGCGCGCAAGCCCCTCAACGATCGCAGTCTTACCGACGCCCGGCTCACCGATCAGCACCGGATTGTTCTTCGTACGACGGGAAAGCACCTGAACCACACGGCGAATCTCCGAATCGCGGCCGATCACCGGATCAATCTTGCCCTCACGCGCACGAGCAGTCAGGTCCGTCGAGTACTTCTGCAGCGCCTGGAACTGATCTTCCGGATTCTCCGAGGTGACCTTCTTGCCACCACGAACCGACGGGAACGCCTCCTTGAGCGCCTCAAACGTCGCGCCACGCTTCTGCAGCAACTCGGCCGCATCGTCCTTGCCCTTTGCAATCGCGGCGAGGAGAACATCGGCGGAAACGTATTCGTCGCCAAGTTCACCTGCAAGATCCTGCGCAACACTCAGCGCCGTCTGCAGATCCCTATTAATCCCCGGGTTGGCCATGCCCTGGCCCTCCGCGCTCGGGTAACCACTAATCAGCTCGCCAGCCTCGCGCGCCACCGTCTCCGGATCCACACCCGTGGCCTTGAGCACCGGGGCAGCAATGCCGCCATCCTGCTTCAGCAACGCCTCAAGCACATGAGCCGGGCGCATATCCGGGTTCCCCGCAGCCGACGCACGCATCTGCGCTTGCTGCAAAGCCTCCTGCGTCTTCTGTGTGTACTTCGATGCCATATCGCATCATCCTTTCGTGCCTAAATTTTGTTTCGCACTATGTGTAACGCACGAGAAGTTGAGTCTGTTCCTGTCAACGCGAAAAAAGTTGCGCGAGAGTGGCTCAAGGTGGGGTTGACGGGGTGTTTTCGCTGGTCGTCTAGTTGCGTGGCAGTGCGTGCTAGACGATCAGCTTTCGTCGAAAATGTTTCCCCAGGTGATGATGGAAACGATGGTCGATAAAAGAAAGATCGTCTAGTCGCGCAAAAGAGCAGCTAGACGATCAGGGGGAGGCCAGCTCCTTTAAAAGACCAAAGGGCTTTGAAGACACGTTTTTCAACGTTTTTACCTCATGTTTTTTGCCCAACACTGCTCCCCGATAGGCAAATAAGTGTTGTGCAAGACAACATGTGCAATTAGCATTATGACTACAGCGCCAACCCGAGAAGGATAAAGCTGGGTTCCCGAATGGGAGTAGGGCTTCGGCCTGAGAATTCCTTTGCTCCGAGGGTTGGCGTTTTTATTTTCCTACTTTTCTCTTAAGCGCGTCGAGGCACCCTTCTGGGTCCTTCTGCAGATAACCAACTACAAACTCGACGGCCTGCTGGGAATATGTCCACATTGTCGCATTCTCTCCAGCCGTACTGCGGTCGTAGGCGTACCGTTCGTCGTCCCGGAGTTGAAAAACTTTGATGAAAAGATCGAAGTCATACTTGTTAAATCTGCGTTTTTCTCCACGGTGATAGATGGTTGTCTTCGACTTTGCGAGGCGCTTGAGCACCTCGTTAACCGCTAATTTTTTGGTGTACGGGTAGTAACTAGCTGCATCGCGGACATCCTTGACAATGGCAATGCCCGCATCAGCATCGCTATCGATATAGACATTGAGATCAGCATCCTTTGACTTCTTAACGATGCGGAGGTTCGTCTCATAAATCGCAGCAGCGGCTCCCCCTTCACCTGTACCAGCCGCGTCTGCTGCAAACTGCCTCATTTTTAGGAGCTTCTCCGCGACGTATGGTTCATATTTTGCCCGGATAACGTCGGGGTCAATAGCACCACGACGCACAGCAAGCGTGAGGTGATTTTCCGGAATTAATTCACTTACAGACTCCCCATGCAGCTCGAGCAGTTTGTCTGCATAGTTCATCACTGACTTCTGCAGGAATGGACCGATAAAGATCTCATACTCGTCAGTAATGAAATGCGTATTGCATGTTACGGAAGCGGATGATCTCAGCCATGTTCACCCGTAATGGATCTTTGTCGTTCGTAAAAATTTTCTTCAGGCAATCCGCAAGCGCGATTGTCTTCCCCGGCTCATCGGGGTAGTAGATAGCCTCGACTCCTCGTTCTTTGACTAAGTACGCCTTGAGCATGAGCTCCCAAGCATTACAAAGAAATATCGAGCAGGACTCAGCGTGATATTTCAGAGTCGGACGGTTGTAAAGCTCCAACGCAAGAATGAAGGCTTCTTTACTCTTCTCCAAAAGGCGCTGGACGATCTCTTCATACCCCATTTCCATAACGACTCAGTCTAATGATCAACGCGACGCCCTTAGTGCTGGTCGTCTAGTTGCGCGGTGTCATGTCTCATGACTTTTTGGACATGGAGTCCAGTCACTTATTGGACACGATGTCTAGAGACTTTTTGGACACTGAACCGGTGAAATGGTCGGATGGCTATTTCATCGCACACACGCAGAAAGATCGCGGATTTCGATCCGGTCCGCGACGGAAAAACCATCAAGCAGTTTTGCAAGGATGAGCAGATCTCACGACAGACGTTTCATAACGTCAGGGATCGTATTGCTC